>JAKLPV010000229.1 GCA_022013685.1 Anaerolineae bacterium
ACTTGCTAAGCCAAAAGCAATTTTCAGCGGAACTGGCTTTGTGCTTGGAAAGGTACTGTTTTGGCTTCGCAGAGCGATTAGAAACCGCTTCTGTTTGCACTAAAAAATAGAAATACCGTCTGTTTGCGCAAAAATAAGGTTGTAATTTTGATAGTGTTTGTCATTTCGAGCGATAGCGAGAAATCTTAAGAACGATGTGCAAGATTTCTCAGTCGCCGTTGCACGGCTCCTTCGAAATGACAGGCATTAGGAAATTACCAATCACTAACCACCAATTACCTAACAAGGAGAAAAAAACATGAACGCCTTTTGCCCTGAATGTGAAGCTGTTGTAACCCTGGCTGCTAACGCCGAAGTCAACGAGATCATCGTCTGCCCCGATTGCGGCGTGGATCTTGAGATCATCGCCCTGAACCCCGCCAAGCTGGAGCTTGCTCCCATGGAAGAAGAAGACTGGGGCGAATAATGACACGCTTGCGGATTGGCGTCCTTTTTTCGCGCGTGCGGGTTGAAGAGAAATGGATCTTCGCCGCCCTTGAAGCGCGCGGCATCGATTATGACCGGCTGGATGATAGAAAAATCCAGTTCAATCTGGATGATCCTTCGCCCTGGCGGCAATATGACGCCATTCTGGAGCGCAGCATCAGTTATACATCTGGCCTGAACGCCCTGCGGATCTTAAACGCCTGGGGCATCCCGACCGTCAACACGGCGCGGGTCTCCGAAACCTGTGGCGACAAGCTGGCGACGAGCGCGGCCCTGGCCAGCGCCGGCCTGCCCCAACCTGAAACGCACATCGCTTTTTCGCCTGAAGCGGCGATTGAGACGATCGAGAAGATGGGTTACCCGGTTGTTCTCAAGCCGGTTGTCGGCTCGTGGGGCCGTTTGCTGGCCAAGATCAACGACCGCGATGCCGCCGAAGCCGTGCTGGAACACAAGGATATGCTCGGCTCGGTGCAGCACTCGGTTTATTACATCCAGGAATACATCCGCAAGCCTGGCCGCGACATCCGCGCCTTTGTAGCCGGGGACCGCACCGTGACGGCGATCTATCGCCGTTCGGAGCACTGGATCACCAACACCGCCCGTGGCGGCGAGGGCGAGATCTGCCCGCTGACCCCCGAGCTGGACGAGTTGTGCGTGCGCGCAGCCCAGGCCGTCGGCGGCGGCGTGCTGGCCGTGGACATACTCGAACACCCCGACCGGGGTTATCTGATCAACGAGATCAATCATACGATGGAGTTTCACTCACTGATGCCGACCACCGGCATCGACATCCCCGGCATGATTGTTGACTTCACCGCCGATGTGGCGCGAGGAAAGGTTACCGTCCTATGATCCGAGCAGGAATTATCGGCGGGTCGGGCTATGCGGGCGGGGAACTGATCCGCCTGTTGAATGCCCACCCGCAAGTTGAAATCATTTTTGCCACTTCACGCGCCAAAATGGGTGAATATATCTATCAATCGCACCCCAACTTGCGCAAACAGATCAACCTGACCTTTGTTTCGCCTGAAGAGATCAGCGAGGTGGATGTCCTGTTCCTGGCCACGCCGCACGGACAGGCCCAGAAGGAAATTGAGAAGTATGCTGCGCTGGCTGGCAAGATCGTCGACCTTTCGGCGGATTTCCGTTTAAAAGACCCGGCGGCCTACAAAAAGTGGTACGGCGAAGATCATAAAGCCCCCGAATGGCTGGGGAAATTTGTTTATGGCCTGCCCGAAATCCACCGCGAGGAACTCAAAACGGCCACCTACGCCAGCGGAGTTGGTTGCAATGCCACCGCCACCAACCTGGCGCTGCTGCCGCTGGTCAAAGCCGGGCTGATCGACCTGCAGCAGAATATCTTTGTCGAGATCAAGGTCGGCTCTTCAGAGGGCGGCGCGGAGGGCAATCCCGGTTCGCACCACCCGGAACGCAGCAACGTGATCCGTACTTTTTCGGCCTATGGGCATCGTCACACGGCCGAAGTGATCCAGGAACTCGGGCTGGTCAACGCCACCCTGACGATGACCTCGGTCGACCTGGTGCGCGGTGCTCTGGCAACGGCGCATGCCTTCGTCAAGCCCGGTGTGACCCCCAAAGAACTCTGGAAAGCCTACCGCGCATTGAGCAACGAAAACCCGTTTATCCGGGTTGTCAAAGAGCAGCGCGGAGTCTACCGCGTGCCTGAGCCGAAGATCCTGGCCGGTTCGAATTACGCCGATATCAGCTTCGATCTCGACATGGACAACCACCACGTGGTCACCATCTGCGCGATCGACAACCTGATGAAGGGCGCAGCCGGTTCGGCCGTGCAGTGCATGAACCTGATGTTCGGCCTCGAGGAAACGCTGGGGCTGGAATTCTCCGGATTGCACCCCATCTAAAATGCAGAATTTAGAATGCAGAGTGCAGAATAAAACCATTTTTAATTTATGGTGATCTATTTTTCTGCACTTTGCTTTTCATTCTTCATTCATCATTCTGCATTCTGAATTGAGGTTTTATGAACTCATCTATTACCGTAGTCAAACTCGGCGGCACCGAGGGCGTGGATTTTTCCGCGATCTGTCAGGACGCCGCCAAGCTGCTCGCCGAAGGTCAGCGCCTGGTGCTGGTGCACGGCGGCTCGGCGGAGGCGAATGCCCTCGGCGAAGCGCTCGGCACCCCGCCCCATTTCATCACATCGCCATCCGGTTACACCTCGCGTTACACCGATCGGGGCACGCTCGAAGTCTTCTGCATGGCGGTCAACGGCAAGGTCAATACCCTGCTGGTCGAGCAGCTCCAAAAGCTGGGAGTCAACGCCCTCGGCTTGAGCGGCCTGGACGGCAGGCTGCTGCTCGCCAACCGCAAGGAATCGATCCAGTCGATCGAGAATGGCAAACGCAAGATCATCCGCGACGATTACACCGGCAAGATCGAATCGGTTAATGCCGGGCTGCTCAATCTGCTGCTGGATGCGGGTTATCTGCCGGTGGTTTCTCCGGTGGCTTGCAGTCAGAACGGCGAAGCCCTCAACGTCGATGCCGACCGCGCCGCTGCGATGGTGGCGGGTGCGCTCAAGGCGGAAAACCTGCTGCTGCTGACTGCTGTCCCCGGTTTAATGCGAAAATTCCCCGATGAAAGCACCCTGATCAAGAATCTGCCGCAGTCCAAGCTCGACGAGGCCATCCAGTTCGCCGAAGGCCGCATGAAGAAAAAAGTCCTCGGCGCGCAGGAAGCCCTGCAGGGCGGCGTCAAACGCGTCCTCATCGCCGACGGCCGGGTCGAGAATCCCATTTCGAATGCGCTCTCTGGTAACGGCACGGTGATGGAGTAAATACATCAAGTCCTGAGCGGAGCGAAGCGCAGTCGAAGGACGGTTTTGTTGCAAACAATTTACCAGTGAAGCCGCCCTTCGACTGCGGGTCTCGATACGTCCTTCGCTGTGCTCAGAACTACTCGACCCTCCGCTCAGGGCTTGTTATTTTAGGAGTTTTTATGAATATTATTGAGATCGAATCCAAACACACCTCCGGCCTGTACGGCAAACAACCGATCATCTTCGTCCGCGGAAAGGGCGCGTTGCTCTTTGACATCGACGGCGTCGAGTATATCGACTGCAACTCCGGGCACGGCGTTGCCAACCTCGGCCACGCTCACCCCAAAGTGGCCGCCGCGATCGCCGACCAGGCCACCAAACTGATCACCCTCTTCGAAACCTTCTACAACGATCAGCGCGCCGCCCTGATGGATAAAATGGGTACCCTCGTGCCGGGCCTCGACCGGGTCTTCTTCTGCAACTCCGGCACCGAGTCGAACGAAGCCGCCATCAAATTTGCGCGGCTCTCCACCGGGCGCAGCCAGATCGTGGCCGCCATGCGCGGCTTCCACGGCCGCACCCTCGGTGCGCTTTCGGCCACCCACAACAAAAAATACCGCGAAGGTTTCGAGCCGCTCGTGCCGGGCTTCAGTCACGTCCCGTTCAACAATATCGAAGCTCTCGAAAAGGCCATCACCGGGGAAACAGCCGCTTTTCTGATCGAAGTTGTCCAGGGCGAGGGCGGTGTTTACCCGGCGGATGTGGCCTACATGCAGGCCGCCCGCCGGATCTGTGACGAAAAGGGCGCTTTGCTGATCGTGGATGAAGTCCAGAGCGGATTCGGACGCACCGGCAAGCTGTTCGCCGTTCAACATACCGGAGTCCAGCCTGATATGTTGTGCTGCGCGAAGTCGCTGGCGGGCGGGGTGCCGATGGGGGCGGTTTTGCTTGCGCCGACGGTCAAAAACCTGGCCCCCGGCGCGCACGGCTCGACCTTTGGCGGCAATCCGCTCTCGTGCGCCGCCGCTGTTGCCGCGCTGACCGCCATGGAGGAGGAAGAACTGCCCGGCCAGGCCGCCGCCAAGGGCGAATATTTGATGAAGAAACTACGCGAACTCGATGCGCCCCTGATCCGCGAAGTGCGCGGACTGGGTCTGATGGTCGGGATCGAATTGAAGCAAAAAGTTATGCCCTACATCCGCACCCTGCAAGACAAGAAAATCCTGGCCCTGAACGCCGGGCTGACCACCATCCGCTTGCTGCCGCCGCTGGTCATCACTTACGAACAACTCGACCGGGTGGTCGAGGCGATTGGCGAGGTGCTCAACAATGACAGCGCCGCTGAGTAGCGTTCCGGAAACCCTGCTCGGGCTGGTCACGCATTTCAGCCCCTCCGGCGCAGAACGTGCAGTGGTGGACTGGCTCGTGGCGCGCATGCAGTCCCTCGGCGCAGGAAAAGCCTTCCGCGACGAGGCGGGCAACGCCGTCGGTTTATGGGGCAGTGGCCCAAAGCAGGTCATCCTGCTCGGGCACATCGACACCGTTCCCGGCCAGATCGAACCGCGCATCGAAGATGGGAAATTCTACGGGCGCGGCTCGGTCGACGCCAAAGGCCCGCTGGCCTGTTTCGTCGATGGCGCGGCATCCGTTGGAGCAGTCGATGGCTGGCAAATTGTGGTGATCGGGGCGGTTGGCGAGGAAACCGATTCGGACGGGGCACGTTATCTCGTGGATAAATATCGCCCGGACTTTCTGGTGGTTGGCGAACCCAACCGCTGGGACAGGATGGCGCTTGGCTACAAGGGCTCAGTCTGGGCGAATGTCACCGTCCACGCCGAGCAGTTCCATAGCGCCCATGCCGGGGCCTCGGCCTGTGAGACGGCCGTTGAGACCTGGCTGGCGGTCAAGGCTTTTGGCGACTCCTTTAATCAAGGCCGCCAGAAGGTTTTCGAGCAGCTTTTGCTCAGTTTGCGCGGCATGGACTCGGGCAGCGACGGCCTGGAGCAGTGGGCGCGCCTGAGCATCGGCGCGCGCCTGCCGGTTGATCTGCCCCCGGATGCCTGGTACGAGAAGTTAAACGAGACCCTAAAGGTTTCTGAAACCTTCAGGGTCTTTGTTGAGCCGGTCGGATACCCGATCCCGGCCTGGGCCTGCGAGAAAAACTCGGTATTGGTGCGCGCCTTCCTGAACGGGATCCGCGCCACGGGCGGCACACCCGGATTCGTCTACAAGACCGGGACCGCCGATCTGAACATCGTTGCCCCCGTCTGGCAGTGCCCGGCCCTGGTCTACGGCCCCGGCGACTCGGCCCTCGACCACACGCCGAACGAGCATATTGATTTGGGGGAGTACACGAAAGCGGTGGGGGTCCTGGCGGCTGCGCTGAAACACCTGACTGGAAATTAAAACTTAATCGAACCGCGAAGAACGCGAAGGCCGCAAAGAAAACCAAAAAAATTGGCGTTCTTCGCGGCCTTCGCGGTTAAATTGCTCTATCTCTTACGGCAACACCGTACTCCCCATCAAGAACCGGTCGCATTCGCGCGCGGCGCCGCGGCCTTCGTTGATCGCCCAGACCACCAGGCTTTGTCCGCGGCGCATGTCGCCGGCGGCGAAGACTCCCGGCAGGCTGGTGACAAATTTGCCGTGCTCGGCTTTGGCGTTGCCGCGTTCGTCGCGCTCGACCTTCAATTTGCCCAGAACGGTTTCTTCGGGGCCGAGGAAGCCCATCGCCAGCAGCACGAGTTGGGCCGGGTGAACCTGTTCCGTGCCCGGGATTTCGCGCGGGCTGAAGCGGCCGTTCTCGTTGACCCACTCAACCTGCACCGTGTGGACTTCCTTGACGTTGCCCGCCTCGTCGCCGACAAAGCGCTTGGCAGTGACGGTATACTGGCGCGGGTCGGCCCCGTACAGGGCCTTGTATTCTTCCTGGCCGTAATCCAGCTTGTAGACCTTGGGCCACTCGGGCCAGGGATTATCCGCGGCGCGGCTGTCGGGCGGCTGCGACAGGATTTCGAGCTGGACCAGGCTGCTGCAGCCGTGTCGCAGGGAGGTGCCGACGCAGTCGGTGCCGGTGTCGCCGCCGCCGATCACGATCACATCCTTGCCCTCGGCGCTGATCAATTCACCATAGCCGGATCGTTCTTCCCAGCCGACCTTGGGGGTGCTGCCGTTGAGCAGGTGACGGGTGTTGCCCTGTAAAAACTCCATCGCAAAGTGGATGCCTTTCAGGTCGCGGCCTTCGATCGGCAGGTCGCGCGGCTGGGTTGCCCCGCCGCACAGGATGACCGCATCGAAATCATCGCGCAGTTCCTCGGCGGGTTTGTCCTTGCCAATCTCGACCCCGGTTACGAAGGTCACGCCCTCGGCTGCGAGCAGATCCACCCGGCGTTGAACGATCTTCTTGTCCAGTTTCATGTTCGGGATGCCGTAGGTCAGCAGTCCGCCGATGCGGTTGGCGCGTTCGTAAACCGTCACCAGGTGACCGGCGCGGTTCAACTGCGCGGCGGCGGCCAATCCCGCCGGGCCGGAGCCGACCACAGCCACCTTTTTGCCGCTGCGGAAGGGCGGTGGCTCGGGCACGATCCAGCCTTCTTCGAAGCCCTTGTCGACGATGGCGCATTCGATGCTCTTGATGCTGACCGGGTCGCCCATGCGACCGGCGGTACACGACCCCTCGCACGGCGCGGGACAGACCCGTCCGGTGAATTCGGGGAAGTTGTTGGTCTTGTGCAGGCGTTCGAGGGCCAGCCGCCAGTGTCCGCGGTAGACCAGGTCGTTCCATTCAGGGATCAGGTTGTTGACCGGGCAGCCCGCCGCCATGCCGCTGATCAGCGCGCCGGTGTGGCAGAACGGGATGCCGCAATCCATGCAGCGCGCACCCTGGGTTTGCAGTTTCTCATCGAGCACGGGCAGGTGGAACTCGTTCCAATCTTTGATGCGCTCCTGTGGCGCGCGGTCGGGGGGATTTTCCCGCTGGTATTCCATAAAACCGGTTGGTTTTGCCATAATCGTTCTCCTAAAGCGGCCCTCTTCCCGGCCTGCGGTTATCTGCCCCTCCCCTAAATTCCGCACTTTGGAATTTGGGGGAGGCCGGGAGGGGGTGGGGTTAGTTGCCGCTCACGCGCGCAACATCGTTTTTATTCATCTCGAATGCTGCCATGACGGCGGCCTCGCCGCTCAAGCCGGCCGCTTCGACTTCCTGGAAGGCCAGCAGGGCCCGTTTGTAATCCTTGGGCATGACTTTGACAAAGCGTGGCGCGAGCGACTTCCAATTTTTGAGCACGCGCTGGCCCAACTCACTGCCGGTCAGGGTTACATGGCAGTCGATCAGCGCCTGCAACTCGGCCAATTCTTCGGGCGACTCGACTTTGTCCAGGTCGACCATTTCTTTGTTGCAATTTTCCGCGAACTGGCCTTTTTCATCGAGCACGTAAGCGATGCCGCCAGACATGCCCGCCGCGAAATTGCGGCCGGTCTTGCCCAGCACCACCACGCGTCCGCCGGTCATGTACTCGCAGCCGTGGTCGCCCAGGCCCTCGACCACCGCCGTCGCGCCGCTGTTGCGGACCGCGAAGCGCTCGCCGGCCACGCCGCGGATGTAGGCCTGGCCGCTGGTCGCGCCGTACAGGGCCACATTGCCGATGATGATGTTTTCCTCGGCCATAAAGGTCGAGCCATGCGGCGGATAAACGATGATTTTTCCGCCCGAAAGGCCTTTTCCAACGTAATCGTTGGAATCGCCCTCCAACTCGAGCGTGATGCCGCTCGGAACGAACGCCCCGAAGCTTTGTCCCGCTGAGCCTTGCAGATGCAGGCGGATGGTGTCTTCCGGCAAACCGGCTGCGCCGTAACGGCGGGTGACTTCGCTGCCGAGCATCGTCCCGACCACGCGGTTGACGTTGTGGATCGGCAGGGTGACGTTGACCGGCTGGCCTTTTTCGAGCGCCGGGCGGCAGATGTCGAGCAGGATGCGTTTGTCGAGGGTCTTCTCCAAGCCATGTTCCTGCTTGACCTGGCAGGTGTTGCGGCCTTCTTCGGCCTCGTCCGGGCGATAGAGAATCTCGGACAGGTCCAGCCCTTTGGCTTTCCAGTGATTGACTGCGCGGCGGACTTCCAGCCTGTCGGAGCGCCCAACCATCTCTTCGATGGTCCGGAAGCCTAACTCGGCCATGATCTCGCGCACTTCCTGGGCGATGAAACGCATGAAGTTGACCACAGACTGCGGGTCGCCGTCGAAATTCTTGCGCAGTTCCGGGTTCTGGGTGGCAATCCCGGTTGGGCAGGTGTCCAGGTGGCAGACGCGCATCATCACGCAGCCGAGAGTCACCAGCGGGGCGGTGGCGAAGCCGAACTCCTCCGCGCCGAGCAGGGCCGCAATGACAACATCCCGCCCGGTCTTGAGTTGGCCGTCCGTCTCGACGACGATCCGGTTGCGCAGGTCGTTCAGCACCAGCGTCTGGTGGGTTTCGGCCAGCCCCAATTCCCAGGGCAGGCCGGCATATTTGATACTGCTGACGGGCGATGCGCCCGTGCCGCCATCGTGACCGCTGATCAGCACCACGTCCGCGTGGGCCTTGGCAACGCCCGCCGCAACGGTTCCCACGCCGACTTCCGAGACCAGCTTGACGCTGATCCGGGCGGCAGGGTTGGCGTTCTTCAGATCGTGGATCAGCTCGGCCAGGTCTTCGATTGAGTAAATATCATGGTGCGGCGGCGGGGAGATCAGTCCCACGCCGGGCGTCGAGTGGCGGACTTTGGCCACCCACGGGTAAACCTTGCGCCCCGGAAGCTGCCCGCCTTCACCGGGCTTTGCGCCCTGGGCCATCTTGATCTGGATTTCTTTGGCATTCACCAAATATTCGCTGGTCACGCCGAAGCGCGCCGAAGCAACCTGTTTGATGGCGCTGTTGCGCGAATCGCCGTTTTCATCGGGCGTGTAGCGGGCTGAGTCTTCGCCGCCCTCGCCGGTGTTGCTCTTGCCGCCGAGACGGTTCATGGCGATCGCCAGGGCTTCGTGCGCTTCCTGGCTGATCGAGCCGAAGCTCATTGCGCCGGTCTTGAAGCGTCGGCAAATCTCTTCGACTGATTCGACTTCTTCGATTTCGATTGGCTCACGGGCCGGTTTTAGTTCGAACAGCCCGCGCAGGGTTCCCAGCTTTTTGGTCTGGTTGTTGATGATCTGGCTGTACTGCTTGAACAGCCCGTAATTATTGCTGCGGGTCGATTTTTGCAAAGCATGCACTGCCTGCGGGGTGAACATGTGATGCTCACCCTCGCTGCGCCACTGGTACTCGCCGCTGGTCGGCAGGGTGTGTCCGTTGACCGAGCGATCGGCGAAGGCCGGTTTGTGGCGCAGGGTGGCCTCTTCGGCGATGATATCCAGGTCGATGCCGCCGATACGCGAGGGTGTCCAGGTGAAATATTTGTCGATCACGCTCTGGTGCACGCCGAGCGCCTCGAAGATCTGCGCCCCGCAATAGCTCTGGATGGTTGAAATGCCCATCTTCGACATGGTCTTGACCACGCCCTTGATGGCGGCTTTCACGTAGTTCTGGGCGGCCTTTTCGCGGCTGATGCCGGTCAGGATGTTTTGCGCGATCAGGTCGTCGATGGCCTCGTAGGCCAGGTAGGGATTGATGACCGTCGCGCCGTAACCGATCAGCGCGGCGAAGTGATGCACTTCGCGCGGTTCGCCGCTTTCGATGATCAGGCCGACCTGGGTGCGTGTGCCCTGTCTGACGAGGTGATGATGCAGACCGGCCACGGCCAGCAGCGCGGGGATCGGCGCATGCTCGCGGTCGACGCCCCGGTCAGAGAGAACCAGCAGGTTGACACCGCGCACAATCGCCGCGTCTGCCGCTGCGAAGAGTTCATCCAACGCCCGCTCCAGCCCGGCTCCGCCCGACCCGGCCCGGAACAGGATCGGCAGGCAGGCGCTCATAAAGCCGGGAATCTTGGAGTGGCGCAGTTGGGCCAGTTCCTCGTTGGTCAGGATCGGATAATCGAGCCGGATCTGGTGACAGCTTTGCGGGATCGGCTTGAGCAGGTTGGTTTCCGCGCCGACCATGACCTCGGTTGCGACCACGATCTCCTCGCGGATGGCGTCGATCGGCGGATTGGTGACCTGCGCGAATAACTGTCTGAAATAACTGTAGAGCAATTTGGGTTTGTTGGATAAGACCGCCAAAGCGGCGTCATTGCCCATTGAGCCGACCGGTTCGATGGCGTTTTGCGCCATGGGGGTCAGGACGACCCGAAGATCTTCTTCGGTGTACCCGAAAATTTGCTGACGCTGGAAGGTTGATTTATGGTCGGCGGCAGTCAGCCATTCGGGGCGGGCGGGCGGCAGATCGGAGAGCGACACCTGATATTTGTCGAGCCAGTCGCGGTACGGGTAGGTGTGCGCCATCTGGCGTTTGAGTTCCTCGTCGCTGATGATGCGTCCCTGGCGGGTATCCACCAAGAGCATTTTGCCCGGCTCCAGGCGGCCCTTGTAGGCCACATTTTCGGGCGGGATGTCCAGCACCCCGACCTCGGAGGCCATCACGATCTTATCGTCGGTAGTGACGTAATAGCGCGCCGGACGCAGGCCGTTGCGGTCGAGCAGTGCCCCAACCTGGAAGCCGTCGCAAAAGCCCATCGCCGCCGGACCGTCCCAGGGTTCCATTAAATTGGCGTGATACTCGTAAAAGGCGCGCTTGTCGTCGGGCATCGTTTCATGATGCGACCAGGGTTCGGGGATCATCATCAGCATGACGTGCGGCAGCGAGCGCCCGGCCATTACCAGGAATTCGAGCACGTTGTCGAACATGGCCGTGTCACTGCCGTCCTGCCCGATGATCGGGATGACCTTTTTAATGTCGGCGTCGAACAGCTCGGACTCGAACATGTTTTCCTGGGCGCGGAACCAGTTGACGTTGCCGCGCAGGGTGTTGATCTCGCCGTTATGGATGACGTAGCGGTAGGGGTGGGCGCGTTCCCAACTGGGGAAGGTGTTGGTGCTGAAGCGCGAATGGACCAGCGCGATGGCGCTTTCCATGTCCGGGTCGCTCAGGTCGGGGAAGTAGTTTTCGACCTGGTCCGAGACCAGCATGCCCTTGTAGACCAGGGTTTTATAAGAAAGGCTGGGGATGTAGAAGTATTCGCCGCCTTCGAATCGCCCGCCGTAACGGATCTCATTCTCGGCGCGCTTGCGGATAACGTACAGTTTGCGTTCGAAGGCCATGTCATCGCTGATCGACGGGTTGCGCTCGATCAGCACCAGACGCATTTTTGGCTCGGAGCGTTTGGCCGATTCGCCCAGCTCGAAGTTCTTGGTCGGCACCGTCCGCCAGCCGATGACGCGCTGGCCCTCGGCTTCAATGATCTTCTCAAAATGTAAACGGATCGCCCGGCGGTGGATTTCGTTGCGCGGCAGGTAAACCATGCCTACCCCGTATTGCCCTGGCTCGGGCAAATTAAACCCTTTAATTTCAGCTATCTTTTGCAGAAACTTATGCGGGACTTGAATCATCATCCCCGCGCCGTCGCCCGTGTTGGCCTCCGAACCACGCGCGCCGCGGTGGGTCACGTTTTTGAGCACGGTCAGCCCGTCGCGGACAACCTCGTGTGATTTACGGCCTTTGATATCGGCCACAAAGCCAACTCCACAGGCGTCGTGCTCAAAGCGCGGATCATACAGCCCCTGTTTAGGTGGTAGTCCAGTTTGCCGTCGCTGGCCATCTCCTCCCGAGTTTTTCATGGTCTTTCTCCTTCTGCGATAAAAAGAATAAGGTCGATAGATTATTGGGTGGCGCATCGCACTGCCTGGGCAGGCACGAATAAAGGCTAAGAATTATTGATTTGTAAAATAGCCCGGACATATCCGGGCTTTTGCATCAGCGCAAAATATTTGAACGAGATGTAAAATTTGTAGGCAGGCTTGGGTGACAACCAGCGCCCCCGAGGTTATCCAGCCATTTACAATGGGTAAAATTGGCCTATTATATCGAGTTTTTTTGTCTAAACAAGCATTTTTTATGCCCCAAATGGGTACTTTTACGAAAAATTTACCTTGGGGCAGGTTGTTGTATAATCACTTCGTTTAACCATACCTGATTTCATCAACCACGCCCAATGAGCCTGCCCGCCAGCTACCTGCAAGCCTCCACCAAAACCGCCAACGACCTGCGTACGATTGCGCATTCGCCGGAGATTCGCGCGCTTTCGCGTTTATCCCTGCCCGAAATCGACGCAGTGGTCGATCTGACTGCCCAGATCGTACCGGCGGGCAACGTTCCAGGTATGATTCTGAGCGGGCTGGCGCGCATTCCCGGCCAGTATCTGCCCGCCAAAACCATGCACCAGCATATCAATATCCTTTTCAAAGGTGTTGAGCAAATCCTTGATCGCGCCGCCTATGGCGCATTTTTTGCAGGCCCGGCTGCGGTTATCTGGGGTTATCAAAACTTGCTCAACCTGGCGGGCAAAGATCCCGATTCGTCCTTTCCCGAAGGGGCCTGGCAGTTTTACGTGGACTATGCCTTGCGCGAAGACACAGCCCGCCACGTTACCGAAACGCACGGCTTTGACACATCGCTCGAACAGCATGGCCTGCGCCTGTCAGAACTGGACCGCATCACTGCCTGGGTCATGGCGGTGGTTTCCAGCCTGCACCAGTACGATGACCTGCTCGAAATCGAATGGCGTGAGCGGGTTGCGACCAAACTCTTGCGTGAGTTGACCGCCCTCCAGCCCGATTCTGCCCGTTACGCTCGCTTATACCGCGAATGGGAGATCCAACGTCCATATCGCCGCGATGCCGAAGCTGCCCGCTACGATTACCCGGCCTATCGCCGCCTGAAATTCGAGCAATTCCTGGCTGAACCTCTGGGGGACCTGCCCGAAGAGACCCGCGCGGCGTGGCGTAACCAGTTGGAACAGACTGCCCAGGCTGACCTGGCTGCTTACCAGCGACAGATGTCCATCCTGGCCTGCCTTGAACCTGGCCCGTACGGCGAAACCCGCACCCCTTTTCATCTTTCCCAGGCGCAGGTGGGGTTGGTTTATCGCGGCGGCTATTACCTGATTCCCGTTTGCGCTCCAGGCACATCCAACCTGCTCGATGCCGAAACCGCCCGCGAGCAGGTGGCCGCCCTGATCGCCAGTCAGCCGGGTGAGCCTGCCAACCTGCTGCCGTTTGCGCGCATCCGCCGCGCCGCCTGGCCGCTCTTGCTGCGCAAACTCAGCCCGGCACTGCTCGAAAACCTGCAAGCCTTGCGTTTTGCCCCCATCTTGCTTAACTTTGATTCGCGCCCCGCCCACCTGTCCCTGACCGAACTGCGCCAGGCTGAGCGTGGAGTTGGCAGCCATGCCCTGACCGTTTTTCAGACCGGCAGCACTTTTGTTTTCGACCAATCTCACATCTTTTTTGACGGGATTTTGGGCGCAGCCCTGGCCGAGATCCTGACCAATGAGGCTTTATCCTGGGCGGTTTATCTCAGCACACTTCCCGCTGCCCGTTCCGCCGTTGATCTGGCTTTCACCACGCTGAATCTGTCTCCCGCACCCGCCGACCTGGCCGTGTGCGCCAAACAAGCCACAGTGACGGTTGAATCCGGCGCGGAGACGGATCGCATTTTGCTCAAGCCTTGCGCCACACTGCGGCGTCTTTTTAAACAGCGCAACAGCCAATTACAATTAACAGTCAATGATTTGCTGGTGCTGTATCGCGCCATTCATGCTGCTCATTACCGTCCATCTGCTGACCTCGTTTCGGCGCTGGAAACTTTTGCCAGCCAGGGACGGGACCAGCGCGTCCTGGCTGATTCGCTCCGTAAGAATCTCGATGATTCACGTACCGCCAACCCCTCCATGCTCATTCCGATGGATGCCAGCCGCAATTCGCCGCGCGAAAGACTCTACCCGCTCAGCCTCGAAGTCCCGCTGGCCGAATTAGATTTACTCCACCTGCACCAGAGCGTCTTGCAGGCCCTGGGTAACTACGAGAACACATCCGGTGACCGTTCTGTTGTTTATGCCGAATTCGACCAGCTTCAACGTACCTACCTGGCCAGCCTGGCCGGTTTTGGCGTTATCCTGAACAAGTGGAAAGAGATCGCCATTCAAGGTCAGAGCGCCAGTGTCGGAGCGATTAAAATGCTGGCGCACATGCCGGTCCCGTTGCAGCGCCTGCTCGATAAAGTGCCGGAGCGTTTCGAGACACTTAATAACCTGCTCAAGGGCCGCGAAGTCTTCTCGAATGTTGGCGCGGTCATCCCGACCAGCACCTTGACCCGTTTTGTAACCGCCAAAGACGACAACCAGCAAAAACAATTGGCATGGGGCATCCTGACCGACTCGCGTGGAGTGCTGCGTGTCACCCTGCGCGATTTCCGTCCGCATGTGGCCGCCCTGCATACTTTCGGTCGCGCCGACCTGGCCTGCCAGGTCACCCAGGATTACCTCGATTCTTATGCCGATGGGTTTAATCAGTACATCCGTGATTTGCAACGCATTACCATCGCCAGCCGTCGAACCCATTTCCTTCGGAGAGTATCGCCATGAACACTGACCCCCTGATCGGACGCCAACTGGCAAATTTTCTCATCGAGCGTGTCCTCGGACGCGGCGGCATGGCCCAGGTCTATTATGGGCAGGATGTTAAACTTCAGCGTCCGGTTGCGATCAAGGTGATCGATGCCCGTTATCGCGGTAAACCGGTCTATGCCCAACGCTTTGTCAAGGAAGCCCGCTCCGTGGCTCGCTGGCGGCATGAAAACATCATCCAGATTTACTATGCTGACGACCAGGATGGTTTGTATTTTTACGCCATGGAATTCATTGACGGCCAGGACCTGGCCAGCATCCTGGCGGGTTATGCCGCCCAGGGTGAGTTGATGCCGCCACAGGATGTTTTGCGGATCGCGCGCTCTGTTGCCAGCGCGCTGGATTATGCCCATAAACATGGCGTCATTCACCGCGACGTGAAGCCCTCCAATGTGATGGTTTCCAACGATGGACGGATCGTGCTGGGCGACTTTGGTCTGGCGCTGGATATGCAGGAAGGCTCCAGCGGCGAGGCCTTTGGCACGCCCCATTACATTTCCCCGGAGCAGGCCCGCCGCTCATCGGATGTCGTCCCACAGTCGGATTTGTACTCGCTGGGCGTGATCCTGTTCGAGATGCTGACCGGTGTTGTTCCTTTCGACGACCCCTCGCCGACCAGTGTCGCCCTTCAGCACATTACCCAGCCGCCGCCCGCGCCGCGCAGCCTCAATCCGCAGTTGGATGTGGCCGCCGAATCAGTCTTGCTCAAAGCCCTCAGCAAGCTGCCGCAGGATCGTTACCAGAGCGGGGCTGCGCTGGTGGCTGACCTTGAAAAGGCACTCCTGCGGGCCGCGCCATCACAGGACAGCCCTGCCATCCTGCCGCTGCCGGCCATGCCTGCCGGGATAGTTACCGGCCAGATGCCGACCGTTGCTGGGCGCCCGGACGTTTCCCTGGCTCCGGTAACGGCGACCCAGCCCCCGGCTGAGTCCGCTCCGAGGCCGAAGCGCGGAAATGGGCTGATCGCTTCGGTCATCCTGTTTTTGTTCTTATCCCTGATCGCTTTCCTCTGGCTTTTCCCTGACATCTTCCCGTTTTCCATCCCGCTTGCCCCGATCCCATCCGCCACCCTGACTTTGGCTCTGGCTGAATCTTCCGCAACGGATTTGCCGCCGTTGGCCGCTACGGCAACGGAAACGATCTTGCCCAGTGCAACGTTTACCAAATTGCCGCCCAGTGCAACCCCGACCGCGACCCTGACGCCCACTGAAACCGCCACCCATATTCCGGGTGTTTCCACGCCCAAATATTTTAACGGACAGCGGATATTGATGTTCTATGATGCTACAGGTTTTTACATCTATAACGCTTCGATCAATAACCGGTCTATTTCGCAGTTCAAGTTCGAGCGTTTGGATGTGAATGATGTGGTGTTGAATAGTTTTGGCGGCTGGGAGTGGGAGACCATTTACGGTATTCTGCATCCGGGGCGCTGTATGCGCCTGGAGATACAGAAAAGCCAGGTTTACTTGCGTCCGATGGAGTGCGGCGAGCGCTTTTCGGCCAGTTTTACCTATGGAAGTGAAGATGAGCGTGTTTTCTGGACAGTCAGCCCTGAGAGCGAGGAGTTCCGCGTGCTGTGGCAGGGTGAAGAAGTGGGCCGCTGCGAAATTGCCGCCGGTTCCTGCGAGGTTTATATCCCATGAGTAACGATACCCTGATTGGCGCGTATCTTGGCGAATATCAGCTCGAGTCTTTGCTGGGTCAGGGCGGCATGGCGCGTGTTTATCGCGGTCTTGATTCACAGTCGCGGCGCATTGCCGCCATCAAGGTTATCGACGCATCCTTTCAGGATGACCTCGACTACCGCGCCCGATTTGAACGTGAGGCCCTGGCGATTTCGCGCCTGCATCATCCCAATATCGTTAAGCTGTATCGTTATGGCGAGATTAACAACGTTATTTACATTGCCATGCAGTATGTCGCGGGCGCAGACCTGGCCTCGGTCATGGATGCCTGTCACGCAGACGGCAACTGGCTCAACCTGGCGGATGTCTGCCATGTGGCGCGCCAGGTGGCCTCCGCGCTGGATTACGCCCACGAGCACGGGATTAT
>JAKLPV010000230.1 GCA_022013685.1 Anaerolineae bacterium
ATACTCATGGCTGCAACTGCTTCCGTTAAATCGGCATCGACCGTATCAAGCACGAATCCCTTCAGGAGCGGACTCCCATAATGCCTGGCTACCGCTAAAGCGGAGGGCTCCACCCCCAGCTCTGCAAACATCTTGGCTGCCGGGCCTTTGACCGTTTTACCGCCGATGATCGGGCTGACGGCGACCAGAATCTTCCCCCCATTTTCGGGGAAAATGGGGGGATTGAGGGGGGCCAAAATTTTCAGTATCGGGTTCACGCTGACCCAGGGATTGCTCGGGCAGATGACGACTGCGTCGGCTTTTTCGAGCGCTTCAACGACGCCGGGAGCGGGCCGGGCGGAGTCGAGGCCCGCAAAGCGGAATCCCTTGACGGTTGGCTCGCAGCGCTGGTGGACGAAGTATTCCTGAAAGGCCAGTTCGCCCATTTCAACGGTATCGACCATGGTCGCAACGGGATCGTCCGTCATCGGTAAAACGCCATGGCGAATGCCCCAGCGCTGGCAAAAGTCGCGGGTGATGCCTGAGAGTGACTCCCCGCTGCGTAAACGGCGAGTCCGCTCGAGGTGGGTGGCGAGATCTTTGTCCCCCAGCCGGAACCAGGCTTCAGCGCCGAGGCGCTCCATCTGCTCGAAAACGCTCCAGCTTTCATCCATCCGCCCCCAGCCGGTGCTGGAATTCGCCAATCCGCCTAGCGTGTAGCAAACGGTGTCGAGGTCTGGAGAGATGTTCAGCCCCCAGTGTGTAAAATCATCGCCGGTATTGACGATGACGGTCAGGTTTTCGGGCGGAAGGATCTGCGCCAGGCCGTCGGCCAGTTTTGCGCCGCCGACACCGCCCGCAAGAGCAACGATGTTTAGTTCGGATGGGTTTGCAGTGTTTGGTTTCAATGGTTTGTCTTTTTGTGGGATGAGAGCTATGCGGATAAGTTTTCTGCCAGCGGCGGCCAGTCGGGCGATTCTTCGGCTTTTTCTGGCCAGTTCTCTTTGCCGCTCCATGATTCGATTTGCAGGGCATAGACGGTGGTACGGGCCAGTTCCTGGTCGGTGATCGGGCGGTATTCGATGCCCGGTTCAAGATTGGGAAAGTATTTTAGCAACAATCCGTACAGGGCGCTGCGTTTGGCCTCGTTCGAGACCAGCAGGATAACTTTGCCATACACCATGACTGAACGATACTGGATGCCGAACTCCAGGGCGGTGTTGGCCGGCAGGAAGCGGCCGAATTCGCTGACTTCGAAGCAAACCAGCGGATTGTGGTCGAGGTTGTCGCGCATTCGTCCGGCGATGTTGGAATGAAAGATGATCCGGTGACCTTGCTCATCGAAGAGGAAATTTGTCGGGGTGACAAAGGGCTGTTCGCCGCGCGCATGTCCCAGGTGACCGATTTCGGTACGATGCAGGAAAGCGCGGATCCAGGCCTCGTCTCGGGTGTATTCAGGCAGGCGTTGGAATTGGGTTGGGGTGGCGCCTTCGTAATTTCTCGCCATGATTTCTCCTCTGATCTCGCGCCGCAGTTGATGGGCAGGGTCGGGAATTTCGCGGGCCGATTTGGTCAGGATGTCAAAAGTGCGTTCGATGAGCTGCTCAAGATGGGAAGGTTCGAGCGCTTGTCCGGCTTCATCGGCTTCGAGTGCTTTGACCAGCGAGCGGCGTAATCCGCTGGCGCGCCGCGCCCAGATTGAATCGACCGAGAGTCGCTCGAGGCGCGGAGCGAGCATTTTTATCAGGTCGATATGCGATGCGGTCATGAGGCAATTGTATCAAACCGGCAAACGAAAGTAGGACAAGCTGATTAACTTGTCCTACAAACCAGGCGAAGCTGTTGTTGCCCTTCGATTTTGTTTCACCCCGCTCAGGGCATGGAAGATCAAAATTATTCTTTGGGCAGTCCCAGCCAGATATTGCCGTCCACGATTTTGAGCGGGTAGGCGGGAACATCGATCACGGCCGGCATTTGGACAGCCTGGCCGGTGCGGATGTCAAACTCCGCGCCATGACGCGGGCAGACGATGTTGTGGTCTTCCAGATCGCCATCGCCGAGCGGGCCATCATCATGGGTGCACAAATCGGCAATCGCAAACAGTTGCCCGGCAACGTTGAAGATCACGATCGGTTTGCCGTCCATTTCGATGAATAAGCGCTCACCGTTGGGCAATTCACTGGCGGGGGCGATTTCGAAAAAAGTGGCCTGGGATTCGTCGTAAGCAGTGTAATTGAACATGTTTTACTCCACCAAATCGTCGCCAGCTTCGCCCAGGCCGTAGACGCCGGCTTTGAGTACTTTGAGCGAAAGCAGGGCGCATTTAAGCCGCACCGGGCCGAGGTCGATGCCCAGAAGGTCGAGAACATCCTGCTTGTTGAGTTGCTTTACTTCTTCAATCGGTTTGCCAATGATCGATTCGATCAGCAAATCGGCCGAGGCTTGCGAGATGGCGCAGCCATGTCCGTCGAAACGGGCGTCGCTGACCGCGCCGTCTGCGCCAACTTGCAGAGTGACTTCAATGTGGTCGCCGCAGAGCGGATTGTTGTCTTCAAAAAAAATATCGTGTGGGTCGAGCCTGCCCCGGTAACCGGGATTTTTATAGTGCTCGATGATAACTTCGCGGTAGAGATCGTCCATGGGTTGTCCAGTGTCAGGTGTCAGGTGCTTCAGGCCTTGAGCGGAGGGCGTAGCCCGAAGTCGAAGGGCTTGAAGCAAAAAATGCTAACTAAAATATTTTTTGACTTTGTAAATGCCCTCGACCAGTTTGTCGACTTCCTCGGTGGTTGAGTAGAGATAGAAACTGGCGCGGCTGGTGGCCGGGATGTTGAATTTCTCGTGTAGGGGCTGGGCGCAGTGATGACCGGCGCGCACGGCAATCCCGTCCCGATCGAGGATCTGGGCGACATCGTGCGGGTGGATTCCGTCGAGAACGAAGGAGGCCACTCCGCCTTTTTTATCTGCCGAAGGGCCAAAAACGCGCAGCCCCGGGATTTCTTCGAGCCGCTCGAGGGCGTATTCCGTTATGGCGTGCTCATGCGCGGCGATGGCGTCCATGCCGATCGAGACCAGGTAGTCGACCGCTGCCCCAAACCCGACCGCTTCGGCGATTGCCGGGGTTCCGGCCTCGAATTTGTACGGGATGGTGTTGGCGCTGAATGAGCGCAGGTGAACGGTTTTGATCATGTCGCCGCCGCCCATGAAGGGGGGCATGGCATCAAGCAAGTCTTTTTTGCCGTATAACACGCCAATCCCGGTTGGGCCGACCATTTTGTGGGCGGAGAAAGCCAGAAAATCGACATCCAAATCTTGCACGTCAACGGCAAAGTGGGGAACGGATTGGGCGCCATCTAGCAGGGTAATGGCCCCAGCTTCGTGCGCCAGGCGGATGATCTCTTTGGCCGGGTTGATCGTCCCCAGCACATTGGACATGTGCGTAAACGCAACCAGCTTGGGGCCGAGCGTCAGCAGTTTGCGGTATTCGTCCAGGTCGAGCAGGCCGTCTTCGGTAACGGGGATGAACTCCAGCCTGACTCCGCGCTCGGCAGCCAGCATGTGCCAGGGAACCAGGTTGCTGTGATGTTCCATCTCGGTGGCGATGAGCAGGTCGCCACTTTGCAGGTTGGCGCGCGCCCAACTGTAGGCCACCAGGTTGATCGATTCGGTGGTGTTGCGGGTGTAAATTACCTGGCGGGCGGCAGGGGCGTTGATGAAACGCGCGATTCTTTCGCGGGCATCTTCGTAGAGCGTGGTCGCTTCCTCGGCCAGGGTATGCACCCCGCGGTGGATGTTGGCGTTCGAACGGCGGTAGTACCCGTCCATGGCTGCGAGAACGGCCTCGGGTTTATGCGAGGTCGCGGTGGAATCGAGATAGACGAGGGGAATGCCGGGGTGTATCTCCCGCGTCAGGGTTGGGAAATCGTCCCGAATTTTCTGAATATCAAAGGCCATGGCTTATTCTTTGGATTTTTTGGTGACCGGGCGAATTTGTTCGGAATTGGTCGGGTACCACAGGATGCGGTCTGGAACCATCCAGCCGTCGGTCAGGAAAACATTGCCACGGAACTGAACGGCAACCATTTTGTTGTCCACTTGCACAACAATCCCTTTTAGCCAGCCGCGCACACGGTCTGTACCTTTTTCGTGATCGCAAAAGGCTTCGACCATGTCGCCGACTTCAAACGCATGCTGCATTTCGGGTGAACGCATAAAAGACATAGTACCTCCCCGGATACTTCTTTGAATAGGGCCTCGCGGCGGGATGTTTTGCACTGGAGTCATTGTTCCTCTATTATAGACAACTTTTGATTTATTAGGCCATTACCCCCTTCCCAAAAATCAGGAAAGGGGGCGGACAAAATTTTGTTTTTAGACCCCACCGATGCAGGTTAGCCCATTTTTTCGAGTATGGCCTGCTGGAAGCGCTCACGAACCCCTTCGAAGGGAATGCGCTGCATGATCGGGTCGAAGAAACCCTCGACGACCAACCTGGCTGCATCCGGGCGCGGAATGCCGCGCGATTCGAGGTAGAAGAGTGGTTCTTCTTCGAGCTTGCCAACGGTTGCGCCATGGGTACAGCGCACATCATCGGCTAGGATTTCGAGACCGGGGATGCTGTCTGCGCGAGCCTGGTCATCGAGCACCAGGTTGCGGTTGGCCTGGTAACCGTCCGTTTTTTGCGCGCCGGGGGCAACGTAGATCATGCCCTGCCAAACCGAGCGGCTTTTGCCTTTGAGTGCGCCCTTGAAGAGCAGGTCGCTGGTGGTGTTGGGCGCGAGATGGTTCTGCTGGGTATCGTGGTCGAGGTGCTGGCTGCCGTCGGTGAAATAGAAACCAGACATGCGGCCAACTGCGCCCTGACCGGCCAGGTCGAGCTCGGTGAAATTTTTGGTCAGGCGTGAACCGATCGCGCCAAAAATCCAATCGATATTGGCATCACGTTCGACGCGCACACGCTCATGGCTGAAGTTCCAGACGTGCTTGCCCCAGGACTGTAATTCGACAAAACGCAGGTTTGCGCCTTGCAAGACCTGGATTTCGACCAGCCCGGCGTGCATCGAATTTGCCCCGGTTTCGGTCGGGGATGCCGATTCATGAACGAAGGTGGCCGATGCACCCTCATCGATCAGAACAAGAATATGAGAGAGATGGGCGAGGTTTGCTCCCGGTCCCCACAAGACTGAATGAAAGGGTTCTTCAACCTGGAGTCCTTTGGGGACATATAGTACCACGCCATTCTGTGAGAAACCACCCGCAAGGGCAGCAAATTTGCCTTCTTCGGGGTTGACCGTTTTGGCGATCATGCGCTGAAGTAGTTCAGGGTGCTCGCGTTCGGCAGTTTTCAGGTCGGTGAAGATGACACCCTTTTTGGCGAGTTTTTCATCCAGGTCAACCGTTACGCCGCCGGGCAGCAAGACGATCTGTCCGCCGTGCTGGTCGCTGGTAAGTGGTTTGAGCAAATCTTCGGGGACTGCGGGCAGGTCCTGGTAAGCGCCATCTGCGGGCAGGCTAAATATTTCCGCCGGGAAGTTGCGCAGATCGGTGCGCCGCCAGGCTTCTTCGCTGGTGGTCGGCATTTTGGTGCGCGAAAAGGCTGCGAAGGCGCGGGCGCGATATTCGGCTAATGCTCCGCCGGGCAGGTCAGCCTGGCCGAAGGCAAATTCCTTGGCTGAAGCATCCGGGCGGCGGGAGCGGGAGGTAATGACGATTTTGGGTTTTTCTTCCATGATTTACCTATCCAATGCTGCCTTCCATCTGCAACTGAATCAGGCGATTCATTTCGACGGCATATTCCATCGGCAGTTCTTTGACCAACGGCTCGATGAAGCCGGAGACAACCATCGTGGTGGCTTCTTCTTCACTCAGGCCGCGGCTCATCAGGTAGAAGAGTTGTTCTTCGCCAACTTTCGATACGGAGGCTTCGTGGCCGATGGTAACATCGTCTTCATCGATTTCGATATACGGGTAGGTGTCGGAGCGGCTCTTTGGGTCGAGTAAGAGCGCATCACAAACCACGCTCGATTTGGCGCCCTTGGCTCCTTTGTAGACCTTAAGCAGGCCGCGATAGGAGGCCCGCCCGCCGCTTTTGCTGATCGATTTGGACATGACTTTGCTGGTTGTGCGCGGCGCGAAATGAACCATTTTGCTGCCCGCATCCTGGATCTGACCGGCGCCGGCAAAAGCCATCGAGAGCATTTCACCGTGCGCGCCCGGCTCCATCAGGTAGCAGGACGGATATTTCATGGTGATCTTGGAACCCAGGTTCGCGTCCACCCACTCGTGGGTGGCGTCGGCAAACACTTTGGCGCGCTGGGTCACCAGGTTGTAAACGTTGGTGCTCCAGTTTTGGATGGTCGAATAGCGCGAACGCGCGCCCTTCTTGACGATGATCTCGATCACGCCGCTGTGGAACGAGTCGGTGGTGTACTGCGGAGCGGTACAGCCTTCGACATAATGCACCGAAGCGCCTTCATCGACGATGATCAGGGTGCGTTCGAACTGGCCGACGTTGGCGATGTTCAAGCGGAAGTAGGCCTGCAAGGGCAGGTCCACTTTAACACCCTTGGGCACGTAGACGAACGAGCCGCCCGACCAAACCGCCGAGTTGAGCGCGGCAAATTTATTATCTTCAATCGGGATAACCGTGCCGAAATATTCGCGAAACAGGTCCGGGTACTGGCGCAGACCGTCCTCGATCGACAGAAAAATGACGCCCTGCTCTTCAAGGTGCTTCTGGATCGAGTGGTAGACCATCTCGGATTCATACTGCGCGCCAACGCCTGCCAGGAATTTCTGCTCGGCTTCGGGAATGCCCAATTTGTTGAAGGTGTTCTTGATGTCGTCGGGCACATCGTCCCACGATTTTTCGCTTTTTTCGGTTGGCTTGACGTAGTAAAAAATGTTATCAAGGTCAAGGTCTTGCAGGTGTGGGCCCCAGTTGGGCATCGGGCGGCTGAGAAAGTGTTCCAGCGCCTTCAAGCGGAAATCCAACATCCACTGCGGCTCTTCTTTCATGCGCGAAATATTCTCCACGACTTCACGGCTCAAACCGCGCTGCGATTTGAACACGTAGTTATCGTCACGGTCATGGAAGCCGTACTGATATTCGCCCAATCCTTCAAGAATTTTCGTATCTTCGCTCATGGTTTTGTCTCCTATACCAATAATCGAACCAGACTAGGCAACTTCTTCGTATTTTTCGCGTACCCAGTCGTAGCCGTGTTCTTCGAGGTGCAGCGCCAGGTCTGGCCCGCCTGATTCGACAATGATTCCGTTCATCATGATGTGAACAAAGTTTGGCTTGATGTAGTTCAAAAGGCGCTGGTAGTGGGTGATGACCAACACACCCATATCCGGGCCGCTCAGGGCGTTGACGCCTTCAGAGACAACCCGCAGGGCATCGATGTCGAGGCCAGAGTCGGTCTCGTCAAGAATGGCAATTTCGGGCTTGAGGGTTGCCATTTGCAGGATTTCGGCGCGTTTCTTTTCACCGCCAGAAAAGCCTTCGTTCAGATAGCGCCCGGCGAACGATTGATCCATTTTCAACAGGCTCATCTTTTCTTTGAGCATTTTGCGGAATTCGGGAATCGGCATGCCCTTATCATCGGGGTTTTCTGCGCGACGACGTGAATTTATCGCCGAGCGCAGGAAGTTAGCCACAGTCACGCCGGGAATGGCGACTGGATACTGGAAAGCCAGGAAAATGCCATGCCTGGAGCGTTCATCGGGTTCCAGTTCGAGAACATTTTCGCCCTTGAACCAGACTTCTCCCTCGGTTACTTCGTAACTTGGGTGCCCCATCAGGGTGTATGCCAGGGTAGATTTGCCGGTACCATTTGGGCCCATAATGGCGTGAATCTCGCCCGTTTTGATGGTCAGATCCAGGCCTTTCAAGATTTCCTTGCCCTCGATGCTGACATGCAGATTTTTGATGACCAATTCCGACATATTATCTCCTCACAGTTTTCATCATAAAACCTAAAGGTGTGAAACCTTTAGGTTTTTTATTTTTTTGAATGAGCAAATTATAGCAAACCGGAGATAAATTGTCAATATTTATGATATTATTCTAATATATTCAGATAAATCTCTAATCTTTGAAATGATAATATTTATTATAATTATCTATATTATTGACAAACTACCTTTACAACATTATACTTTCGATAATAGGTTTGATCGATACTCAAGCGGTATCCAGCAAAGAGAAAAGATGGTATGAAAAGTACGAGAGAAAGAATTTTGCAAACCTTGTTGCGCGCGCCGCGCTCGACGATCAATAGCTTGGCTGACGCGGTTGGGATTAATCCCATCTCCGTGCGCCACCACCTGACCAATTTGCAGATGGAAGGGTTGGTGGATGCCGAAGAGGAACGCCACGGCGTTGGGCGTCCGCGCCTGGTCTACTTGCTGACCGAGAACGGGCTGGAGCGTTTCCCAACCCGCTACCTGCGTCTGACCACGCGGCTTCTTTCGCAGATGAAGGAAAAATTACCAGGGGCAGTGGTCGGTGAACTCTTTAAGGAAGTGGCCACGGGTATGGCCGACCAGCACGAACAGCAACTTAAGGGCCTGAGTGTTGAAGAGCGCCTCAACGCGGTTAAAGAACTGCTTGCCGAAGAAGGCTTCGTTGTCGAGTGGGAGAAAAAAGGCGACGAGTACCATATCCACGAAATCACCTGCCCCTACCTGCAAGTTGGACAGAGTCATCCCGAAATTTGCGCAGTCGACGAAACCTTGATTTCGCGCATGTTGTCTGTCCCTGCCAACAAGATCCAGTGTATCCTAAGCGGCGCGACACACTGCACTTACGTTGTCAAAGCCCTGCCTATCAATAACTAAGTAAACGGAAAAAATACTATGAGCGAAGAAAACCTGAATGTTCTCCATTGGACTTTGAATGATACCCATCCTGAGATCGTCGAAAATGTGCGCGCCAAACTGCGCGAGGTGATCGATCCGGAAATTGGCATGGATATCATCCAACTCGGCCTGGTGCGCGATGTTAGCATCGAAGAGAATGGCACCGCCCGTTTAAAAATGATCCTGACCACACCTTTCTGCCCTTACGGCCCTGCCATGGTCGAAATGACCCGCGCCAAAGGGCAGGAGGGCCTTAATATGCCTGTTACCGTTGAAATGGGCATGGATGTCTGGGATTTCTCGATGATGGAAGATCCCTCTGCCATGGATTGGGGCTTGTACAATTAGGATTACGGCCAGGGGATTTCGACAAATTTGGTGTATCCATGTTTCTCGGCGGAAGTAATTCTTCCGTGCGAGGCTTCTGAACAACCGCTTTCGTCAATGACGGATGCGGTTGTGTCATATGCCCCAATCGATTCCATCATAATTTGCCCGCTTCGACATACCCAGACTTGCAGCACGTAGGGTGTCTGGAGCGAATCGTCCCCGGCGCGCAGGATGAGCGGACTCCAACTGACGATGACGTTTTCCCCGCTGCGTTTGGCCCCTACATTGGTGAGCGGCCCATAAAATGGAGACTTGGGCAGGTTGTAATCGTCCGGGTGGATGGGTTGGACGCTCATAATGTCGCCGTTTAAGTCCATCAGGTCGGTCCTGACCCAGCAGGATTTGTTGTCGCCGCGCGACATGGTCAGCGCCCAGGTCCCCTGGTCGTTGCGCCCAATGACATCCTGGTTTGCGCCCTGATTCATGCCATATAAATACAGATACATTGCGCCCGGCCCATAACGGCAACTGACTTTTTCGAGGTTTACTTTTCCGCGCAGGATGGCGTAAGTGGGGGTTGGTTGCGGGCTGGGGGTATCGCTGGGGGTGGAAGTGGATGTTTTGCTTGGCGTGATGCTCGGCGTTTCGCTTGGCTGTGAGGTGGGTGTATCTGTTGGCCGGAGCGGAGCCGGTTGTGTGGCAGCCGATTCTGTAATTTTTATTTCCCCGCTGGCGGGTGCGCAGGCTGTCAGGACGAGTGAGAGTACCAGTAAGAAACTACAAATTTTGGGCATGGCTAATCGCGTATCAACTTGAGCTTGTTGTCTTTGAACCACATCAAGGCATCCCTGAGAGAATCTGCCAATGGACGCGGTTGGTAGCCCAGTTCGCGGGTTGCTTTTTCGTGGCTTATGGCAGCGTTGCTTTGTAAAACTTCGATCGAGTAAGGTGTCAACAGGGGAGATTTCTTGCTGGCGCGGTAATAAGGCGGCAGGATATGCGCCAGAAAATTGATCAGTATCAGGGGCAGTTTGCGCAGCCGATAGGTTCCGTTGAGCAGTTGTCGCCCGGTTTCGGCCAGGTTGTGGTTGCTCAAGTAGCCACCACTTAGCAGGTAGCTTTCACCTGTCCGCCCTTTCTTGGCGGTTGCGATCAACCCCGCGGCGACATCGCGCACATCCACATAATCGTAACCGCCATCGAAGTACAGGACTTCCTTGCCCCGTAAGTAACTCAAAAACCAGGAGCCGATCAATGAAACATGGAAGTCGTACGGGCCAATCACGCCGGTTGGACAAACAAGCACCGCATCCAGCCCGTCTCGCGCTGCTTGCTCCACCAGCAGGCTGGCCTGGGCTTTGGATGTGTCATACGCGCCATATGGATTGTTGACATCATAGGGTAAGGTTTCGTCGATGGTGATCCCATGCGGGACGCGTTGAATGGCGTGGATGGAACTGGTGTAAACAAAACGCCGCACCCCCGTTTTTTTTGCAACGGCCAGCATATTGCGCGTCCCTTCAACGTTGACACGCTGTACCACCTCGTTTTTGCCTGGCATGATAGTGATCATCGCTGCTAGGTGGTAAACCACATCTATGCCGTGCAGGGCGCGTTCGATTGATTGTGGGTCGAGCACGTTGCCACGCACAATCTCAACATCCAGCCCGTCAAGCGGGGACAGGTTGTCGTTGGGCAATACAAAAGCGCGGACACTTTGCCCGCGCTCTAAAAGTTGCCGGATGAGCACATTCCCTAGATGTCCAGTTGCGCCAGTGACAAGGTTCAAGAGTGCCTCCTGATATTTTTGCCGTAATCCAACGAGGTTTATCTGCGTGGCGGATGCGGTTTGCGGTCTCTGCTATGCGTTGCTGCCGGACGATGTTGGGTCGGCTTTGGCCCACGTGGGGCGGGTTGGATCTGTTGGATCGGAGCGGGGACGTTGTAATTGAATCCGTTGATGACTTCGCGCGGCAAACGCTGCTGCATAATTTTTTCGAGTTCGCGCACCATCTCATCATCATCAGGAGTGACCAGGGTAAAGGCGTCGCCTGTCCGCTCGGCGCGACCTGTCCGCCCGATACGGTGGATATAGGCGTCAGCGGTATCCGGGATGTCGAAGTTGATCACGTGCGAGATGCTGTCCACGTCCAGCCCGCGGGCGGCGATGTCGGTGGCGACCATGATCTGGTAACGACCATCCTTGAAACCGCTCAAGGCCGACTGGCGCTGTCCCTGCGTGCGGTCAGAGTGCAGGCTGGTGACGCGATATCCCTCGCGGGAGAGTTTTATGGACAGGCTTTGGGCGCGGTGACGTGTGCGCGCAAAAATCAAAACCGAGTTCGTATCTGTCTGCTTGAGAATCTCGAAGGTCAGGGCCGTTTTCAGGTGTTTTGGGACGGGGTAAAGTGCATGGCTGACGGTATGCGCCGGGCGGGACAGACCGACCGCGATACGCTGCGGTGCGCTCAAAGTTTCGGCGGCAAGTTTTTCCACTTCTGTGGGGAAAGTTGCCGAGAAAAGCATTGTCTGGCGCTTGGCCGGCACCAATTTAATGATGCGCCGCACATCGGGCATGAAACCCATATCGAACATGCGGTCAGCTTCATCCAATACCAGAATCTCGATATCTCCCAGCCGGGCAAATCCCTGGGCGGCCAGGTCGAGCAGGCGGCCAGGGCAGGCCACCAGAATCTCCACGCCCATTTTAAGAGCCTTAACTTGCGGCGCAGTGCCGACACCGCCATAGATCGTGGCAGAACGCAGGTTCGTCCCCGCGCTCAAGGTGCGGATATTGTCGTTGATTTGCTCGGCCAATTCACGGGTGGGCGTGACGATCAGTGCGCGCGTACGATGGCGTGGGCCTGTGAGAAGCTTATGCAGAATCGGTAAAACAAAAGTCGCCGTCTTGCCTGTGCCCGTTTGGGCAGTGGCGATCAGGTCGTGGCCTGCCAGAGCGGCGGGAATGGCTTGTTCTTGTACCGGGGTTGGGGTTTCGTAGCCGGATTTGGTGATTCCGGCCATCAGGCGGGAATCCAGTTTGAAGTGGTTAAAATTCACAATCTTTCCTTATTCTTTGAAACTTTTTATTGCCTCGCGCAATAGTTCGCGGAATTTTTTTCCAGCGGGGCCATCGTCGAGGGCGATGAATAATTGACCGGTTTGCTTCGAGTCGGTATAGCGCCCGGTGATATTAACTCCCGAATCGGAGATTACGTCAAACATGGCGGTACTTTCGTAATCGCGCATGTCTATCTGGTCAAGTTTGGCAGAACCTGCGCTGGTGGTTTTGCCGCTGATCTTTTCTGCCCATACCAGCATTTTTTTGGTTAACAGCACGGCCTGGATGGCTTTTTCTGAACCACCAAAGACACTCTTTTTCTTTTGAGTGGATACTGTTTCACAACACATCAGGGTGGATGATTCGATTTCGGCCATCTGGTATTCGGCAAGATGTGCTTGTATTGCAGCGCCGAGCGCCTTGTCCAGGTCTTTTACGGCACATTCACGCGTTACGCGGATGTTATCAGCCATTTCAAACTCCTTGAATGCATCCATCATACTCCATCAAGGCCGTAAGCGATAGGGATGGCTGCTTGACTAATCCTTTTTACACCAACTTGCTAATTTTCGGGTGATAAACTTTAACCTTAACAAAAGTTCGACATAAGTGTATGATTTCACATGGAATTGATCTGATTTGCCTCACAACAAGGAGTTATCGATGGGCATTAATTTTGCAATGTGGAAAAAAGCAGCCTGGGAACTCATCAAAATGGATGACAAGCAGGAGTGGGATTCTCTGGATGTTGTTTCCAAGTGGCTGATCGCCACCCGTTCGGCGGTGACGGCGGTCACGATCTACTCCTCCATCATTGGCGGCGTTCTGGCCTGGCGCGATGGTTTTTTCTCATTTTGGCCCTGGCTGATAATTACCCTGGGGTTGTTTGTCGCGCACGGCACCAACAACCTGCTCAATGACTATACCGATTTTACGCGCGGCGTCGATAAGGACAACTATTTCCGCACCCAGTATGGCGTTCACCCGCTGGTGCAGGGTTTTTGGACCAGATCACAGCAGATACAGTGGTTTCTTGTCAGCGGGGTGATAGCTTTCCTTTCGGGTATTTTTGCGCTCTGGTATACCCAGGCGAACCCGTTCATTATTGGGTTGTTTGCTTTTGGCGCACTCGTCCTGCTTTTTTACACCTGGCCGATGAAGTACTGGGCCATTGGTGAGTTGTCAATTTTCCTGATTTGGGGCCCGATCATGATTGTCGGTGTCTACCTTGTTCTTGCCCTGGGTGCGGGCAAACCTGTTCCCGAAAACATCTGGCTGGTTGCGCTGGCAGGTGTCCCCTTGGGCCTGAGCGTGGCCAGCATCAACGTTGCCAAGCACACCGATAAGCTTGATGACGACAAAAAGAAAGGTGTTGGCACTTTTCCTGTCCGCGTTGGCCAGACCATTGCCCGCTACACCACCATTGCTGCCATCCTGCTTGCCTATGGCGTAGTTGTTTACCTGGTTGCCAGCGGTTATTTTTCCACTTTCATGTTGCTGGTTTTGTTTGGAATAAAAAGGGCTTTTTATGTCCTGGCGGTACTCACCAAGCCGCGCCCTGAAGGTCCCCCGGCTGGCTTTGAGCTCTTCTGGCCGACATGGTTCTCGGGGTTTGCCTTTTACCATAATCGCATGTTTGGTGGCATGTTTGTTCTTGGCATGCTGCTGGATCTGGTCTTCCGTCAGTTTCCCCTGCCGTTTGACATCAACTGGTTTGGGGCAATCGCCCTCGGCATCGGGCTGCTGATCGCAGGGTTCAATTATTTCAAAGAGAAAGCGAAGTCGAAGAAGTAATCTTCCACAACATAAAAGGCCCCGACTTTCGTCGGGGCCTTTTATGTTGCGACCTTCAGGTCGCTGATTTCCATCCATGCTGCCGGGCTGGCCAGCGCACCCATGCCGAGCGAGCCATCTGGCCGCCAGGCGGCATATTGATTGTCGATCCAGATGACCATGCCGAGCGGACCTTTGGGGCTGGCGGCTGTTTCGAAGACCGTTTCGCCATCGATGGCATATTCCACGCAGGTCGGACTCCACCTGAGCCTGTACTCGTGCCATTTGGTCACATCCACGCTGATTTGTTTGGCCTGCTCGCGGATAAGTTTTGCCGCTATCTTGGCCCGCAGCCACTTTGAGAGCGGACGAATCAGCAGGAGCGGACTCGCAAAAACCCCTGCTGCCAGCAGCGCGGACGGGATGCGCGGCGACGAAAAGGCCTGCGCCAGAAATCCGCTGGCGGGTTGGTCCTGGGCAAAAGACAGGTGATTTTGTTCCGAAGCGTGGAAAAACCAGCAGGTGTTTGGTAAAACTGGCAGACGCCGGGCTGCGCCTTGCAGGCCGAGCGACAGCGCAAACGGATCGTTCCAAAAGCCGAATCCCCAGGTGCCGGGCAGCGAAGAGTCACTTGCGCGGCAACGCAGGTGAAGGGTAGCCCGCTCCCGCCACGCGAAACGGCGGCGCGCCAGCAGCGTGTAGTCGTCGATTTGGGCTAGGCGATAGGCCGCAGGGCCGCCATCCGCAATTTCGAATCGCCAGCCGTTGGGGATGGACTCGACTTTGCCGCCGGGGGTGGTTCGCGCTTGTA
>JAKLPV010000231.1 GCA_022013685.1 Anaerolineae bacterium
GCTTGCGTTCGTCGGCGTACCAGCGCATGTTTATGATAAAGGCTTTCGTATCTCAACTGCGTTATTTCTGCTTCTGTAAATTTTATCCGGCGCATAGCTTCTCTCTGAGATGTTATTCTTTCTTGCGCGGCAATTATCCCAGACTTATCCTCTTTCGTAAACCATAATGCCAGTTATTATCCTTCTTTAGTATAGTTCTGCTATCAGTCTTTGTTCTTCGGACATGCTTGGAGTTTATCAAATCTATCTTGTTTAGGGTAGGCAGTTACAGCAGAACGCTTGGCAGAATACCAGGCTACACCAGAGTATATCAAGCGCGCCGAGACGCTGGCGGTCTGGCAGGCTGAGCAGGAGCGCCAGAAGCAGGTTGCTGAGGCCCCATCTACTTCGGGAAAAGGCTCAGGTTTGGCGATGCCTGCCACTAATCGTGGAGATGACCCTCCTCAAGACCCATCTTGGTGGGAGCAAGGAATTTCTTGGATTCAAGATAATGTCGTCAGCCCTGCCCAGGAAACCATCCAAAAGACCATTGTGGAGCCAGCACAGCAGGCTTGGAATGATTCGGTCAAAACATTTACCCAAGCTTGGAATACGGCTGTAACAAACACTACTCAGGTAGTTAATGATGTTCAAAAAAATGTCACCCAATTTGTGGAAGATACCAACAAGGCTATAAGACAGACCGTAGATGATATCAAATTAGCGTCCATAACATTCTGGGATACAATAAAAATACCTGTTGCTAATAAATTGTTAACTCCTGAAATAGGATGGCAGGAGTTAAATAATTCTCAATACAATTCAATTTTGGCAGATTTGCGTGCATCCGGGCCAACAGGTTCGGATGCACGCAAATTACATTGATTCAAGTGGTGTGAAAATGGGGTTGTATCCGCAAGCAAACAGCGGTGCCGCATGGACTTGGCAAGACAATATCATCATCCCACCTAATGCAAATCTTCAAGATCCATTTGTCTTATCTGGTATTATCCACGAAACTGTACATCTTCAACAACCATTTTTTACACGGCTCTCAGTTTATGGCGAACTTGAAGCATGGCAAATTGACAGAAATGCTTATTTTGAGATCACCGGACAATTTTATGGAGAACCAGGCGCTACATTTCATGATCCAAACTACATAAATCAAAATAATGGCAACAATAGGTGGAATGAAATTTCTCAATTATCTCTCCACTCACGGACTGATCTGGAGGCAGCACAAACCTTAATGATTGAAATCTCGCCAGGCTATCAGGCAGACAAGTTGCCGCTTCAACCAATTGGCGATGAGATAGCGTATAGATTAGTTTCCAGCGTAAATCAAGCTGTTGAAAAAAGCATTGATTCTGTAAAAGAAATTTTTGATTTTTTATCACCTTAATTTCTAGGATAATAAATGACAAAGATGATATTGTTTGGTTTGCTAGGATTTATTTTATTGCCAATGATGTTTTGTATTGCACCGATTGGCGCTGATGTGAATGTTTCGACTACACCAACCTCTGATGTTTTACAGTTCTTGGGTGGTAAACAAGTAGCATTAGCACGCAAAGACTTCAAAACAACAGGGTTAGTATGGTCACCAGACAGCACTAGACTGGCAATAGCCTATTCGAAAGGAGGGGAGCGATGGACAACATTGACATCTTTCTATCAATTGAATGTTTACACTGGGGAAATGGTTTTGTTAACAGAAATGGATCATGCTATGCATTTGATCTCTTGGCTTCAAGATGACCATATTGCATTTAATATTCCATTTTATGTTAATGGGGATTTGGAATCAGGAACTTGGTTGATGCGATCAGATGGAAGTCTACCAAAAGATTATGCCATTGACAGAGATGTTGTGCTTTGGTCTTTAGACGGAAAACAAGTTGCAATTTATGGGTTTGAGCAAGAATCCAATAAGACTAAAAGGTCAATAATTATAAAAGATACGATGAGTGATTTGGAAAAAGAAATATTCGAAATAAAAGGAGATAATGTTTCTCTGGAAATTTTGGATTGGTCACTTGATGCAGACAGTATCTTGCTTCTTTTGGACACTGAATATCCGTCGAATAATGATATCTATTCTCTTAGTCTTGAAACAAGCGAACGCACGAGGCTTACAAAGGGAAAGCAGCACGGATCTGCAAGCTGGTCACCTGATGGAGAACTGATTGCCTACATAGAGGCTGATTATCAGATATTTCTCTATGTAATGAAGTCAGATGGAAGTTGCCCGATTTCCTATGTAACTACCACATCCCAAAACATCGGAAGTGTAGAGTGGTCGCCAGACGGACATTGGATCGCTTTTATATGGAATGAAGGAGTATATTTACTTGATACAGTAGAAGTTCTTGGAACTGATTATTCGAGATACAAGGCGAAGTGCCCATAGGTAACAGATTGTTTTTTCACAATATAGTTTTTCATATCCCCTCTTTGTCGTTTTAATTGGAATATCCATGTCCACTTTCCTCGAAGCTCACTGGCCGAAACTGGCCCTGCTCCTAACCCTGACTCTGTTTGCCGGGCTGCTCTTTGCGCCCGCCCTCGCGCAGGGATTTGCCACGCCCTTCATCGTCCTGACCCTGGGCATGGGCATCCTGCTGTTGGCCCTGCGCCACTGGCGCGCTTATCGGGCCGGGAAACTATCCCGGCCCGAACTGGCGCGGAATGTCTTTGTCGAAATCGCCAGCTTGCTGTTCGTGGTCGTCCTGGCGCGTTTCGTGGGCGGCCGCGTGGCAGAGTTTGTCGGTGAAGGGTATGGGTGGCTGCTGGCGCTGTTGTCCGCGCTTGTTGTTGGCGCGGCGGCGGGGCTGGCTGTCAAAAAGACTTTGGGGCGTTTGTCGAAGGGGTAGAGTTTGTCGCAAGTTTTACTGTTTGAAACAAAAAGCCACCCACTCAGTTAGAGTGGGCGGCAGGTTCGGGAGCCACCAAGGTGGGCATGTATGCAGGCACACCTTTGAAGTGGAGATAAGGAAGATTCGCCTGAAATGACAGTCGCCTTTATCGCCCCCGGCAAAGGCCGGCAGGCGGCGGATGACGTAGGTCATCCATCGCTAATTCGCGTTTGAAAAACCGTTTCTGACCATACCTGATATAGTCCATTTAATACGGTGGCTCTGCCGGGCCGCTGTAGCCGCACATGCCCATGCGCGGCGAGTTGACAATTTCGATTGGCTCGCCATAGTTTTCGTGGGGGTGTTTTTTGACGTGTTTTTCGCATAGCAGGCCGGGTTCATCGTGGTCAACCTGACACTCCATGCACATCCAGGCGGCGGGCTGGCCGCATTCCTGGCAGGTAAACTGAAGCGGCAGGTTGCGCGCCAGGAGGGTAATGGGGTGCTTTGACAACGGGACTGCGCTGCTGGCTTCTTGCATAACGCGGATGGTGGTCTCGGAACTGGTGCCAAAATCGTAGATGTGGTTCAGAACCAGGTCGGGATGGAAGACCTGATCCGCCTTGCGGGCTTTGGCGACCTTCATGCCGCCCCATCCGCCAATGTTGAATTCGCTCAGATGGCCGCAGCACTCGAGCCAGATGGCGCGCAGGTAACTGTCGAGTTGGGTCAGGCTGGCTGTGCCGCGCATATCAAGTTCGAGCCAGTAGTCGCTGTCGTAGGCGTCCTGCACGCGGACGCGCCAGATCTTTTCGGCGGCCTGGTTGCTTTTGGGCAGGGCTTGCTGGTAGTTCACGCATTTCTCAAGGTGTTTGGTGATGCCGCGCCGCAGCAGGGTTTCGCCGCAAAAGGCACAAGTGCCGCGATTTTCAGGTTTTCGAGGCATAGGGAGACTCCTTTTTGGAATAAAATTGCTGGATTGCCGATAAACTTCCGTTTCATTGCCGATATGTTGCCGATAATCTGTAGGCTCGTTTTCGGCGCGAAGTGTCTGCCATGACAAGCCTGGCGACTCGGCAACCTGCGTGACGTTAATGGTTTCCTGACGAGGAAGTAGTCCCAATACAATGCGGACGCGATGGTCTAATCGTTCAGGGGCATTGGTTGGCCGATAAGATTATTATAGTCGGGTTGCCATTAAAGTGCCGATGAAGCATGAAACTTTGTAAATTCCAAAGCCTGAAATTCTGAAAAATACTATCTGATAAAATTGCCAGCAAATGCGAAAGTATTTCGACATTTGCTGGCCTCAAATGGTGCCGCGCCCATCACGGTAATTGACATATTACGGGAATACAACTGCTACGACAAGTCTGGCGCAGTCAATGATGCGCATTTCAACGGGTATATACATCTCTCTGCTGGCTATCCTGCTATCTGGCTGCGTCACAGCCACGCCGACGCAGCCAACCTCCCCGGCGGCGGACTTGCCCGCCCCAGGGGTGCGTATCATCACGCCAACCGCAGCCCCCAGTCTTGCGCCGGCTCCCACGAGTCTTCCCAGCTCAACGCCCCAGCGCGATAGCCTTTTTCCCTATACCATCGCCGGTTTGCGCGAGCGCGACTATCCCGCTGGCGAAATCCGGGTCGGCGCGCCGCTGGATGTTACCGCCGCCTTTACCCGTTACCCGATTGCATACGCCAGCGACGGCCTGACCATCACCGGCATCCTGCAAATTCCGCCGGGAGATGGCCCCTTTCCCGTCATCCTTCTCAATCACGGCTATTACAACCGCGCCGCATACCGCTCCGGCGACGGCACCGACCTCATCGCCGAAATCCTGAACCAGCATGGCTACCTGACTGTTTCGTCTGATTATCGCGGCTGGGGCGGCTCCGATTCTGGCCCCAGCCTGTTCCACGCCGGGCTGGTGGTGGATGTCATGCACCTGTTCGCGGCCATCGACTCCCTGCCGCAGGCGGACTCGCAGCGGGTCGGGATGCTCGGTCATAGCATGGGCGGCGGCATCACCACCAAAATCCTGACCCTGCCCACCAATCTGCGCGCCGCTGTCTTGTACGCTCCCAACTCTGCCGATGATGCCGACCTGGTCGCCCGTTGGGGCTATGGTTGCATCGGCGACATCAATCTGGCGCAATGCAATTCTGCGGACACGCTCCCGGCAGAACTGCCTGCCGAACTGCTGGATTCCTATCGCCAGGCCGCCCTCGACCCGCTGCGGATGCGCGAAATCGCGCCCATCTACCACCTGGCCGGAATCGAAATTCCGGTTCAAATTCACATCGGTGAAGCCGACGGCAACTATATCGGCAGTACGCCGCCGGAGTGGTCGTACAAACTTTACGATGCGTTGGTTTCGGCAAACGCGCCAGCCGAGTTGTTCCGTTACCCCGCTCAGCGGCATTCGTTTACCGGGCCGGGCGCGAGTTGTTTCTGGAGCGGGTTGTGGCTTTTTTTGATGAACACGTCAAAAAGCCCTGATGAATGCGCCTGAAAACTGTCCCAATCGGAAAGGCATGGAGCAGGCCAGGCCGCGTATAATATTGCCATCATCACATCCCGGAGCAATTCCCCATGAAAATCACCTTCCTCGGCGGCGCGGACGAAGTCGGCGCCAGCGGCATCCTGATTGAAACCGCCGGACGGCGCGTGCTGGTCGATTGCGGCATCCGCCCCTCGCCCAAAGCCTACGGCGGCCTGGCCGCAGACCAACTCCCCGACTTGAGCCAACTCGAGGGTGGATTAGACGCCATCATCGTCACCCACGCCCACACCGACCACACCGGCGCGCTCGAACTGGTGCTCGAACGCTATCCCGATATCCCGGTTTATGCCACCGCCCCCACCCTGGCCCTGACGCGCGTCCTGCACCAGGATTCGCGCCGCATCATGCAAAGCCGCCTGGACGAAGAAGGCGAACTGCCGCTCTTCGACGACCTGGCCGTTGAACGCCTGATGAGCGCCTTCGTCCCGGTGCCCTTCAAAACCCGAGTGACCGTCGCCGAGGGCCTGGCCGCCACCTTCTTCCCCGCCGGGCACATCGCCGGGGCCGCCATGATTGGGCTGGAAAGCGCCGAAGGCAACCTGCTCATCAGCGGCGATATCTCCATCTCGCCCCAGCGTACGGTCGATGGCGCGCGTCCGCCCGCCTTCCGCCCGGATGCCTTCATTGTCGAAAGTACCTACGGCGGACGCCTGCACGCCAATCGCGCTGTGCAGGAGCGCAAACTGGTCGAAACGGTGGCCCAGGTTACAGCAGCGGGAGGCAAAGTCCTGATTCCGGCCTTCGCCCTCGGTCGCGCCCAGGAAATTCTGCTCATCCTCGACGAATACCAGCGGCGCGGTGAACTGCCTACCGTCCCGGTCTGGGCCGATGGTATGGTGCGCGCCATCTGCCAGGCCTACTCGTCTTTTGGCGACACTCTGCCGTTTTCCCTGCAAGAACGCGGCGCGAAATTTTTCAACGCCAATATAAAACCAATTGCAACAGCCGAACAGCGCAACGCCATCGTCTGGAACCCTGGCCCGGCGGTCATTGTCGCCAGTTCGGGCATGTTGGCCGGCGGCCCCTCGCTCAGTTACGCCCGCGCCCTGGCCGGAAAACCCGAACACGCCATCCTGCTGACCGGCTACCAGGACGAAGAAGCCCCCGGACGCCGTTTACAGGAGTTGGCTGACAAAGGCTCTGGCAGCATCCGCCTGGGCGCAGACAAGGTCGATGTTCAGTGCCGCATCGCCACCTATTCGCTCTCGGCCCACGCCGACGAGTCGCAAATCATCAACCTGGTCGAAACCCTCAACCCTGAAACCGTCTTCCTGGTGCATGGCGATGAAAACGCCCGCGCCAGCCTCGAAAAAGCTCTTTCGGCTCGCCAGCGCAGTGTGCGCCTGCCCCAGGCCGGGCAAAGTTTTGAACTGACTTTTTCTAAAAGACCCGTCAGGTTTTCAAAACCTGACGGGTCTCCGGGCGACCTGCGCGCCCGGCAATACGAACGCAACCGCCAGCGGCGCGCCAAAATGGTCGAATTCGCCGAAGCAGTGGGCAAGTGGATTGTCTTTCAGGGGGATGACGCGGCCCCCGCGCGTTGTCTCAGCCTCGAGAGCGACCACCTGCTCGTAGAAATTGCCCCTGGCCTGAGCCAGACCGTCTACCCCGAAGCCGTGCTCGCCGTTTCAGAAACCGCTCCCCCGGCTGAAAGCGACCTAGCTGCCTTCAAGCCAGAGCGCGCGCTGCCAACCATCATGGAGCCGAACCAGGCCCTGGCTGCCGCCAACAGTCACTTCCCGTCCGAAGCGCGCCTGCGCAAAAGCGGCTACCGCCTGACCGACCACATCCTGACACTGACCTTCGACTTCCCCGATTGTGCCTATGTTCGCCACGCTGATTTAATCGCCAGCCTGGAGAAAACCACCGGATGGGCGGTAGAGGTCAGTCCTGAAACCAACCAGGCCGCCCTGAACGCCCTCGTCCGTGAAGCCCTGCCCGAAGAGTGGCAGGTGCTCAAAGGCCCGGCCATCCATCGTGAGCAGAAGAAAGTGGCTGTAACGGTTTCCGGCAAAATCTATGAGCTGGCCTCGGTCGTCAAGACCTTTGCCGAAATCAGCGGTTGGGAATTATCCGTCACGATTACCAGCCAACCCGCTGGTTCGTCGGTGATTGCGCCAAAGAGCGGGGAGCGCCTGGAAATCAACGCCGCGTATGCCTTTATCAAATCCGCGCTGGAGGGCAGCACGCTCTACCGCACCAGCCTGAAAGGCGAGCAGATTGTCTTGTCGTTTATCTCAAAGCAGGTGGCGGAGCGTTATGCCGAAAAAATTGGCGAATTGGCCGAGCAAACCGGTTGGCCGCTGACGGTCAACCCTCAGCCCAACCAGGGCGCGATTCTCGAAGTTGCGCGCGCCATGCTCGCCAAAGCCGGTCTGACCATCAGTAAAGGGCCGGGCATTTATCCCGAAAAAGCAGAGGTGACGGCGACGTTGGCGGGAGATGTATCAGAAACACAACTGGCCGAGATAACGGAAGCCTTTATCAGCGCGACCGGATTCGCGTTGAAACTATCCGCGCCACCAATGCCGGTTGCCAGTCCCCAATCCAAAGTCGAAAATCAGACTTCGTCCATCGTCGAAATCCCCCTGAAACTCATCCGCCTGAACAGTCACCAGCAAAGCCTGGCGCTCGACCCGGCCAAACTGGAGAAGGCTACCGAACGCGCCCGGCACATGGGCATTACCCCGCCCATCCAGGTACGCCGCCTGCGTGATGGCTACTTGCTGACCGACGGCCTGTACCGCCTACGCGCCGCCGAAGCCCTGGGGCTGGAGAAAATCCCGGCGCTGGTGGAGTAAGGGCCGCTTATTCGTTATGTAGCGCTGTCTTTAGGCGGCGCTGGCTGCGTGGCGCGAAATTGAGAATTGCTGGCACAGGCCGTCATGTTGCAAAAACGCAAAAACTGATATATTGAAGCGTATATGTCAGTTGATCCAACATATCCCCACCAACTCCTGCAAGCCCTGATCGAACGCTCCACCAGCGAAGAACGCACGCTCTTGGAGCGTGTCAGCGATCATGTCGGGGCGGGCGGGAGACAAAATATCCCATCCTTATTTAACGATTGAATACCATGCCAAAAAAGACCCCTCTCACTCGAAATATCTCCATGCCCCGCCGTCTGCGCGAAAGCCTGGTCGAAGCCTACGACCTGTTTCAAGATGGAGAGTTGGCGCAAGCCAGCCAAAAACTTGCCAAATTGAATACCGAGTTTCCCAATCAATACGATGTGCTGATTTTACTGGCCGATGTCAGCCTTCAACAGCAAGATTTCCTGACGTATGAATGGACGCTTTACCAATTGAGCCGGCTCAAGCCGAATAATCCTGAATTTTCGATTGGCTTGGCTGGCACCTATATGAAAATGAACCGTCCCGCTTTGGGGTTACAAGCCTATGAAAAAGCCATCAAACGTTGGCCCAGACACCCGATCGTCGAGCAAGCCCAGGAAGATATCGTCGGACTGCGCGCGGCCCTGCTTTCAGAAATTAACGAACCCAGGCTGAACGATGATGAACTGTTTTTGCTGGCCGTCGGTCACGATGAAGTGCGCTTTTTTATGTCCCATAACCAGTTAAGGCAATGCAAACAGGCAGCCGAAAAACTGCTAAAAAAGCATCCCAACTTGGTGCCTGTCCTGAACAACCTGGCCCAGGTATACCTGATTGAAGGCAATTACGTCGAGTCCCGCCGACTGGTCGAGCGCGTCTTGCAAAATGAGCCGGACAATATCCACGCGTTATCCCACCTGGTTCGCATCCTGTACCTTTCGGGTGATTTTTCTGGTACGCGTGAAATCGCCGAGCGCCAAGCCGCGAGTTCCTCACAAGTCCCAGAACGACTGGTGCGCATGGCCGAAACCTATAGCCTTTTGGATGAAAAAGAGCACTTGCTCGAACTCTACAAGCAGGCCAAACAATCTGGCGAACTGGATAAACCCACCACCGAGAACGCCCTGTTGCGGCATCACGTTGCTGTAACCCTGGCAAGTATGGGCGAAGAGCAACAGGCCCGCCGCCTGTGGGAAGAGGCTTTACACACATTACCGTCCTTTCGTGACATGCGTGAAAATTTGGCAGACCTGGACAAACCCGTCGGTGAGCGTAACGGCCCGTGGGCCTACGGCTTCACAGCCTGGGTAACCGAATCGACCAAAAAAGAAATGGTCAATGCCTTGCGCAAGCCTGTCAATCAAAAGGATAGCGCTGGGACGGAAAAAGCAACCCGCCAATTCCTGCAACAACACCCGGGGCTATCTGCCTTGCTGCCGCACTTCCTGGCGCGCGGCGATGTGCACACCCGCGAATTTGCCATCCGCCTGATGAAAATGGCCGAAACCCCCGATCTGATCGCCATGCTGAAAGATTTTGCCCTGAGCGATATTGGCACAGATGAAATGCGCCTGGATACAGCCCAATTTTTAGTCAAGCAAGGCCACCTGGCATCCGGTAGCCACCGTATGTGGGTTAAAGGCAACTGGACAAACATCTTGCAATTGAACTTTGAGATTACCAGCGAGCCAATCCGCGATTCCCAATCTCCGGTTGTGACCAAATTGGCATCCCAGGCGATAGAGGCCTTGTATGCGAACGATGGCCCCAAAGCCCAGGCTTTGCTCGAAGAAGCCCTGTCCATTGAAGAAACCCCGTCCATGCTCAACAACCTGGCCCTGGCGCTCGAAATGCAGGGTAAAACCAGGCAGGCGCATACACTGGTGGCGGGCATCCACGCGCGTTTTCCCGATTACTTCTTCGGTATCAGCGCCGAGGCCCGCAAGGCAACCGCCGAAGGCGATTTTGACAAAGCCCATGCCTTACTCGACCGCTTGCTACAGCGCAATCGTATGCACATTACCGAGTATGATGCGCTCTGCGAAGCCCAAATTGAACTGGCCCTGGCCCGCGAACATATGGAAGCAGCCCGTTCGTGGCTCAAAATGTGGGAACAGGTCAACCCCGATGCGCCTCGCCTCATGGAATATCGCCTGAGGCTCGAACTTCCCAACTTACCGGAGAAGATGCGCAGTTTTTTGAAGAAATAGATTGCTCTGTCTTTTTTTTGAGAAATCACGGCCTCACAAAATACGTGGGGCATGAGGCAACGACGGAACACATCGTAAGAGCATTTAGTGTGCAATTTGTGACCACGGGCATTATAAAAATGGACAGGTGATGATTAACTTCTCCGATATCGAGGACGCATTCTTCTTTGTAGGTTCCGAAAGTTATGGCTTGCATACCGCCATCCTGAATACAGAAACGGGGGTGCTCTACTATCGCTCCGAAATATCCGATTTGGATGAGATTGATGAGTTGCTGGATTGGGAGCAGTGCGTCAGCATTCCGCACAAAAATGAACTGGGCTTGGGCCGCGAACTTGTTTTTGAGTTTATCGAAACCAACCTGCCTGATGACGATGAGCGCATTCGTCAAATCTTCAGGAAAAGGGGCGCGTATGGAAATTTTAAATACCTTCTTGAATCAAAAGGGCTGCTCCAGCGTTGGTTTGACTTTGAAAATCAACAGACGAAAGAAGTCTTTCGCAAGTGGTGTCAGGAAAATGGAATAGCGATAGCGGAATAAAAACGGTGAGATTCGATTTGAAATTTTCGTTGTAGAAACACCGGTTTTCTGTCACACTTGGCAAGAGTTTTACGCGCAATCCCCCGCAATTCAACTGGAGTTGAGTGTCAGGTGTCACCCCACTAAAACGTGGAGTGGCAGAAACTTGACAAAAAATGGGGTTCACTGGCAAACTGATAGGACTACGACATCCTTGAGAGTTGCCAATGAACCCACAAGAGATATTTTGCCCGAATATTGCCTGTCCGGCA
>JAKLPV010000232.1 GCA_022013685.1 Anaerolineae bacterium
GGCAAACATCGATTGGCGCGGTCATCGTCTCCAGAACGCCAGAGCGCTGGCACGGCATCAATCCGATGGTCGCCGCCGTCAGCCCAAAACGGATGGGCGACATCCTGCAGTACCACATGCAGAAACCGTCCGCGCCCAGACTGCCCGTCCTGCTGGACAACCTCGGCGCAGGCTGGGACATCGAATACCGCTCGCTGTCATTGTTGGCAAACGCCCCGCAGTTCCATCTGGTCGTCAACGCTTCCCCAGGTTACGCCTGCCGCATCCGCTCCATCTTCAGCAAGATCGTCGTTGGTGCGATAGCGGACTTCACAACGCTCTTCAACCTCACCGCCCCCACCACACTCACCATTCCGCTTGCACGCAACCAGTTCGCTGTCCGCCAGCAATCGAAATGGCTAACTTTCACAACAGCAACCACACAATAGGAGGAACAAACCCATGGACACTCGTTACGCAACACCCCTCAGCAACCCCTTCGAAGGTCTACCGGAGGATATCGACGCCGTAGAGCACGAACCCCTGTTCGAAACCGGCGTTCAGCAGGTCGGGATCGCAGACTGGCTCAAGAACAACGCCCACAATATCGCTTTCATTGCTGGAAACTTGCTGCTCGCGGCTGGCGAATATCGCGTTTATGACTTTGCTCTGCAAAACACCGGCGAAGCATGGAAGGCCTGGTTCGCTGTGCTGGCCACCTTCTTCCCCTTCATCCTGTGGGAGATCGCGGTCCAACACGCCAAAGCCAGCGGACTGATGCGCGGCGTAGCCTGGCTGGGCATGGCCATCTCCTTCAGCTTGGGGGTGATCATCGGCATCGCCGAGTTCTCTGCCGTTGGCGGACAAATTGCCAATGCCGAAGCGCTGCTCGGACTGCTGGCAGGTAGCCTTTCCATTCACGCAGTGCTGTTTCTGATCTACTTCTATTCTCACCCGGATATCAAGGCCAAACGCCTGACCGCGATGGCGGTTGCCAAGCAGGAGATGGCCGAACGCAACGCCGAAGTGGCTGAAAGTGTACTGGGCAGCGCTCGTAACCGGCTGGAACTGGAACGGCGGATCGCCGCCGAGTATGGATACGAGAACTTACGGCGGGCCATCGCTGAGATCGAGGGGCGCCACTACCACTCCCCCAAGAAGACCTATGCCCCACGCAAAACACTCCCGCACAGCCCAACACCTGTACCGCTGAACATCCCGGAGATGCTCGAGCCTGCCCCAGCGCATGCCTTTGGGGCAAACGGACATGGAAAGCCGAAATCAGCTGCCCGACCTGGCGAGAGTGCGCCGGATTTTCCCTAGGCCTGCCGGGTTTTGACTTGACCCTGGCGCACAGGCTGAATGCGGAAGAGATCCAGGCCCGCCAAACAACAGGAGCCTCGCGGCCACTGCGAGAGCACGAGGCAGTGCGGCTCCTGTTGATGGCCCTGGGCGCATTCAACCGGCAGGCCAGTGTACTAACTATGAACATCCGGCTCCAGGGCAAGCCCGCAGCCCTGACCATTATTCCAGGCACACGCTTCACCCCCGATAAAAACGGCAAAACCACACTTCGGAAGGTAGACCCACAATGACTCGCAAAAGCAACATCCTGTCGCTGATTTCCCTGCTCGCATTCCTGGGCGGCGCAGTTGGAACGCTGGCGCTCATGTACCACATCGACGACCCAACCATCGTTGGCCTGTTCTCCCCTGTCAGCGCCACCCAAGACTCAAGCGAAGAGCATGCCCAAAGCACAACCCCCGCTCCCACCTCAAAATCAACGATGACAAAGACTGCCACCCCGGCTACGGGATGGCAGGTCTGCACCGGCCTGGAAACAGGCCACTTAAATGTACGCGCCAAGGCAGGGTCAACGGCCCCGGTGCTTGGTGCTCTCTCCGAAGCCGTTTCCATCAACCCAACCGGCCAGCGCGACGGCGACTGGCTCGAAATCAGCGCCCCGTTGACCGGTTGGGTTCATTCCCGATTTCTCTGTGGAGGTTCCCCATGACTCAAATCATCACAATTTCCAACCACAAGGGCGGCGTTGGCAAAACAACAAGCGCCGCCCACCTGGCCCAAGCCCTGGCCGATCTGGGCCGCAATGTCCTGCTTGTGGATTTCGACCCGCAGGCCAACCTGACCGTCCTGTTCGGAGTCTCACGCTCGGACGCAGCCTCATACCTGCTTACCCTTGGCCTGGGTGCTGCTGAAACCAGCCTGGTCCAAAGCCTGGTCGTGCCGCTGCGCGAACGCGTCCAGCTCCTGCCCGCCAGTGCCGGGTTATCTGGCGCGCAGGCCCAGATCAATGCCTCAGGCCGGGGTATCGACTGGGTGCGCCTGACACTCGAACGTTTCCTGCGTCACGACCTGCACTTCATCATCATCGACACCAACCCCTCGGCTTCCGGTATCCAGGAGCGGGCGGTCTGGGCCGCCGACCTGCTGATCATCCCCAGCCAGGCTGAAGCCTTGAGCGTGAGCGGAGTCGGGTCGATGATGAAGATGACCCGCACCCTGAGCGAGCAACATAATTGGCCCGGACGCGTGTTGGGCATCCTGCCAACAATGGTGCGCGGAGATGGGACGGCCTTCATGCCGCGCGAGCACCGCGCCGCCCTGGAGGAGATGCGCGCTTCGCTCAGGGATGACCTGCTGCTGCCGGTTGTGCCGGACCGGGCTGCCCTGAAGGAGTGCGCGGGCAAAAGCCAAACGCTGTTCGAGTTCGACGCCGAAAACCCGGCAGCCCTGTGTTACCGCCAATTGGCCAAGATCGTTCGGAGCGCGAAATAATGAACCAGCAGCCCCGTCGCTCCTTTCTCGAAGAACTACCTCCCGCCCCGCAGGAGCATGTCCACAGCATTCCAGCCCCCGCCCCTGCCCCGGGCTGGGGACGCAAGCCAGCCCACCAGCGTGACCGCAAGTGGGAGTCCAAACACAAGAACAAAACCTTTGCAGGTGTGCCGCAAGAAATCCAGAGTGCGATCCTGGATCTGGCCGCCCACTTTCGCGATGAGTTCGGGATGGTGGGCGGGGCTGATGCCGTCGCGCGTGAGCTGCTGCGTTACGCGCTGGCTGAGTATGAGGCAGGCTATCTCAAGATGCCTACGATCCAGGTTTCACCTACATCCACGTTGAAATCTCACACTGGCAGCGGACTGACCTCCCGTTCCATCCCACCCCGCAAGGCCAAAAAGAAAAAGAGCAAGGAACAGCCGCACGCCAACTATCGCCTGCCCGAAGAAATCATCGCAGCCATCTATGCCATCCCGAACATCGAAAAAGACAAGGCAGCACCACACGTTATCCACATCACCATTGGTCAGGTGATGACCTGCCTTCTAACCTATGCTCTGGCCGAGTACCGGGCCGGGAACCTGGCGCTCTATACCACTCCGGAGATGGTCGTTCCGGGGCTGGCAGCGGGTCGCTCAGAATGATCAATTTCGGGTTTTCCGCCAAAAGTGATGTGAGTTTTTTAGGCAGCATAAATGGGTATGCGGCTGCCGCATACCCGCCGCATAGCTGGCTGCATACCTGCCGCATACTTTACCGCATACCCTGCCGCATACCCGCCCTTAACAGGAAGGCCACAGAGCCGCGCAAATCTCCTAACACGACCCGCGCTATGGCTCCAAAACATCGCCCCGCAGCGGCCTTCCTGTTGCGTTTCAGCACAAGCATGGAGTCGATCAATGTTTAAGGTTTTTTCAGGTTCCTGGCGCGGAATTGGCGCCAATGCAAACCCAGAAGTGCTGTTTATGCAAATAGGCTTTCAGTTTCGCCAGCACTTACATCACTTCAAAGGAGCGTCGCTGGGTGTCTTCATGTGCATCGTTTTGCATGCCAACCCGCACGGAGAATCCTTTCCCAGTTACGAGCAAATCCAGGCCGAGACCGGGCTGACCCCCGACACCATCGGGCGCGCGCTCAAGCACCTGAAAATACTGACCATCGAAGGCCAGCGTGTTTTGCTGACCTATCGCCTGCGCGACGAGAAAAACCGTTTTATTGGCGGCAACCGCTACATCGTCTTTCCCACCGCCGAACAACTGGCCCAGCACGAAGGCGCTCCAAGAGCCGAAGAAAACCAGGCCGAACAAGAAAAACCATACGAACCTGAACCGAGCCACGAAACCGAAAAAGAAGCTGAACCTGAACAAACACCCACACAACCAGATGAAAAAAGCCAGACTCAGATTTTTCCGAATGTGGAAAATTCCGAACAAGGAAAATCGGTGCTTAAGGAGAATCATTCTTTTAAGAAGATTAAGAACATGGGCGCATCCGCGCCCGCGCTCCCTTCGCCCAATCTCGAAGATCGCATCGCTGCTTTTCCAGAAGACTGCCAATCGGGAGCAAAGTTGATCGTCTCGCTTTTCAACTTGCATCCGCCTGAGAAACCCAATCCGGGCCAAAAGGGTGGGGAGTATGCACTCTGGATCAAAGGCATTCGCAAATTGAACAAACTCGCCATCGAATACAACTCCACCCTCGACGTTGCCCTGAAGGCCACCTGGAAGCGTTGGAACCAGAGCCCTTTCACCGTGGCCCACCCCGGCGCGCTGCTCAAAACCATGACCAGCACGCTGGCCAGCACTGTGCAATCCCAAGAACCACCCATGCCGCTCAAAAGCGCATTGGAAAACATCATCAAAGATTTCGAACCAAGGAGCTAATCAACAATGTCCAACGAAACCAATCTCATCCCGCACAGCCGCCAGGCCGAAGAAGCCGTGATCGGCGCGGTCCTGATCAACCCGGATGTCTATGTCGAACTGTCCGAGTTTTTGTCCGCGGAAGATTTCTATATCCACCGCTTGCGTTTTGTCTGGCAGGCCTTCGCCCGTCTGGTGGAGCGCCGTGTTCCGATCGACATCCTAACCGTCTCCGAGAGCCTTGAAAAACAGGGCCAGCTCGAGGAGGTGGGCGGGGCAGCCATCCTGGTCGGGATGCTGAACGCCACCCCGACCACGCTGCACGCCGATGCATACGGCCAGATCGTGCGCGAAGCTGCCGTCCGGCGCCAGATGCTAGCCGCCGCCAACAAGATCGCTACTCTGGCCAATGACCAGGCGCTCGAACTGCCCCTGGCGACTGAACAATCTGTGGCCGCTCTCGAAGGAGCGATCTTGCGCGAAAGCGGTGGGCAGTTGGTCCCGCTGCGGGATGCGCTCGGCCAGGCCTTCGATCAGATCGACGCCCTCAGCCGGATCAGCGAACTGCCCGGCACACCCAGCGGCCTGATCGATCTCGACCATCGCCTGGGCAACTTCCAGGCCGGAGCGCTTTATGTTTTGGCCGCCCGTCCCGGTTTGGGCAAGACTTCCCTGGCCCTGACCGTCGCCCTGAACGCTGCCCGGACAGGCAAACGCGTGGTGTTCTTCTCGCTGGAGATGCCCA
>JAKLPV010000021.1 GCA_022013685.1 Anaerolineae bacterium
CACATCGGCGCCGCCACCAAAGAAGGCCAGGGCCGCGTCGGCGCGGAAGTGGCTCAAATTGTGATCGATTTTGCCAAAAAATAAAATCAAGTCCTGAGCGGAGCGTAGCGAAGTCGAAGGGCGGCTTTCCAAGGAAAAGTCCTTCGACTTCGGGCTTCGCCCTCCGCTCAGGACAAGCAAGGTAAAAGAAAATTATGAAAATTTTTGAAGATATCGGTGTTCTGATCCCTGAAGTACTCCTGCCCAAAAAAGGTGTTGACCTGCACAAGTGGGCAGTCATCGCGGTCGACCAGTTCACCTCCCAGCCCGAATATTGGGAGCAGGTCGAAGCGATCATCGGCGATGCGCCGTCCACCTTCCACATCACCCTGCCCGAGATCTATCTCGAACAACCGGGTGAAGCGGAACACATCCAATCGATCCAGAAGACAATGCGCGAATATCTGGACGCAGGCATCCTCGAATCGCGCGAAGGCCTGATTTACGTTGAGCGCACCGTTGCCGGAAAAACCCGCAAGGGACTGGTGATGTGCCTCGACCTGGAACATTACGATTACACCAAAGGCTCAACCAGCCTGATCCGCGCCACCGAAGGCACCATCGTCGATCGCCTGCCGCCGCGCATGAAAATCCGCACCGGCGCGCCGCTCGAACTGCCCCACATCCTTGTGCTGATCGACGACCCTCAAAAAACAGTCATCGAACCGGTCGGCGCGGCCAGGGGCAAGCTGGAAAAACTCTACGATATTGACCTGATGCTCGACAGCGGCCACCTGGTCGGCTACGCGGTCAACGACCCTGCCATTGAAGCAGGTGTGATCGAAGCCCTGCGCGGGTTGGCCAAACCGGAAGTCTTCGCCGCCAAATATGGCGTGGACAGCGACAAACCGGTTTTGCTGTTTGCCATGGGCGACGGCAACCACTCGCTTGCCGCCGCCAAAGCCGTTTGGGAGCGGATGAAACCCGAAGTCGGCATGCATCACCCGGCGCGCTATGCGTTGATCGAGCTGGAAAATGTCCACGATGAAGGACTGGAGTTCGAGCCGATCCACCGTGTGCTGTTCGGCCTGAAGACCGATATCTACGCCGCGCTCGAATCCGCTTTTGGCGCAGATTACTCCTACACCCCGGTCGAAAACGCTGAAGAGATGACCCGGCGCGTCAACGCGGGCGACCCGGCCCGGCAGTTGATGGGCTTCGTCGGCGGCGGAAAAGGCTTCGGCGTGGTCGCTATTGCCAACCCGAGCACCAACCTGTCGGTGGGGACCATCCAGACTTTTGTCGATCCCTTCCTGAAATCGGGCAATGCGGAAAAAATCGACTACGTTCACGGTGCGGATGTGACCGTGCGCCTCGGCCAGCAGCCCGGCAACGTTGGCATCTATGTGCCCGGCATGCAAAAAGACGACCTGTTCAAGACCGTCATTCTTGATGGGGCCCTGCCGCGCAAGACCTTCTCGATGGGCGAGGCCCGCGAGAAACGATTCTACGTGGAAGCGCGCAAGATACAGTAGGCAGGATCCAGTGTTCAGTTTTCAGTAACCAGTAAAGAAACCGCCCGAAAATGGGCGGTTTCTTTTTTATTCTTACTCTTCCGGCTGCCACTGGATTTGCCAGGGACCTTCCAGGGTGATGTCGAGTTCGCCGGTGAAAACGGCTGTCAGCTTTCCGCTGGGAATGCCATTGTTGTACTGGACGCCCGTAAAGCAGTTGGCATTTCCTTCACACCAGCCACCGCCCCCGTTAGAGCTATAGCCCTCGAGTTCAAGCCATAGGTGGCGTAAGTTTGGGATGTCGGTGGAGTAAGTAAAGTCGTAGCGGCTTTCACTTCTCAGAAATAGGCTGGCGAGATGGATTTTCTGCCCGTTGCAGAGTTCCAACTCTTTATCCAGTTTCCACTCCTGCCCAACCTGCGGACTGGGGCCGGTATCAAACTCGAATTTTGCTGGATCACATCTTGAGACGGCCTGACTGCTTCTAACCGTAAAAGTAATTGGCCAGTCAAACTCAGTTGGCTGAATCTGGATTGCCCAACGCCCATTTTGAACGATATCATCCAAGGGCCTAAAAGAATCGTTCAGGTCTGCAAACCCGTAACCATTGGGGCTGGCTGAAAATGGGATTTCCTGCCCGCTGGCATCGGTGACAATTCCGTCTTCAAGATAAAACCAATCTCCAAGGTGGGTGCTGGCTGGCTGGTCGAGCAGGCTAAACGACCCAACCAGGATGTAGCCCTCCAGCGCAGGGATAACCTGCTCCAGCGTCAGTTCCGCCGGGGTAACGGGAGCAGGCGTCGGGGCATCCGGCTGGACAGTGGCCGGCAATCCAATTTCGGTCGGCTGCACCTCGATAATCGGCACCAGGATCAAATCTGATGGGGCCGGGGCCAGGCGCAGCGGAATTTTCCAATCGGACGGAGTCTGCTCATGGTCGAGCTGGTCGATGCAGGGCAGCCAGAATACCAATTCGTTGACATCAGCCGGAATGGGTGGGAAGCTATATTGCCCGCTGATTGTACCTGTACCTTCCGATGAGCCTGAATAGCCATCATCGGTATCGAGTTGGTTCCCGTTTGGCAGATGGAGCTGGATGAGGCAGCCGGGCTGGGGATCGTACCCTCCGTAGTAAGCATCTGCCGGAATGTTGGATATGCGGTAATCCAGGGTGGTTTTGTCGGCACTCGCCAAAACTTTCTCGACCGTAACGGTGTACCCGTCGCGAGTAATGCTGACCAGTTCGGCGAGCACTCGCAGCGGGGCATCCTGGCTGACCGGCCCAACACCGGGCAGGTAGCCGAACAGGGTTTTCATGGCTGTGGCAACACCTGGCAGGTTGAAAACAACCAGCAGGAAGACAATCAATGCAGTCAGCGCAAAAGCAATGCGCCAGACAGGGCGCAGGGATGTTTGTGGTTTCATTTCGGAGGACCTCGCGATCAGCCTGGCGCGCAAAGCATTCGAGAAGGCCGCCGAAGGCCCGGGCACATCGAGCACCTGGCTGACCCTTTTCTCAAACTCGGGGGTGGGAGTAAATTCACTCATGGGCTTACTCCACCTGGCTTTGAATTCGCGCCAGCAAGCGATAGTGGGATTTTTTAACGGCGGCATCGTTCTTGCCGAGCAGCGCCGCCATTTCTGAGAAGGACAGTTCGGCTACATAGCGCAGTCGCAGGAGTTCGCGTTCTTCAGCGGTCATTTTCTGGACGATGGCTACGATTCTGGCCTGTTCCTGGCGCTGGATGACCAGCCCGAGCAGGTCGCCTTCGTTGGAGCGGATATTCAGAGACTCAAGACTAACCTCGGGCTTGCCACGCCGAAAATAGTCCATGACCTTGGTGCGGGCAATACGAAACAGCCAAGCACCAAACCGTCCCTGTTCCCGGTAACGGTGGATATTCTCCAGCGCTGCCAGGAAGGTTTGGGTAGTCAGATCTTCGCTGTCGAGTTGGTTGCCAACCCGGCTGTAGAGATAGCGATAGACCGGCGTGCAATAACAGTCGTAAATCTCTGCAAAAGCAGCAGGATCTCGCTGCGCGGCTGTTATCAGGGCCGGAATATCATCGTTGGATGCGTACTGCGTTTTTTCGGGCAACCGTCAGCTTCCTGGATGGGATTTTGAATGCATTCAATAAGGTTAACGCAAAAGAACAAAAAAAGGGACAAATGCAAAAGCAATTTGTCCCTTTTTCGCACCAGGTAAAGTTCTTAGTTTTTTTGATTTTCGAGATATTTACGAATCAATTCCACCCGTTCTGTTCGCCCGCGGGCCTCGTTGGGCACGATCTGCAATTCAATCGGCGGGACGAGGATTTCATGGCCATGCCAGACGATCGGCTCAATATGCGCCTGGGCATACGGGCCGAAATCGACCGGACCCTGACCATCGACCCACTCTTCCGGTTCGAAGGCGAAGTCGATGCGATAGCGGTAATCAGCCACCCCGAAGCCCTTGACCACCCAGCCGGTGACATGATGAAACGGCTCGACGATATAGGGCGCAACCATCGCGCGGATTTTTTCGATCTCGGTCTTATAGGTCATCACATCGATGTCGTGCGATTTGACATCCAGTCCGCGCGCATACAGGGCCCCACTGCCAACCAGCCACCAGCGCACACCGCTCCGTTCGAATTCCGCGCACAACCACTCAAGGGCCGCGTTCAGGTCGGCCAGGGTACGCCTTTCCTGGTGCAACTCATGCTCGATATAGGCATTGTAGTTCTTCTCTATGAGCGCCAACTCTTGCGGGAACATCAGCGCGGCACGCGGATAGCCTTATAACCAGACGCCATCCTTCAAGGCATAAAACATGGCCTGCAAGGTCTCGTCGCTCAGACCTTCGCGCTCCAACACGCGATATTCGACATTTTCTTCAGCTTCGGTGATGTGGACTTTCATTGTCGCTCCAATGTTTGAGTTGAAAGTCAGTCCCGCAGGGTGCTACGCAAAGGCTTTCGACTCCAGTTTCTTCAAGGCCTTTTTGAAGTCGGTTGCACACGGCGCAGTAAAGGTCACGCGCTCGTTGGTTTCAGGGTGGGTGATGGTCAGGCTGAGGGCATGCAGGGCCGGGCGGTCGATCAAATCGGTGGGAGGGGCGCTGTAGAGTGTGTCGCCCACCAGCGGATAGCCCAACGCGTAAGCATGGACTCGGATCTGGTGCGTTTTGCCTGTCGCAGGGTGGCACTCGAGCAGCCCGTAGCCGTCAAAGCGTTGAATAACCTTGAACGCCGTTTCGGTCGGTTTGCCTTTGGTATGATCGACCACGGTCCTGTGGCTGTGCCCGACGTTGACTCTCAGCTTGTGCCTGGCAGTGTGTTCCGACCAGACGGGTTCGCCATCGACCAGGGCATGATAGACTTTTTCGGTTTCGTGGTGCTCGAACTGGCGGTTCAGCGCCTTATGCGCCTCCGCCGTCCGGGCGAAGGCCATCACCCCGGAGGTGACCTTGTCCAGGCGGTGCACCACCCACAGCTTCGCATACTGCTCTTCGAGCAGCCTGACAAGATACGGGGCGTCCGCGTCCCAGCCGTCGGGCAGAACGGGCATTCCAGCAGGTTTGTCGACAACCAGCAGGGTGGAATCTTCGTACAAGACATTCATAAAAACTCTCAGGCCGATTGCGGTATAACCCGCGCCGGCGTCACTTTCCAGAAAAATTTCCAATACATAAAGACTGAAACGGAATATAACACGATTACCAGCGCAAAGACCGGCCCAAAACCATAATTAACCTGCAGCCAACCGCTGATCGAAGGACTGAAAGCCCAGCCAAAGCTGTTGACCATGCTGACCAGGCTGGCAACGGTCGCGCGCGAATCGGATTCGACATGCTCCATCACAAAAGTCATATAGACCGGCCCACTCATGTTCATTAAAGCCAGGCGGGCATAATGAGAAAATGCGCTCATCCAAAACCAGGGGGCATAACCGAGCATGATCAGGAAAGGAATCGAGATGCCCTGAGTAATGACCACCAACTCGGCCTTCCCGTATCGATCGGCCAACGGCGGCGCGATCACCAAGCCGATGCCCATCGCCAGCGCGCCCCAGGCCAGCACATTGCCAATCACCGGGTCTGGCTGGCCGTGGGCCACACGGAAAAACACATTCATAAATGGCATGAACAAGCCCGCGCCAATGGATGTAACCAGCATGGGCGCAAGTAATTTTGTAAGGGTGACGGGGTGCTGGCGGGCATAGGCCAGCGGCGCAAAAAAGGCGCGCTCTGATTTTTTCAAAACCGGGGTGCGCAGCCAAAAGAGGGGAATCAGGCCCAACAACGCGATCACACTGATAATCCCCAGGGCGCCCGCGTAGGCCACGCTGCTGGTCTCTGAAACACCCTGCTGGGTGGCGATCCATCCGGGCAGGTAACCGCCAATCGAGTTGCCGACAAAAGCTGCAGCCATTTGCAGCCCCGAGCTCAGGCTGAACAGATAAGTACGTTCCTCCTCACCCGAATTTTCGAGCAGGAAAGGCGCCATGGTCACCATTTGCAAACCTTGAGCCATCCCCATCAAGACATTCATGGCATAAAACATGGGTACGGAAGGCCACAAGAGCATGGCCGCCACAGACCCGGCCACAACTCCACCGCCAAGCAGGAAGGAGTTTTTACGCCCAAGCATATCGGCCAGATAACCCATCGGCAGGGCAGTCACCAGGGCCGAAAGGCTGGTAATCGTGATCAACTGGCCAAGCAGGTTTTCATCGAATCCCAGGCTCAAAACATAGAAGTTGAACAATAAACGGTAAATCCCCAGCGCCGCACCGGTCAGGATTGCGCTGGCAAGGTATAAGCGGGCATTGGGGTGAAAGGCGCTCACGCGCGCCCAATAAGTGGTGAGAATATTTTTAGCCATATATTAGATTATCATCTAACTATCAGCGCGAGTCAAGCCAAGCCGCAACAAAAATGTCACTTTTCCGTAGAACAAATAGCACATCCTTCCTGCTTGCCACACCGACCTTATCCCTTATAATGTTAATATCAAAATTGGAGGCGCCATGAACGACAATACCCCGCGTAGCATCATCCCAAGCCAAAAGAATGCCCTCGAAGAATTAACCTTCCGCGCCAAACTCATCTGGCGGTTGATGGGCGACCGACGCGTCAGCCCATTTGTGAAATTACTGCCCGTTGGCGCACTGATTTATCTGATCTCACCCATCGATGCCATCATGGGCATCCCTGGCGTTTCGGCTCTCGATGACATGGGCATTTTATGGTTGGGCTCTTATTTTTTTATCGAACTCTGCCCAACTGATGTCATCCAGGAACATGTGCGTGAGATGACCAACAACAATACAATCGTGGATGAAGGTTCACAAGGACTAACTCCCGGCGATGTGATCGACGGTGAGGCCACCGACATCAAGGATTAGCACCGGAACATTCCGGTATGAAGGAGGAATCAACATGACAACCCGGCGCCTGTTCGCCGTTTTACTGGTATTTGCCACGCTGATCACTGCTTGCGCCCCCACGGTTCCTCAACAGGAACCCGTCCCCCCTGCCCCTACGGTACGGACAATACCCCCCGCCACCCTGGCCCCCACCCTTGAAGAATCGACCCCCGTCGCCGAAGAAACCACCCCGGCAACTGTCCCAGCTACTCAAAACCTGCCCGACCCGGCCAACGTTGCTTGGCGCGAAATCGCCAGCGGGTTGGAAAAACCGACCGACATCGGCAGCCCAGGCGATGGGTCAAGGCGCGTTTTCGTACTCGAACAGCCCGGGCGAATCCGCATCATCCAAAACGGACAACTGCTCCCAACCCCCTTCATGGACATCGTCAGTATCGTTGGCTCAGATGCCTCCGAACGCGGTCTGCTGGGAATCGCCTTTCACCCCAAGTACGCTGAAAACGGGTTTTTCTTCGTCAACTACACTGACCGCCAGGGTAACACGTGCATCGCGCGGTTCAACGTTTCTACGGCAGACCCAAACCTGGCCGATCCAGACAGCCGCATCGAGTTGGTTCGTATCGAACAGCCTTACGGCAATCACAACGGCGGCGCGCTGGCTTTCGGGCCGGATGGTTATCTATACGCAGGGATGGGCGACGGCGGCTCTGCGGGCGACCCGCAGGGGGCCGGCCAATCCCTCAATACGCTGCTCGGCAAAATCCTGCGCTTCGATGTGGATGGCGGCCAGCCTTATGCCATTCCGGCCAGTAATCCCTTTGCGACGGGCGGCGGCGAGGCCGAAATTTGGGCCTACGGCCTGCGTAACCCCTGGAAAATCGCCTTCGACCGCGCTAACGGCGATCTCTACATCGCCGATGTCGGCCAGAACCAGTGGGAAGAGGTTAACTTTGCAGCGGTCGAATCACCCAGCGGACTGAACTTCGGCTGGAATCTGATGGAAGCCAGTTACGATTACAGCGGCACACTCTACGATGCTTCGGCGCTGGTCTTGCCGGTGGCCGAGTTCTCGCACGCTGAGGGCTGTTCGATCACTGGCGGTCAAGTCTACCGCGGCCAGTCGCTCCTCGACTGGCAGGGAGTCTACATCTATGGCGATTTCTGCTCCGGCAATATCTGGGGACTGCTAAAAACCAGCGATGATTTTGCCAACAGTCTGCTCTTTAAGACCAGTTTCAGAATCAGCACTTTCGGCCTGGATGACAAAGGCGAACTTTACCTGGGCGATTATAGCGGCGCGATTTACAGGCTTGAGCCGAAATAAGTTGGCTCTTTGGGAATCTCTGTGGTAAGACCCCGCATTTTGGGGTGTGTGCGTACGCACGCGCACACTTCAGAATGCGGCGCCCTTCACGGAAAATCCTAGAGACCCAATAAGTTTTCAGAGTAATGTTCAAGGTCAGGAGACTTTGAACCCCAAAAAGGAGATGCAATGAATCGAACAACTGCAATCATCATTACCGCTGTCACTGCCTTGTGCTGCGGCTTGCCCGGCCTGGGACTAATTTGCACGGGTGCTTTGGCTGCAATTGGCAGCCAAAGTCCTGAAGCCATGGTCGGCAACCCATCCACCCCCGAAGAAGTGTTGATCGGGTCTGTATTGTTCGCCTGCGTTGGAATTATCCTGCTGGTTCTCCCTGTTGTCGCAGGATTCATCTCCTTTCGTATGGCAAAACCCGCTGATCCTGTTTATTTCGGAGAGAGCATCCCTCCGGCGGCATAATCACAAAAAACTAGATAAAAACAACCCAAAACCGCAAAAAAGTATTTGCACCCACTTGTTTTTTGTTGTACACTGATTAATAAATTCATCTGGAGGAGTATTTATGGAAAATCGAACTGTCGCAATTGCTATTACCGTTGTCACCGCACTATGTTGCGGCTGTCTTGCTCTTACGTCTTGTGTGTGGGGCGTGATCGGCATCTCAGGCCAACCCATCACCACCACCGTCAATGGCGTGGAATCGCTTGAGCCAATGGCCATGCCTCTGGCGCTTGGTCTTCTATGCGTTTCCGTGATCTTCATCGCCATCCCAATCGCGGTAGGCTTCTTCACCTTGCGCAAGAAACCTGCGGCAGCCGCGATAAGCGGTGAATCACTTCCACCTACGATCTAAACCCGACAGGAATAAAAATAAGGCCGTTTTTTTAAACGGCCTTATTTTTATTTAACCTGCCTGAAGGATCAATCCTCGTCGGGGTAATTTCCTAAAACCTGCTCGATATGTTCCAACACATCATCAGACAATTTCTCGACCGCTTCAGCAGAATCAAGATTATCTTGCAACTGGCGGATATTGGTTGCCCCTGTGATGACACTGCTGACTTCCTTGCGCCGCAGCAGCCAGGCCAGCGCAAGTTGCGCCATACTAACATGCAGATCATCAGCCACCACACTCAGTTCGCGCACAATCGTTACCCGTTCAGGTGTAACACGATCGCGTATCCAGGCCATGCTGTCAAGTGAAGCCCGCGAGCCTTCGGGAATGCCGTCATTATATTTGCCGGTCAAAATACCATAATAAAGCGGACTCCAGGTGGTCAATCCAATGCCATGCTCGCGGCAAACCGGAGCAAGTTCCATCTCAACCCGCCGACGGTGAAACATATTGTATTGCGGCTGTTCCATGGTAGGCGGCGCGAGATGGTGGATGCGCGCGATATTGACCGCCTCAGCAATCTGCCAGGCGCGCCACTCAGATGTGCCCCAATATAAAATCTTACCCTGGCGAATCAGGGTATCCATCGTGTAAACAACCTCATCAATTGGCGTATCAGGATCAAAACGGTGGCAGAAATACAAATCCAGGTAATCAGTGTCCATGCGTTTCAACGAGGCATGGATCGACTCGGAAATATGCTTACGCGAAAGTCCGCGCCCGTTGGGGCCAGGCATGGTCGGCCAGAAGACCTTGGAAGAAAGCACCAATGCCTGGCGCGGCAAATCCTTGATGGCCTTCCCCATCACCTCTTCCGAAAGACCATCTGCATACATATCAGCATTATCGAAGAAATTAATCCCTGCATCAAAAGCGGCATGGAGCAAATCCGAAGCAACTTCCTCATCCACCTGGCTTCCAAATGTCACCCACGAGCCAAGTCCAATTTCGCTAACCTTTAAACCCGAATGACCCAAGCGTCGGTAATGCATGGAAAACCTCCTTGTTGTAGCTTAACGGCTAACCGAGACTATCGCCCCAAAAACATTAAACTCGAGCGTCCATTCCGTGCCGGGCTGTAATTGCAGGAACAGGTTCTCGTCCGTGGTTGTAAACTCCTTGATGCCATCATCTGTCTCAAAAAAGACCCGGTACTCCTCGCTGCGTTCACCCTCGCGCCGCTCTTCCGACGTTTGCACCTGCGGCCAATAAGGATCAAAATTTGTACCCTGGGCAACAGCCGGTTCCACATCCTTCCAATCGCGGGCCGAATATTTGCAGTAGTCATCATAAACTTCATAAACACAATCCTGAACCACTTCGGCGACGCCAGAACCGGTATCGACCGAATAAGGTGTTCCGCAAACCTCCTTCGAGCCAGGAGCTGGTTCATCTTCGGTGCTGCGCAATTTTTCAGAACAGGAGAGCGGCTGGACTCCCTGTGGCAACTCATCGCGCCAGTCCTCGCGAGTCACATCGCCTATTTCCTGGACGATGATCGAGCGTTCCCAGGCCACCTCTTGCACAACTCCCTTTGCCTCGCTGGTGCGGAAGAGCAGGGCGGCCGCAACACCACAGCAAAGCAGGAGAAATGCGACAAGAGGGATCAGCAGCCACAGTTTTTTCTGCGCGCCCGGCTTGCTCCCCTCAGGCTGGGTCGCCGTTGAAGCAGCCGAGGCGACATCCGCTTTAAGGTTAGCGCCACAGGCCGAACAGGTTTTACTTGCGCCGGGGTTTTCGGCCCCGCAACTGGGACATTTAACCGGCGCAAGCGGCCCAACCTGCGCTGAAAACGCCCCAACCACCCGCCCTGAAGCGCGACGCGTTCCCTCGACCAGATCGCCCCCACACTGGATGCAGGCAGTCGCATCGCCCGGGTTGCGTGTCCCACAATACGGACAATGAATATCTGCGCCTTTTTTTGCAGCGGCAATTTTGGCTTCATCTTCGAGAAGGGCCGCTCCCTGGGCCTGCTCGAACTGCACATTTTCAGGTTGGGGGCCGCCGCATGCCTTACAGCTCTTGCTTGTCCCGGGGTTCTTGCCGCCGCAATTGGGGCAGGCCCACTCTAATTCAACATAACCAACTGTTTTCTTTGCCATAAAAGCATCTCCACTAAGTCATGACAACAACATCAATCACTTGACTCGAATGACCATATCAAATGTGCAAAAGGGTGTATCCCTATTTTCGCGGCGCAATCCCCAGGTCGAGGAATAAGTTCCTGGTTGTTTGGGCGAGGTCATCGCTACGGACAACAAAATTTTGTCCTGCGGATAAACATTATAGGCAAGCTGGACCCCGTCTCTAGCCCGGTCAGCATCATTATAGAGCTTATCTCCGCCAATGAAATAAAAGATGACACCGTCCTCCTTCCAAATCACCGAGCCGTAATTCCAGACCTGCCATTCTGTGCGAAAATGATAACCAGGCTTTAAAACAGTATAAGGTTCAGGCTTTGTTCTCCTCAAGTTACATTTGAAGGGTTCGGGGGTGGGCGTCCACAAAGATAGGGGGATGCCAGTAAGACCCGCCATTGGCGTACCCGGCCCAGGCAATTCATAAATAGATGTCGGGGATGCCAAACTCTCTATCGTCGGTGCAGGGGTATTGGATGGCAATTCCGTTGGTGTATTCCGCGCACGGGTTGGGATTGGGGAGGCTGTCCAGGTAGGCTGGGGAGTATTGGATGGCAAGGCCGCGATGGTCGCCGCCGCGATGGTGGCAATCAAATCGTGCGGGTTATCCGCTGGCTGGGCAGGCGCACAGCCGCCGATCAAGAAAAAGAATAAAACCCAGGTAAGATAAAAACGTTGAACTTTCACCTATTTTTCTCCTTACCTTACAGAAACAGCAATGATCAATCTACAGAAAAAATCACCACTTCTTTGCAATCCAAAGGTTGAGTGATAATCTCCACCTTCTTCTGGGGCGCGTACAACAATGACAATATCACGAGTTTCACCTGGTTTAACAACAAATGGAAAATCTTGCTTTGGCGCATACTCGTATATCTTTTCGCCATCTTCATAAGCGATTTGCACAGTGGAAGATTTCCACTCTTTCGCTCCAACATTTTTAACCGTCCATGTAGCGTAAACCAGCGTATTGGGCGCAAATTTGGTCCAGTTAATTGGCTTCTGGCTCATCACCATGCAAGCATAATTGCCACTGCCCTGGTAAACACCCTGGCGGGCGGCAACACCCACTTCAGTTGCGGTTTCAGTAATAGTGGGCGTCAATGTAAATGTTGGAAATGGCGTTATCGAAACTCCCGGTGTTGGCGTAAAAATTTCTGTTGGAGGCAAACGGGTTGGACGCAAAGTTACAGTTCCTACGGGCGCCGGCAAAGGAGTATTGGTCGGCAAGGCCTGAACCGTAGCGGCAATCATTGTTTCAAGCATACCCTCTGGCGGAGGGGTTATCGCGGGCGCACAAGCACTTAGAACCAGAAAAAATACGAGCACACCAATTTGCCCAATTTTACGTATGGAAGCAGGCATCAAGGAAAACCTCCTGTTGTTATTTTACGACAAGGCTGAAGGAAAACTGGCAAAAGGAATTACTGCCTCTAAACAATGCCCAGGTTGTCGTATAACTACCCGTTGTCTTGGGCGCTTCAAAGGTGATGATAATATCGCCTGTTTTTCCGGCGGGAATAGTCTCGGTAAGATCAAATAATATTCCGCCAATCGCCATTTTTTGACCCGAGATATAGCCAATATCTATGTTTTCTTTTTCCAAATCGCGCACACCCACATTTTTTATACGCCAGGCAACCGGGATATCTTGGCCGGAACTGGCTTCAAAAATACCCTGCGGTGTTCGGGAAAGCACAACACAGGCAAAGTTCACATTACCTTGCTTCTTACCAATTTCAGGTCCGCTCGCATCCGTAGCCGTCGGCGCTACTGTTTCAGTCGGTATCGGGGTCCAGGTTGGCAAAGGCGTAAGGGTTGGCAGAGGCGTTTCTGTTGGCAATTCAGTCGGAGACGGGCGAATCTCGGTCGGCTCCAGCGTCACAGTTGAAGTCGGCTGGGATGTCACCGATGGCAGGGCAGCAACCGTTGCCGCAACCATAGTTTCTATTACAGCCTGCTGATTTGACCCAGCCTGACCATCAGGGATACAAGCTGCAAGACTCACGATGGATATCAAAGCAGAGAATAGGCGCAGGGAGGTTTTCATCATGTGGTTTTACTGCTCCTTGCATAAATACCTAAGGAATGCCGAAAAAATAACTTACTCTTTTCATACCAGCTTTTTTTCTTTCCTGTAGAGCTTTTGATTCTGTACATCAAGTGGGGCGAAAAAAGCC
>JAKLPV010000233.1 GCA_022013685.1 Anaerolineae bacterium
GTGACCCACGACCAGGAGGAAGCGCTCTACATGGGCGATCGGCTGGCGGTTTTCCAACGCGGGCGGCTGGAACAGGTTGGCAGACCGGAGGAGATTTTCCACGCGCCGCAGACCCGTTTTATGGCCGAGTTCATGGGCAATTCGGATTTCCTGCCCGGCCAGGCCTGCCGTGAAGGAATCCGCACCGAGATCGGGCTGCTGGCCCAGCCACTCGGCCTGCCAGACGGCGCGCCCGTCGAGATCGCCCTGCGCGCCGATGACGTCGATTTTGAGCCCGACACACACGGCAATGCGGTCATCCTCGAGCGGCTGTTTCGCGGGGCTTATAACGTCTACCGCCTGCAACTGGATTCGGGACAACGCCTGCACGCCATGCAGCCCCATATCCGCTTGAGCGAAGCCGGGACACGCGCGCGCGCCTTTGTCAACGCCGGGCATTCGCTGGCGGTCTTCCACCATGGAAAAGCGGTCAGCGGGGAGAGCGGCAAAGGTTAATTCGCACAAACAAGCGAAAGTGTTATAAAATCAGGCGATTGAAAAAATCTTTACAGGAAAATCCGCAACCATGCACAATCTTGAAATCTCGACATTTTTCGGCGACTTTGACGAACTGGATGCCCTCTCGCAGTTACTGGACACTTTTAACAAAGAGCAGGAAGCCGCCGTGAAAAGCAAGCGGATGCACTGGATGACATCCTGGTCTGACCTGGTCAATGTTGCTTCCCTGGGAAGCGGACCGGATATTTCGCAAATTGGCAATACCTGGATCAGCAGTCTGACCGGCCTGAACGCGATCCGGCCGTTCAAACCACAAGAATCGAAATCGATGGGCGGAGATTTACTTTTTGCAGGCAGTGAAACCCCTTCGCCGTGCTGGTCGATCCCCTGGACAAGTTATGCCTTTGTCATCTGTTATCGCAAAGATCATTTAATAGAAAAAGGCATCACCCCTGAAACGGCATTCGCAAACCAGGAAGCGACCCTGGAAACAATTCAGAAACTTGGAGATGCCTGGCTGACGCCCTTCGTCCCCACGCCATACCCGGATATGCTCCATGTGGCTGCATCCTGGGTCTGGGGCAGCGGCGGCGAATTGGTGAGCGACAAAAACGGCCGGCCGCAAATCGTTTTCGATCAACCCGCAGCCATGCAAGGATTCTGCGGCTGGCTGGAAAGCTACCGCGCCGTGCCAGCCTCACAGCGCCTGAATGCCCGCGACTGTATGGGGCTGTTCCAGCAAGGCAAAGCCGGCGCCGTTGTTTCAGGAATTCGCCTGGCCCAGGCCATGTTTGCCGCCGCGGACGAGAAGACACGCCAAAATATAGGCTTTGCGCCCATCTCACAAACACCCTGGGTTGGCGGCGACAGCCTGGTCATCTGGAAACACGCTCAGCGTGAAGCAGAGAGCGAGAAGCTATCTCTCGCGCTGGTAAACTTCCTGACCAGCAAAGAAAATGTCATCCAATTTTGCCAATCTGCGTACTCCCTGCCGGCCCGCCAGGATGCGCTCGAAGCGCTCTACCCGTCCAGCCACCCGCTGTGCGAAACGGTCCAGGCCATCAGCAAGAACGGACGCCGCTACCCGGTCATCAACGAGTGGCGCTCCATCGAGCACCAGTTGGTTCAAGAACTCGACAACATCGTCCACGAAGCCTATAAAAATCCGGCCCGCGCCTCGGCAGAAATCCTTGAAAAACACCTGCACCCCCTGGCGCAACGCCTGAACCGTACCATGTAAGCCGCGCAAGCGGATTTTTTTACAAGCAGGGGCTTCCACCCGGCCGCCCACCAAGGGAACAGCAAAGAAGATCAGCGATTGAGAATTGGCCGCAGATTACGCAAAAAACAAAACATCTTTGTTGCCCCCGGCAGAAAACAGTTTTTCACCCACGAATAGAAAGCGATGAAAATCATCAACACCAATCTCAACAAACTCAAACCCTGGCTGGTGTATGCGCTGGCGGGGATTTTTTTATTCTTCGGAATTGCTCATCACGCGCTCAATTTTTGGGAATTGCCAGCCCTGCAAATGCTGCTGATATTTGCGCTTTTTGCGCCCATGCTGGCGGCGCTTTTTGCTTTTATGGCGCACAGGCTATCGCCGCACCTGGCCCGGATACCAAAAAGCCATTTGTTACTCTTATGCCTGATGGCAGCAGCGATCAGCTTCTTCATTTCCTGGCGGATTCACCGTGTGCCGGAGGTTTTCCAAACGGTTACAGTCGCGCCCCTGAACGGCCAGGTCGGCTTGCTTGAGGTCAAAGGTAATTTTCAAGTTATCCCACTTTACAAGGCGGCCATTGAAAGCAACTGGCAGGAAAAAGACGGGACTTATTTTGCCACCCCTGATTCCAAAGCGCTATCTGTGTCTTTCAAAGCGCCCGCCAACAAACCGATCACAATCTTGTTTCTGAGTTCTCCGCAGGGCGGCGCGGCTGAAGTTACGCTTAATCGTCAATCGGCCCGCCAGGTAGAACTCATCAACGACAGCAACGGTCAGGTCACGACGCGCCTGGTTTCAGATTATCGCAACCTGCCAGGCCAGCTGTTTTTCGCCTTGCTGATCGTGGCCGATATCGTCACGTTCGAATTGCTTGCGTTGGGGCTTTTGCTCTTGCAGGAAATCGGCCAACAGGCTCAGCCCGCCCTGGCGCAAGATAAAAAAAAGCAGACCTGGATGCGCACCGACATGGTCATCCTGCTCGGGGTCGGTCTTATTTTGCATGTGATTAACATGCTCGCCGTACCACTCACCCTAAACCCCGACAGCCCGGCCTACTTAAGGGGCGCAGTTCACCTGGTTGAAAACGGAAATTTACAGGGCGTATCGAGCAACTATGGCGTAGGCTCAACATTGCTGTTCGCCCCGATGCTCTGGCTTTTTGGCAAAAGCCCCTGGGGAATAAAAATTCTGCTCCACCTGATTGCGCTTGCCTGTATTCCGCTCTTTTATCGGCTTGGTTGGCAGGTAAGCAAAAGACGCTCAATTGCACTGATTAGCGGATTGGTCATCGCAAATTCGCCGGATATTTTCTTCTACACCAACTATCCGATGACTGAAATTCCCAACATCTTTTTTGTGCTTCTCTTTTGCACATTGTTAATTTCTGCAATCGAAAAGATGCGCCTGCCCTGGATGATTTCGATGATGCTGGCTGCATCCTTTGCTTCGATGCTGCGCTCCGAAAACGTTGCCCTGATCGGGATTGGCGCTTTGGCCCTGCTCCTTTCAGGGTTTTGGCGCTGGTATTCCGGTAACCTGGCCGAAGTAAGGCGAACCGCTTTTCATGTCGGCATCTCCATCCTGTTGGCCTGTATGCCTGTTTTGTGGTGGTCATATCACAACCTGAAATACCACGGTTTTTTTGGAATGAGCGACTACATGGGCCAGGTGCTTTATGATGGCTGGGTATATTACGGCGACGCAAGTATCGGCTCCTTTTCAGCCCAGAATTCAGCCGCCGTTCAGGAAATCAAAAAAGTTGCAGAGCAGTATCCGCCAAGAATCACAGACAAAAAAGGGGTTGCCACCAGCCGGCAAATTTTCAACAGTTTCATGGAGGCCGGGTATGAAAGCAACCAGACCATCAGTGTGATCAAGACCGCCGCACTGGATTCGATCCAACAAAACCCTAAAAAAACAATCGAACTTCTTTTTTTCAAGTACAACAAGGGATTGCAGCCCGAATTTCCGCCCAAGATAACCTATCCCTTGCCAGGCGAGCCACAGCGGTATGGGGGAAGTGAATTTTTTGACCTGGATCTTCTTGTCATCCCGGCGCTCATTCATATTCAACGGGCAGCCCATCAAGCAGCCGACACCTGGTATTCCCTGCTCTACCCAGGCTGGATTTTGGTATGTATCGCTGCATTAATATCGAGCAGTGTTCGCAAGCCAATGACAACCTGGACCATGTTAATAGTTACCATAGCGTACAAAATCTTCATGCCGCTAACCATCAGCGTCTCATTTTGGAGATATACACTTTCAGGCTTTCTGCCTGTGCAAATCATTGCGCTGAGTTGGCTTGTTCTCGTTATCAGCGGGGCTTTTGTTGTGTTCAAAACTGAAGGTCGCTCAAAAGAAGAACTATAATTGGGGTGGAGGATTTGCCATGATTACAAACTATCACCGCCCGCAGACCATCGAAGAAGCCCTAAAGCTGCTCAAACAACCCGCCACCCTGCCGATGGGCGGCGGCACTGTGCTCAATAGTCCGAAATATAAAGACCAGGAAATTTCGGTCGTCGATTTACAGGCCCTGGATTTAAACCACATCCGCCAGACGGGACACATCCTGGAAATCGGCGCAACCGCCACCCTTCAGCAATTGCTGGAAGACGCGCACACTCCCGCAGCCCTGGTGCAGGCCATTCGGCAGGAGGCCACGCTGAATATCCGCAACGCCGCCACAGCCGCCGGGACTCTCGTTGCCTGCGATGGCCGCTCCGCCTTCGCCACGATGATGCTGGCCTTTGATGCGAAACTGACCATCACCGGCGATTCAGCCTCCACCGTCAGCCTGACCGAATATTGGGCGCTGCGTCCCGGCGGACTGATCACCCGCATCGACATCTCCTCAAACGTTAAATCTGCCTACCAGCAGGTTGCGCGCACCCCCGCAGATCTGGCCATCGTTGCGGCCGGCCTAGTTCAGTGGAGCGGCGGGCGCACCCGCCTGGCGCTGGGCGGCTACGGCAAACTTCCGTTGCTGGCAATGGACGGCACCGAAGCGGACGGGCTCGAATCGGCAGCCAGTAACACTTTCCACGAAGCCGCAGACCAGTGGGCCGGCGCCGAATACCGCGCAGACGTGGCCGCCACCCTGGCCCGGCGCTGTCTGGAAACAGCCGGGTAAAGAGACGCCTCCGCCAAACACATCCCATAAACCAGGGTCAGTCGCTGGCCCGGCATGAGATTTGAACAAAGTGAAAACAAACATGTCCCGTTTTATTTCCATTGGTTTATCTTTAATCGTGGTGCTCATTCTGCTCTTCCTTGCCCGCAGAGTCTACTATTCGATTCCCGAGCCAAACCTGGAAGGCCACGACATTTACTACTCCTACGTGGAAGGGAAACGCTTAACGGAAGGCAAAAATCCGTATGCCCGCATTCTGGACGGGGACATGCGCGAAAACCAGAAGTATGCCACTTATTTCCCGGTTTTTTACGAGTTATCCTATCTTAGCCAGGAAATGGGGATGCGCTCGCTCGAAAAATGGATCGCCTTTTGGAAACCGATCTTTCTCTCTTTTGGCCTGGGAATTGGCTTCCTGATCTACGCCGCGCTGGCGCAGAGAAAAATGGAATGGCTGGGCGTTTTTGGAGCCGGATTCTGGTTATTTGGGCGTTGGACCTTGAAAATTGTCGAAATGCAGACCTTCGACTTTATCCCGATCTTTTTCACAGTTCTGGCCGTTTTCCTTTTTCCTCGCAAAAAATGGCTGGCCCTGTTTTTCTTCAGCCTGGCGCTCGGATTCAAGCAAATCGGCATCTTCATTGCCCCGCTCTTTCTGGTCTGGACGTGGCAGCAAGCCCAGGAAAATCGCTTGCGGCAAGTGTTCCTGGCCGGGTTGGTGATTCTCAGCGTTCCCCTGCTATCCAGCCTGCCCTTCCTGGTTTGGAACTGGGAAGGGTTCATCAAGTCTGTGCTTTTTTCGGCCACCCGCCTGGCTTCGAACCAGTTTGGGGTGCCCTCGATTGATTTGCTTTTGGGCTGGGAAGGGTTTACGGCCAGAATCTTCCTGCTCGGCCTGCTGGCAGCGGCCTACCTGCTGGCTTTTACAAAACCCAGGCACAGGTTTCTCTTCACTTTTATTGTTATGTCTGTTTTCATCGATTACAACTCGGTGCTTTACTCCCAATATCCGGCCTGGGTAACGCCCCTGCTGCCGCTCATCTTCCTGGACGGGAAAGAAGACCTGCCCTAAGATGGATCGCCTCCTGCCCCCGCTGACGCTTCTCAGCCTGCTGGCCTGGTTCATCCTCTACTAGCGCGGCGGGCTGACAGTGTTAAGCGACATCCGCGCCGTACTTAACCAATAACCAATCTCCACTTACCATTCCCCGGAGCCCCAAATGACCTTCAGCCTCCTGCAAGAACGTACCATCCCTGAAATCGCCTCGACCGCCAAACTGTACCGCCACGACAAGACTGGCGCGCGGATCTTATCGGTGCTCAACAATGACGAGAACAAAGTTTTCGGCATCACCTTCCGCACCCCGCCCCAGAGTTCCAACGGCATTGCCCATATCATGGAACATTCCGTGCTGTGCGGTTCGCGCAAATACCCCGTCAAGGAACCCTTTGTCGAACTGATCAAAGGCTCGCTGAACACCTTCCTGAACGCCTTCACCTACCCGGACAAAACCTGCTATCCGGTCGCCACCACCAACCTGAAGGATTTCTACAATCTGATCGATGTCTACCTGGATGCGGTGCTCTATCCGCTCATCCCCGAGCACACCCTGCAACAGGAAGGCTGGCACTACGAACTCGAAAACCCGGACGACCCACTGGTTTTCAAGGGCGTGGTCTTCAACGAGATGAAGGGCGCGCTCTCCTCGCCCGATGACCTGCTCGGCGAACTCTCGCAGCAGTCGCTCTACCCCGATACACCCTACGGACTGAACTCCGGCGGCGACCCGGCGGTCATCCCCGACCTGACTTATGCCGAGTTTAAGAATTTTCACGAAACCTACTACCATCCATCCAACGCCTACATTTATTTTTACGGCGACGACCCCGAACCCGAGCGCCTGCGCATTCTCGACGAGTGGCTGAACGCCTTCGAGCAGAAGGACGTCCGCTCGAGTCTGCCGCTCCAGCCGCAGTGGACGGCCCCGAAACGGATCGTCCAAGCTTATGATTCCGGCGATTCGGACGAGGCCAAAGCCTATATCACGGTCAACTGGCTGATGCCCGAGTCAACCGACCCCGAGACGACTCTCAGCCTGTCGATCCTGTCGCACATTTTGCTGGCAACCCCGGCTTCGCCGCTCAAAAAAGCCCTGCTCGACAGCGGCCTGGGCGAAGACGTGACCGGCGGCTACCAGGAGGAACTGCGGCAGGGATATTTTTCAGCCGGGATGAAAGGCGTCCAGCGCGGCGACCTGGAAAAGGTGGAGAAGGTCATCCAGGCCACTTTGACGGAACTGGCCCGCAACGGCCTCGACCCCGAAACGGTCGCCGCCTCGATCAACACCATCGAATTCCACCTGCGCGAGCAGAACACCGGGCGCTTCCCACGCGGCCTGTTTTTGATGCTGAACGCCCTGACCCCCTGGCTGTACGATGCCGACCCGCTCGCCGGGCTGGCCTTCGAAGCCCCGTTCAAGGCCGTTAAAAACCAAGCGCCAGGCTATTTTGCAGGCCTGATCCAAAAGCACCTGCTCGACAACCCGCACAAAACCAGCCTGCACCTGATCCCCGACCCCGAGGAAGGCCAGCGCAAGGAGGCCGCCGAAGCCGAGCGTCTGGCGCAGGTCAAAGCGCAAATGACGCCCGAGCAGATCGAAAAACTGATCGCGGATGTGGAAACGCTCAAACTGCGCCAGGAAACCCCCGACAGCCCGGAGGCCCTGGCAACCATCCCGGCCCTGAAAATTTCGGACATCGACCCGAAGATCAAGACCATCCCGATCGAGATCGGCCAGCTAAGCGGCGCAAAACTGCTGACCCACGATCTGCCAACCAACGGCATTCTCTACCTCGACCTGGGCTTCGATCTGCACCCGCTGCCATCCGAACTGCTGCCCTTCATCGGCTTGTTTGGGCGCGTCCTGCTCCAGATGGGCACTACAACCCAGGATTACGTGGCCCTGACCCAGCGCATCGGCAAAAGCACCGGCGGCATCCGCCCGGCCACGCTGACTTCGACCATCCGCGAAAGCCGCGATTCGGCCCTGTATTTCTTCTTGCGCGGCAAAGCCACCACCGATAAAGCGCAAGAACTGCTCGACATCCTGAAAGATGTGCTGCTGAGCGCCAAACTCGACAACCGCGAACGCTTCAAGCAGATCGTGCTCGAAGAGAAAGCCGGCGCAGAGGCCGGGCTGATCCCCGGCGGGCATATCATCGTCAAGAACCGGCTCTCGGCCCGTTTCAGCGAAGCAGATTGGGCCGCCGAGCAGATCAGCGGGCTGGAAAACCTGTTCTTCCTGCGTAAACTGGCCGAAGACATCGAAAAAGATTGGGATTCGGTTTTGGCGAAATTGGAGACGCTGCGGCGGCTGTTGGTCAATCGCGCTGCGATGATCGTCAACGTGACCCTCGATTCGGCTTCGCTCGCCACGCTCCACCCAGCGCTGGCCGCCCTTATCGAGGCAATTCCGGTCGAAAGTCGAAAGTCCAACGTCAAAACGACCTTCGACTTTCGACCTTCGACAAAAAACGAAGGTTTAACCATCCCCGCCCAGGTCAACTACGTTGGCAAGGGTGCAAATCTGTATGCCCTCGGCTACGAACCGGACGGCTCGGTCAACGTCATCCGCAACTACCTGGGCACCACCTGGCTCTGGGAAAAAGTGCGCGTGCAGGGCGGGGCCTACGGCGGATTCAGCACCTTCGACATGACCTCCGGCACCTTCAGCTTCCTGTCGTACCGTGACCCGAACGTGCTGGCTACCCTCGAGAATTATGACAACACCGTCAAATTCCTGCGCGACCTCGAGTTGAGCGAATCTGAACTGACCAAGACCATCATCGGCACCATCGGCGAACTGGACGCCTACCTGCTGCCCGACGCCAAAGGCTGGGCCAGCCTGGTGCGCCACCTGACACACTACACCGACGACATCCGCCAGCAGATCCGCGATGAAGTCCTCAGCGCAAGCGTAACCGACTTCAAGCGCTTCGCCGAAATCCTGGCGATGGTCGCCGAAAAGGGAGAAGTGGTTGTGCTGGGTTCGGCAGACGCCATCGAAAAGGCCAACAAGGAACGCGAAGGCTTGCTGGATGTGAAAAAGGTAATGTAAAACCGAGGTAGTTCAGTAACGACATGAAACTTTCCTATTTCGCGTTTCTCGCTGTTCTGATTTTAACAGCCTGCGCAGCCCCGTTACCCCCCACGGCAACGGAGGTTTTGCAGGCTGTTAAGTTGGCAACGATCACACCCAGCGTAACACCCTCTGCGACGTTGACGCCATTGCCAACTTTCACACCCACAATTACATCAACGCCACTTGGTGGAGGAGCAGGAAAAATATTATTTTTGTCAGAACGAGATAATAAAGATTATAGCGAAGCCTATGTTATGAATTCTGACGGAAGTAACCAATTTCGCCTAACGCATAATGGATATGTAAATGACTCGAGTGTTGTGTTTTGAAACTGAGATTGGTAAGTTCAATAGTGATTTAATGGGTATAGCTTAAACCCAAAAAACCTGATCCTATTTGAACCCGGTGATGTATGGCAAATATATATGTCGCTTTACCAAACAACTGGGTTTAGTTATCTGAACTTCGAGAATTTGACGGCAGGATGAAGAAAATCGGCTTTTAGCGGCAAATTGTAGGTTTTCCACATATATCAGCGGGTCAGCTGACGCGGATTTTGGCCCATCAATACCACTTGAAGTAGCAGTTTTACTTTCCCATCGTAACGCAAGAAGCCGGTAAGCAACAAGTTTAAGCATAGTTATACCTGAGAATATCGTAAAATCGCAAAACACAACACTCGAGTAA
>JAKLPV010000234.1 GCA_022013685.1 Anaerolineae bacterium
GTCTGTGGACTGCATGCTGCATTTTTGGGTTTCTACCGCTTCCTCGTTCCAGCTTCCGTTGCGGAATTTCCACTCCAGGCGGGCAGCTTCGATTTCGACAGCCAGGCCCGCTGCGGGTTTACCGTCCAGGTCAGCAACAATGAAATCGACTTTCATCGGCGTGCCCTTCTGGACAAAATAACGCGCCGTGCGCAGGCCAATGTAGACATCCGCCGGGTGAACAAGCAGGGTCGTCGCGCTGGCCCAGGCCTGACGGTTGACATCCATCACACTGGCTTCGGCCACCACACTGCGCGGCTTGGGATCATTGGCCGGGTCGCCTTCAGGGCTGAAATCGAGGCGCAGGTAGTGGAATCCACCCGCGTCGGTTTTGCCGGTAAAGGTTTCGATCTGTGTATCGCCATCATCCGCGGGCATTCCCCAAAAGTCATAATAACGCCACCACGGACGCCAGGCGCCAAAGGTGAAATCGGGCCAGTTGGGTGGAGAATAGCTGCCGGGGCTGGTCGTAACCGTCCAGGTGGTGTCGGCGTTGGGCAGGCCGCCGCCGGCGTAATATTTGGCCTCGACCGAAAGGACAGCGTGACCATCCATAAAGTACGGGCCAGGGGTCTCATTCTTGGCAATGACTTCGAACTCAGGGCGGCGGAATTCCTGTACCTGGAAGGAATGGTAATGCTGCGAACCTTCCACGCCGGTTGATGCGTTGAAATAAATCGAGGCCTGCCCGAGGTTGACCACATCTGGCAGGGTAAAGGCAAAGTCAAAGCCGCCCAGGGCATTGACGGTTGCTTCGCCGTCGCCCAATGTGTTGCCGGTGGCGTCGCTGATCTGATAGGAAACGGAGCCAAGCCCATTGGCCAGGTCAACATCCCCGTTAACCCCGCCGCCAATCCGGCGGATCCAGCCTTTGACGTGAACTTCCTCGCCGGGGCGGTACATGGCGCGGTCATCGAAAACGAACCAGCGCAGGCTATCTACTGGCGAAATGGGGTTCCAGCCGCCATCCGACCAGGGATAAGGTGACCTCGGCAGGAAGGCTGTATCATTTCCTTTGCGGGCAACGAGGTAATTTGCGGCGAATGGCAGGTCGAAGCGTGCAACGCCGTCTCCGCCGGTGGTGTAGGTCGCGCCATTTTCAGGCTGGACACTGACGCCGGTCAGCGGCGCGCCGGTTTTCAAATCGGTGGCCCAGGCGATCATCTGGTTGTAATCATTGTAAGCATCCAGCCCAATTTGCGTTACCTGCACCCAGGCGATCACGGTTTGCGAGAGCCGTTGCCAGCGCGCATTGTCCAATTCAATCAGCGCTTTGGGCGGTTCAACGATCACGACAAACTGCCCCGCGCCGTTTTTGGTGTAAGCGCTCAAGTCAATATCGACCTGGCTGAGCATATCGGCTGTCAGGTTGAGGTTGCGGGATTGCTGAATCAGGAGCGTCCCCGGCATGGCAGGCGGATTTTCATCACGCTGCCATTCGCGCAGGTAAGTCTTGAATTGCGACCAATCGCCAGGTTGGACAGCATAAATTTTGACATTCAGGCTGGAATAATTAATGGCATAGACCGAAAAAACAGGTTTCTCAGCCGCCGGGTCGAGGGTCAGGAAGTTCTGTCCCGGCCCCACCAGCACCGATTCGGCGCTGCCAACTTTGAAGGTCAGGCGCGCATCCTGGCCAAGTTTTTGGCCAAAAATATCTTCGATCTCGCCCGAAACGGTCACGGTATAAGTGGTTCGTCCACGGGTTTCGCCCTGAATATTGATGGTGTTGCCATAGGCATTGGCATTAACGCCGGGGATTTCAGGCGAGACAGTCAGCATCTCTTCGCTGAACGAAGTCAGGTCGAGCTGGTTGTTAAAGCGGATGTAAAACGGCGTCAGCGGCGGGCAATCGCTGTTCCCATACCAGGAGCAACCATGCTCCTCGATGCGCAAGGGCGCATAGGTCGAAAACCCATAAGATTGGGCTTCACTCGTCAGCAAAGGCCCTTCGGCCGATGGGGTGCCAGGGCCAATCGTCACATCAATACGTGTTTCAGGGTCAAAAGGTTGGGTCGCTTTAAAAGCCAGCCAGCGGCCTTCTTGCGCATTCTCGGCCAACCCGCTCAGGGTCTCATCTTCTTCAATTTCTTCGGCGCTCGCCAAAACAAGGTCGATGCGTTGGTTTGCTGCAAAAACCTGGATCGTTTCCAGCACCGCCGCAGGATCGATGCGCTGGTCGAAAGCCACAAAAAAGAGCGGTTCGAGCGGCTGGGGCGTATCATATGGATAAGTTGCCACGACTTTGGCCGCCGGTGTCGTGAAACTCCAGCTAACCTCATCAGCCAGCACACCGCCGTTAAGCGACTTTGTGCCTGCCGGGATGGTGACCCGATAAGCTGTGGCCTTGGGCAGCCGGTCGATCAGGTTAGAATCGTATTCAAAGGTGAGGGTTTTCGCGCCCAGCCAGCGCCAGGTGCCGGGCAGGGAGGGTTCGATCTTGACCGGCACATCTTTCTCGGCCAGGTCTGCCAGAGTGGTCAACGGCACCATCGGCTGGTTGAAGGTGATGCTGACGAACGGCGCAATCGGGATTTCGCCCTCGGGGGCGTATCGCAGCACCTCGAGCGGCCCGGACTCTCCAAGCTCGAGGCTGGTGGCCGTTTCCTCGGGTGGAAACTGTTCTGTGATGGTTTGTCCCGGCCTGGGCGGCGGCAGCAGGTCGGCTGGCGGGTTGAATTCGGTCTGTTCAACCGAAGCAGGCCCCAGGGCGGCCAGCCGCGCAAAAATCCGGGCAATGTCTTCATCTGAAAGCGGGTCACCCGTGGAGGGCGGCAGGGTGGCGAAGACATCCGGTTGGGGCTGTCCTTCACTCAATTCAATGTCCATTTTGAAGGGGTCTCCTTGTTCCGACGCGCCCGGCAATATTTCCCCCGTCCCGGTATTGACCTGAATAGGCGCGGGCGTGGCGCCAATGTCAGTGATGCCAAAAGGTAACGTAAACTGGCAAGCAAGCGAGGCCAGCAAGAGGGCAGCCAGGGCTGCAAATAACCATTTCGAATGATACAAAGGGGCGAGGGCGTTTTTCATGGGTGAATCTCCTTCCGGGCTTGAGACGCTCTGGCGCGAGACTTGGTTCCCGCGCAAGGCCGTCAAAACTATTATACGTCCACTCCTGCCACGAAAGTGTCAAATTTGGCGCGTATACTGTCTGGAGAAAGCGAGTGAAAGCAAAAAACGCAGGTCAACGCCTGCGTTTTTTGATCCAAGCGCGCCAGACTATAGTAATTTAGCGCTGAGGGTGATCTCCGGCCCGGCCAATGCCTTCGAAATGGGACAATTCTTCTTGGCCGCTTCGGCCAGCTCGAGAAATTCAGCTTCGCCAACGCCCGGCACCTTGGCCTCGGTCTTGACTTCGATCAGGGTGATGGTCGGCCCTTCGCCGAGGTGGACGGTGGCGCTGGTGGAGATGCTTTCGGCGGTGTAACCGGCCTTGGCCAGCAGCGCCGAAAGGAACATTGAAAAACAACCGGCCTGGGCTGCGCCGATCAGTTCTTCGGGGTTGGTGCCTTTGCCTTCTTCAAAGCGGGATGCAAACGTAAACGGGCCTTCATACGCGCCGCTGGCCAGTTTCATCGTGCCAGCGCCATCTTTGAGGTTGCCTTTCCATTCAGCAAACGAAGTGCGGGTGGTCATGGTTGTCTCTCCTTAGAATTATCGAAAATGGTTACACAATTTATACCCGAATTGCGAGCGCAAATCAACCTGATCTTGTCCGATTAGGAGATTCTGCTATCGCTAATGCCCGTGACTGGCCGTGCCAAAAGCATGCTCAAAGATCAGCATGGCGTAATAGTCCCAATCGAAGCCCGGCTGGTAGGCGATGGACTGTCCGCTGCGGGTGGCGGGGGCATTCTTCAGATTGGTTTCAAGAAAAGCCAGCATTTGCTCCCAGGCCTGGCTTTTGAGGCTGTCGGCGCGGATCTCATCCATGTTGGTCATGAAGGCGTGCGGCTGGTTTTCGTAGACGGTAATCTCGTGAGGGATGCCTGCCGTTTTCAGGCCGTTTTCGAGGGCAGAGACTTCTTCGAGCGGGATGGAAGCATCTGCCCCGCCGAAAATTCCCAGCACGGGGCCGGGCAGGTTTTTCAAGATTTCAGGGTCAGTTTCGGATGAGCCGTAGAAAACGACCGTCGCGGCGATGGCGTTGTTGTGCAGGCTGTAAAGCAGCGAGACGCGGCCCCCGTAACAGAAGCCGGCAATCCCGATTCTGGCGGTGTCGGCTTCGGGTTGGGACTCGATCCAGGCGTAGACCGAGTCCAGGTCGGCGTTGACTTGCTGCGGGTCGTTGGTCGAGACCTGGTAAATGGCGCGGGGAATCCAGGAAGAGGTCGAGCCGCGAAACGTATCGGGGGCGACCACCATATATCCCGCTTCTGAAAGGCCGTCGGCCATGCTGGTAATGGCAGCGTTCAGGCCAAAAAATTCGTGAATCATGATCACAACCGGGAACGGTCCTGCGCCAGCCGGTTTGGCAACGTAGGCGCGCACCTCCGGCCCGCTGTTGAGGCCGGGGATGCTGACGTTGGTGACCGCCTCGAGGCGCTCCTGGCTGCCGATGCCTGCCAGATGTATGGAAAGGGCGAGCAAAAGTATCAGCGCCGCCAGGACGCCCAGAATACCGCCCAAAATTTTCAAGATGTTCTTTATCATTTTGCCTCCGTTAAGATTTCAACACAAAGCAATTTTAGGATATTGAACATCCAAAAACTCTCAAATTATTCAAGATGTGATTTTTTTGATGAAATCCACCCAACGCGTAAAGCCGCGTTCTGCAAACCAGTCTACTTTTTCTTCGATCGGCCGGCCCGCTGCAATCGCTTCTGCAATCTCCAATGAAGTCCGCGCTGTGACCCAGGATTCGTCCACGTTCTGGTGGGCGCGCTGCAAGATTTCACGCGCAGCAGAGGGGCCTTCGGCAATCTGGCTGGCAATGGCATAGGCCGCATAGAACTCCCCCGCCTCGTCGAGACCTTGCCAGCCAGGTTCCGCTTCTTTGAAGGCTTGTAGTGCTCCTGCCAGTTTGGCGGGCTGGCGGGTTTCGAGCCAGGTATACAGTTTGAGCATGGCTTCGAACGTCTGGTTGACGGCAACCAGCCTGTGCCAGTTGTTCTCACGGGCAAGTTTCAGCGAATGAGCAATAAAAGCTGCTGCGCGTTCGAAATTAGCCTGGCACAATTCGATTAATCCCAGGTAAGCCGGGGCATAAGATTCGGCCATGTGATTGCCAATGGAACGGCTCAATGCCAGGTAATCATGCTGGCATTGGGCAGCTTCGTTATAGCGTCCTTCATCCATCAGGATGAGGCCGAGGTTGTGGGTGGCAATCGCTTCCAGGCGGCGCTCCCCCAGGGAACGTGACAGGCGGATGGCATTTTCATAACAACTGGTGGCCTGGTTCCAATCGCCGAGCGATTGTTGGGTAATGCCCATTGAGTTCCAGGCGCGGGCTTCGACACGGGTGTTATGGTTGCGCTGGGCTACCGCCAGCAACTCATCTGCCAGGGCTTTGGCATGGTCATAACGCCCCATGCGCATTTCAATATTGAACTCGGTTATGAGCATGGACATGCGCTCACTTTGCAAAGCTTCAGCGCCCAGGTCCATTTGGCCGCGCATGGTGGTGTAAATTTGATGCGCGACCTGGGGTTTGCCGATGATTTCGGCCATAAAGTAGCCGAACAAATTGGCCCAACGCAAGCGCAGGATGTCTGCGGAAACACCATTCAACCCATCCAACGTCAATTCAGCCTGCTGATAGGCATTTTCGGCATCCAGAACCTTGCCAATGCGGGTCAAAGTATCGGCATAGGTAAGATTGAGGGCAAGCAGCGCCTCAGCAGCACGGATGCGATCCCAGCGCGCGATTGGATCGTCAATGAGTTGCCGGATGCGCGCCGGCATGACCAGGCTGCCGGGGGTTGCGTCCCTGGCTTCTTTGAGCGTGGATTCAAGGATTTGCTGGCCTCGTTCGTGATTGCCATTGAGCACGTCGATCTCGGCGATCTGGCGGGCCAACACCAGGCGGCGTATACCTGCGCTGGCTTCGAAAGCGTCCCGGAACGCGCCTGCGGCTTCCTGGCCGCGATGATATTTTTTGTGCAGCCAGCCAAGCGCTTCATGCCACAGGCTGGCCTCGGTCAAATCCCCGTGTTCGATGCGTGAGCGGGCGATCAGTGGGACGAGCAGTATTCCCGCGCCTTCCCAGTAATCGCCAAAGACCTCCAGTTTCGATTTGGCCCAGGCTTCCAGCCCCTGCAACCACTTCAGGCGTTCTTCGCGCGGGATGCGAGCCAGGGCGGCCTCTTGCAAGCGCCCGTGTCGGAAAACCTCTTCCATTTCGCCGGCAAACAACTTCGAGACTTCCTGGTAGATGGTTTCGGTTTCGCGCAAAACATCAATTCCCAGGGTCATCTCAGGCATTGGCCGGTCCCAAATACGCCCAACCGCTTCAAGGGTAAAACGCCTGCCCATCAACGCGCCGCGTTTGGCAACTTCCTTTCCGGCAATGCCGAGCCGTTCCAGTCGCGCTTCCATCACCTCGCGAATGGACCCTGGCAGGGGCATATTTTCGGGCAAAACGCCGGCCAAGCCATGTTCTTTGATCAGCAAAGCTGTTTCTGTCGCGAAAAGCGGATTGCCTTCGGTATGTTCGGCGATACGGGCTGCCATGCCCGGGCTGATGAGTCCATTGCCGAGAGGGATGAGCGCCTGCGCCAGTATTTCAGGGTGGATTTCCTTCAAACGAATCTCTTGAATCAGGCCTTCCTGGTTCCATTTTTTGAGCGGAGAAAACCAGTAACATTCCGGGCCAAAATCTTCTTCGCGAACCGTGATCAAGATAAATATCGGCGCATTCCACTGGACGTGGTTGGCCCATTCGAGGAAAGCGGCAGTGTCTGCATCGCCTTTCTGGGCATCTTCAAGGATAATAATCCACGGTTCCTGCCGGGCCATCGATTCAATCCAGGCTTTGATTTCGGCGAAGGCATTCCCCCATTTCGCCGGGCCATCCATGCTGGAGATATGAAAATCGGGACGTTGGATGCCGAGCACAAAAGCCAGCAGTTCGGCGGTTGTTTTTTCACGCCCCTTTTGAACATTTGGATACTCATCACGCAGGTGGTCAGTCAGCCGTTTCAGGGTGGCATCTTCGCTTAGTTCGAGCGGCAGTTTGAATCGGTTGCGTATCAGTGCATTCAGGCCGTGCGAGGGAAGGCGCTCGCTGTGATCATATTGAATGAGATCAAAGCGGAACAATTCGGGCTGGTGTTGCGCCCATTCGCGCAATTCCCAGGTGATGCGGCTTTTCCCAACCCCGGCTGCGCCGCGAATAAAAAGGATTTCAAGTTTATTTTCGGTCAGGCTTTTTTGCAAGCGCGATTGCAAAATTTCCCACTCCGCATCGCGGCCCACAAAGGGTGGCAGTTCGACAAGCGGTATGGCGCGTTCAACCAGCACTTCATAGGGCTGGACAGTGTGTTTTTTACCGCGCAATTCGATGGCCGGTTTCGTGGATGTATCAAAATAGCGCCGAACTTCGTCGAAAACTGGCTGCGAAATCCAGACGCTGCCCTGGTTGGCAACCGATTGAATGCGCGAGGCGGTATTGACGGTATCGCCCATCACGGTCCACGCACCGCCAATCTCACGGTACATGGCCTCGCCAGCGTGGATACCCACACGCAGGCCGAAATTAAATCCGCTTTCAGCGTTGTACTGGGCCGCTTCCTGCTGCATGGCCTGCCCGGCGCGGACAGCATTGCGGGCGGCGTTGGGATCCGGGTTCGGAACGCCGAAAGTCGCCACCACCGCATCGCCCAGGAATTTATCCACGACTCCGTTATATTGTTCGACGACTCGGCCCAGGCGTTGCAACAATGCCCCGACAACATCCGCTACATCATCAGGGGAGCGCTCCTCGGAAAATGCCGTAAACCCGGCCAGATCAGCAAACAAGACGGTCATGTAACGCAATTCACCGCCCGGGTGGGTGTTGTCACTGCCCCTTTGAGCTATCGTCACATCAGATACCTGGCTGGCAGACATGCTCTTGCCGCACGCGCCGCAAAATTTCAGTACGCTGGCAAGTTCTTCAGGCCACTGGGTCCCACAATGTGGACATATCATGATGCAATTATACACAACTTATCCGGTCTGATTTGTTTGCAAATCCCTTTCAGGCCGCACCGGAAAACCATCCATACAGATGGCCAATGGATGGTTTTCCCCTTGACAAATCCTAAAGTCTGCATATAATCTTCGAAAACATTCCATACACCATCCATGCAGATGGAGAAAAGAGAAGATATGCCAGATAGTGAAAAAATTACCATCAATATGAATGCAGTCGATTTGGGCAAGGTTGACCTGCTGGTGCAGGAAGGCGTCTATTCCAACCGCACCGACTTTATCCGCACCGCAATCCGCTCGCAACTGGAGAAGCACACCCTGGAAATCAACCAATCGGTCATTCGACACACTTATGCAGTTGGTGTGGTGGGCTACTCGCGTGCAGATCTGGAGAAGAAGCAGGCCAAAGCTGAAAAACTCAAGGTGACTGTCGTCGGGGTATTCAACCTGGATGCAGATGTCCCCGCCGAGCTGGCTGCCGCGGTCATAGAATCTGTCCAGGTACGAGGTGTGTTCAACGCCAGCGAAGCGGTTAAAGCGGCATTGGCCGATCGAATGCGTTAGCGAGAGACAGGAAAACAATGAATACTTTTGATGGGCTTACTTTTCGAGGCTTTGCCGGAAAAAGCGATTTTGCAAAAATGGCAAAATTACTGCAAGATATCGCAATCGCCGACCAGGCTGATTTTTGGACCACTCCCGAGGATATCGAACGCGATTACCAGCACCTGGTCAACTCAAACCCGGCAACGGATATGTGTATGGTGGAAAATTCGCAAGGCGACCTGGCCGCCTACACCCGCGTCGGCTGGGAACTGGACGATGAGGGCAAACAGGTTTTTGGCTTTCCCTTCAACATCCACCCGGACTGGCGCACATCAGAGCTGCATCGCCACCTGCTGCAATGGGTCGAGCAGCACTGCGCAGAAATTATCAAAACAACATCGCCGGCAGGCAAGCCGGTCTTGCGGGCAATGTTACGTAATGTTGAAAAAGAACATGTTTTTCAGGCGGCGTTGGAAGCTGAATGTTTCCAATCAGTTCGTTTTATGAATCGCATGGCGCGCGACCTGAACGAGCCAATCGAAATTCCGTCCATGCCGGCAGGGCTGGAAATACGGCCCGTGCCGGAAACCCACCAGCGCGTTTTGCTATCTGCCCTGGACGAGGCTTTTCGCGACCACTGGGGGCACGCTCCCATCCCTGAAAATGCTTATGAGCAGTGGACTTCCAACCCTCACTTCAATCCTTCGCTCTGGCAAGTCGCCTGGGATGGGGAAGAAATTGCTGCGGGCATCCTTAACTTCGTTGACAAAGAAGCCAATCAACAGTTCAAAGTCAACCGCGGCTGGACCGACCCAATTTTTACGCGCCGTCCGTGGCGCAAACGCGGCCTGGCCCATGCCCTGCTGATGCACAGCCTGAAAATGTTCAAAGAAATAGGCATGACCGAGGCCATGCTTGGTGTGGATACGCAAAACCCGAATGGCGCTTTCGACTTGTACGAAAAATGCGGATTTCGATCAGTGATGAGAAGCGTCATTTACGAAAAGAAACTGACAGCAAGTGCTTGAGTTTCAAAGGGCGTTTATCTTGATGATAGGTAAACGCTCTTTGCTGTAATAAAAAATAAAGTTTCTATTCATAATATTAAAAATATATTGACAAAAATAAAATAATATATAAAATAAACAAAATATATTTAAAACATTTTACTAAAAGAGCTGACAGAATGAATTTTGACCCCATTTCCTCTGAAAAATTCCAGGCCAACTGGAAACCGCGCTTCTTTACTATTTTTGGCGGGCAAGCGCTGTCCCTGTTTGGCTCATCACTGGTACAGTTCGCCCTGGTCTGGTACCTGACCCAACAGACCGGCTCAGCCACTATCCTGGCAACCGCCACGCTGGTAGCGATGCTGCCGCAAATCATCCTCGGTCCCTTCGTTGGCGCGCTTGTCGACCGCTGGAATCGCCGCCTGGTGATGATGGTTGCAGACGGCCTGATCGCCCTGGCCACGCTCGTGCTGGCCGGCCTGTTCTGGTTCGATCTAGTCCAAGTCTGGCACATTTACGCCATCCTGCTGGTGCGCTCAACAGGCGGAGCTTTTCACTGGCCCGCGATGCAAGCATCCACCTCGTTGATGGTTCCCAAGGAACAATTGTCGCGCGTGGCCGGCCTGCAGCAAACCTTGTTTGGGCTGGTATCGATTGTCGCCCCGCCCACCGGAGCAGTCCTGATCAGCCTGATTCCAACCCAGGGCGTTCTGATGATCGATGTGGTCACCGCGCTAATAGCAATCATGCCCCTCTTTCTTATTGCCATTCCCCAGCCCATTCGGGAGCAAACCGAAAGCGGGGAACATAAGACATCCTATTGGCAGGATGTGCGCGAAGGGCTTGCTTACGTTGCTGCCTGGCCAGGGTTGATGGCCATCCTTTTGATGGCAGTATTCATCAACTTCCTGCTTACCCCCACCGGGTCTTTAATGCCGCTCTTGGTAACCAAACATTTCGGCCTGGGCGCCCTCGAGTTTGGCCTGACCGATTCGCTTTTCGGCGTCGGCATGATCGTGGGCGGAATCCTGCTTGGTGTGTGGGGTGGCTTCAAAAAACGAATCGTCACATCGCTAATAGGGATCGTCGGCCTGGGCTTCGGCGTCATCCTGACCGGGCTGGCTCCGGCCAATATGTTCTGGCTGGCCCTGGTGGGCATGGCTGTGGCCGGGTTTATGAATCCCATCACCAATGGGCCGCTGCACGCTGTCATCCAGGCCACTGTCAAACCTGAAATGCAGGGGCGGGTCATGTCTCTGATCAGCAGCGCCGCCACCGCCATGACCCCACTTTCGCTGGCAGTAGCCGGGCCGGTTTCAGACTTGGTCGGCATCCGCACCTGGTACATCTTCGGCGGCATCGTCTGCCTGCTGATGGGCGCCGGCGCATTCTTCGTTCCCGCGATCATGAATGTTGAGCAAAACCACAATACGGCCGAGGCAGCGCCTTCCCCCACTCTGGCCATTGCAGATTAAAAATATTCTCTCCCCCTGAAAGCGCGGCCCCATTCCAAAGCTTGGAATGGGGCCGCCAAATTACCCGCCAAAATCCGCCGCCATAAAAGTCAGCAATTCTCAATATGAAATTAGGTGATTGCTGGAGTCTATCTTTGTATCAAAAATGATGATAATCTATAGCCACTATGTTAGAAGATCTACGACTTTCCCGAATGATTGAACGTCTGAAACA
>JAKLPV010000235.1 GCA_022013685.1 Anaerolineae bacterium
CTTCCCGTCACAGGAGTTATTTTATGAAACAACACTTGCTCAGAAAGTGCCTGGGTTTATTATTCACTGCCTTGTTGTTTACGGCTTGCAATGTTCCGGATGGCAATGTTGAGACCCCCACCTCCCAGCCTGCCACCGCCACCAATGCTGTCGAAACCCCTTCCTTGCCAGATGCCTCTCAGCTTGAACCAAAGTATTTCACCATCTGTCTGGGACAGGAACCCAATACCCTTTACCCGTATGGCAATCCCAACCCTGCCGCCCGCAGTGTTATGGCTGCTCTATATGATGGCCCCGTGGATGTCTTTCTGGATGGGTACCAACCCGTCATCATCGAGACAATCCCTTCGCTCGCAAACGGCGATGCTCAAATTGTGCCCGTCAAGGCCACTCGCGGTGACCTGGTCGTGAATACCGATGACGAGGTGGTTTTACTCGATGCCGGGGTGGACTTTTTCCCGGCGGGTTGCAATGACCCGGCCTGTGCCCAGCGCTACAGTGGCAGCGGCGATATCGAAATGGATCAACTGGTGGTCACCTTCCGTATCCAGTCTGAAATCCGCTGGTCTGATGGGCATCCCCTGACCGCCCAGGACACGATATTCGCCCATCGCATCGCTTCCAATAGCGAAACGCCCGCATCCAAATACCTGGTAGACCGCACCCAAATTTATGAAGAAGTGGATGAATTGACCGTCCAGTGGTGGGGGCGACCCGGATTCCTCGACCCGACCTTTGCCGACAATTTTTGGTCGCCGCTGCCGTTCCACGCCTGGGGCGGATTCTCCGCCGCGGACCTGGCCCGCGCTGAAGTCGAATCCCGCCCGCCGCTCGGCTGGGGTGCCTTCTTATTCGAGAGCTGGACTCGCGGCGAATCGATTCGTTTGCGCAAAAACCCAAACTACTTCCGCGCCGAGGATGGATTCCCGGCATTCGATGTTCTCACCTTCCGCTTTTTGCATGATACCGAAAGCGGGATCAGCGCCCTGACCTCTGGCGAATGCGACCTGCTCGATTCAAGCTTACGGCTTGAAAGCCAGGTTGAATTATTGTTGGAACTTGAAAATAGCAAAACCGTTAAAGTGGCGATTGCGCCTACCAATATAATGGAACGTCTTGATTTTGGCATAAACCCGGTTTCTTACGACAACGGTATCGGGATCGAGGACCGCCCCAATTTATTGGGAGATGTCCGCACCCGCCAGGCAATTGCCTATTGCCTCGATCGCCAGCGCGTGGTCGATGAGGTGCTCTCCGGCCTGACGTATGTCCCGCAGACTTTTGTTCCGAATGCACACCCAACCTATAGTACACAGGTTGATAACTATCCATTTGACCCCAATACGGGTATTGGCCTGCTCGAAGATGCTGGCTGGGTTGATGCGGATAAAGACCCCGCCACGCCGCGTACTTCCCGGGGGGCGCTTGGCCTGCCAGACGGAATAACGCTTTCGCTCTCTTACCAGACCACTGAAGCCCTGCAACGCCGCCAGACTGCTGAAATTTTGTCGGCATCCTTGCGCGAATGTGGAATTGGTATCGATGTGAAGTATGTACCGGTTAACGACTTTTATGCTCCCGGCCCAGACGGCCCGCTGTTTGGGCGCCAATTCGACCTGGGCGTTTACGCGGTCGGTGCCTCTGGCCTGGAGCCAAACTGTGTCGGATATCAGGAATCGGAAATCCCATCTGCGAGCAACAACTGGCTCGGATTAAATGTGATCGGCTACAAAAACCCTGATTTCGACGCGCTCTGTCAAAAGGCTCGCCGCAGCCTGCCAGGCCAGCCAGCCTACCTGGATAATTATGCCCGTTTACAGTCCATCTTTGCCAATGACCTGCCCTCCCTTCCTCTGTATGCGCGCCTGAAGGTGGCTGTTTCGCGACCCGATTTATGCAATTTCGAACTGACCCCGAATATTTTGCAGGATTTGTGGAATGTTGAAGAGTTGGATTACGATTCGGCCTGCCGTGTTCCGTAACCGTTTACATGGTCACGGCAAGTTAAGAAAAAGATTAAAAAGGGCAAGAATCGCGCCAAAGCAGGCGCTTCTACAGGGAGTTTTTCTTGACTCTATAAAATCCTTGTGCTATAGTGATGCTCTAGTTCTTTCATATTACCAGTCAACTGGAATGGAAAAATCCTCTGAGAAGGAGGTGATTAACGGCACGATACTTCTTGACCCCTAAAAGTTTGTTGTATCCAATTAACCCGTTTTAAATTTCTCAGGAGGAGAAATACAATGCTTAAGAACCGTTTGATGTTCGTTTTTGGCCTGCTGATTATTGCCAGCATGGTCCTTGCCGCTTGCGGCCCGACTGCTACCCCGGCTGCCCCCGTAGAAGAACCGGCTGCCCCCGTAGAAGAACCGGCTGCCCCCGTAGAAGAACCCACTGCTGTTCCGGAACCCACCGAAGTTCCTCGCACCACCCGTAAAGGTGGCTGGCTCGATCAGATTACCCTGGTCAGCGTTGCCCAGGACTCTGTTGTGACCCAGCTGCAGGCTGGCGAAATTGACGTTTACGCTGCGACCCTCGGCCGCGCCGAAGACTTCAAATCTGCCCAGGATGCGGGTCTCCAGACCATCAACACCTATGGTGGTTACTATGAATTGACCTTCAACCCGATTGGTGAAGGCGAAAATGGCGCCATGTTCGAAAAGACTGGCAAACTTAATCCGTTTGCTATTCCGGCCATCCGCGAAGCCATGAACATGCTTGTGGACCGCGATTACATCGTGCAGGAAATCTACGGTGGTCTGGCTGCTCCCAAGTTCTTCCCGATCAACAGCGCCTTCCCCGATTACGCCCTGCTGGCTGATGTTGCCCGCGAATTGGAAGCTACCTATGCTTTCAACGTGGAAAAAGCCAACGAAGTCATCACCGCTGAAATGGAAGCTCTTGGCGCAGTCAAGAATGCTGATGGCAAATGGACCTACAACGATGAACTCGTGACCATTATCCTGCTCATCCGTAACGATGGTGACGGCACCCGCCTCTCAATTGGCGATTATGTTGGCGCCCAGCTCGAGAGCATCGGCTTTACCACTGATCGCCAGTACAAGACTTCATCCGAAGCCTCCCCGATCTGGATCAGTGGCGACCCGACCGATGGCCTGTTCCACATCTACACCGGCGGCTGGATCACTACCGCCGTCAGCCGCGATGATGGCAGCAACTTCGGCTTCTTCTACACCGCCGATGGTTTGGGTTCAGCTCTCTGGCAGGCTTACAAGCCAACCGAGCGCTTCTATGAACTTTCCCAAATCCTGACCAACAACAGCTTCAAAACCCTCGAAGAACGCCGCGATCTTTTTGCTGAAGCCCTGCGCTTGAGCATGGAAGATTCTGTCCGCGTTTGGTTGGTTGATCAGAAAGCCTTCAGCCCCCTGCGCCCCGGAATCGAAGTTGCATCTGACCTCGCTGGTGGTATCCAGGGTGGTTCGTTGCAGGGCTTCACCCTGCGCTACACCGGCCAGGAAGGTGGCGAACTAACCTACGCCATGTCTGACATCCTGACCGACCCCTGGAATCCTGTTGGCGGCTCGAACTGGGTTTACGACACTGCCCCCAAGCGCCTTGTCAATGACTACGGAGTCATCCCTGACCCCTTCACTGGTTTGGCTTGGCCGCAGCGTATCGAATCCGCTGCCGTGACCGTTGAGACCGGCCTGCCGGTTGGCAAGACCCTCGATTGGGTTAGCCTTGAATTTGCCGACACGATCGAAGTTCCCGCCGACGCTTTCGTCGACTGGGATGCTGAGACCCAGACCTTCATCACCGCTGGTGATGCCTTCCCCGAAGGCCGAACAGCCCTGCGCAAGAGCGTTGTGACCTACCCGGCTGACCTCTACGAAACCGTCAAGTGGCACGATGGCAGTAACTTCTCTGCCGCTGACTTCATGATGTTCTGGATCATGCAGTTCGATCGCTCCAAAGAAGCCAGCGCCATTTATGACGAAGCCTCCGTGTCTGCTTTCGAGACCTTCATGAGCGCTTTCAAGGGTTTCCGTGTCGTTTCGGCTGACCCCTTCACCCTCGAGTTCTACTCTGACCTGTATGCCCTGGATGCTGAACTTAGCATTACCACCGGCTGGCCCGAATATCTCTATGGCAATGGCCCCTGGCAAATGATCGCCATCGGTAACCTGGCTGAAGCCGCCGGCGAGTTGGCCTACACCGACTCCAAGGCCGGTACCCTCGAAGTCGAGTGGATGAGCTTCATCGATGGCCCGAGCCTTGAGGTTCTTACCAAGTACCTTGATCAGGCTGCTGCTGAAAGCTATATCCCCTACGCTCCGACCCTTGGCGCGTACATCACCGCTGACGAAGCTGCCGCCCGCTACGCCAACTACAAAGCCTGGTATGAAGCACAGGGTCACTACTGGGTTGCCACTGGCCCCTACTACCTCGACAAAGTCTTCAGCGTTGAAAAGACCCTGACCCTCAAGCACAACCCCGACTTTGTTGACCTGGCTGATGAGTGGTCCGGCTTTGCCGAACCCAAGATCGCTGAAGCCGAAGTTGATGGCGAAGGCCGCGTGACCATTGGCTCCGAAGCCATCTTCGATGTCTTTGTTACCTTCCAGGGTGAAGCTTATCCTGCCGAAGAACTTGCTCAGGTCAAGTACCTGCTCTTCGATGCCACCGGCGCTCTGGTGACCGTTGGCGAAGCTGAAGCTGTTGCGGATGGCCAGTACATGGTTACCCTCAGCGCCGAAGACACTGCCAAACTGGCCGAAGGTTCGAACAAGTTGGAAGTTGTTGTTGTCTCCAAGCTCGTGAGCATCCCGACCTTCACTTCCTTCCAGTTTGTGACCGCTCAATAATCCAAGCAAAACTATGACGTCAGGGGCAAGGGCAACCTTGCCCCTGATGCAACTCATCTTGTACTTACTCCCCTATCTTCTTAAAGAGAAGGCCCATGACAGAATCTACAGTAGTTCAGTCAAACGAAGCCGCTTCGTTCGCGAGGAAAGCGGCTTCCAGCACATTTAATCGTTTAATAAAATATACGGCGCTGCGCCTTGTCACTTTGTTCTTTACTGTCGTGATTGGCATTTACCTGACCATCTTAATTGCGAACATGGGTGGCTATGTCGATGAAATCCTGAAGGGCGAGATCCGCCAGAATATTTCACTTGCTATTTCCATGAACCCGGTCTATCGTGAATACACTGTAGAACAGCGCTCTGAAATTATCGCAGACCAGATCCGCGTGGAAGAAGAACGCTTGGGCCTTAATCGTCCATTTGCTATTCGCAGTCTTACTTACCTTGTTAACGCGCTCAGACTGGATTTTGGCCGCGCCATGCAGATGACAAGCGATAGCGGTTCCAAACTGGTCAGCAATATTATTCTTGAACGCCTGCCTTCGACCCTGGTCTTGTTTGGGCTTTCAAATCTGGCTCTGTTTTTTACAAGCGTCTTTCTTGCGCTGGCGCTTTCGCGTCATTACGGTAGTTTTATCGATAAAGCCGTAGTGGCTCTTTCACCGACCTCGGCTGCGCCGCCCTGGTTTTATGGTATTTTCTTGATCTTGATCTTTGCCGCTATTTTGAAGGTGCTGCCTTTCGGTGGCATGGTTGATGCGCCACCCCCTGAGAACTGGTTTGAGTACGCACTTAGCGTGATGCGCCATATGATTTTGCCTGCGTCCTCACTCATGCTGGCCTCGATATTCTTGAGTATCTACAATTGGCGCACCTTTTTTCTCATCTATTCCAGTGAAGATTACGTCGAGATGGCCAAGGCCAAAGGCCTGACCTCCCGCGATATTGAACGCCGTTATATCTTGCGCCCAACCTTGCCGACTATCGTTACCAGTTTTGCCCTGCTATTGATCAGTCTATGGTCAGGGGCGATTATTACCGAAACAGTTTTTAACTGGCCTGGCCTGGGGCGCACTGTCTTTCGCGCGATTGGCCAGTATGATACACCGGTAATTGTGGCCTCAACGATTATTTTTGCCTACCTGCTGGCGATCACGGTCTTCTTGCTCGACTTTGTGTATGCGCTGGTCGACCCAAGAGTTAAAGTGGGTGGAAACTAATGAAAACATTACTAAAAACGTTCCGTGATATTGCACAATACCCATCGGCGGTCTTTGGACTGTTAATCATCTTTATCCTGTTTGGCACAGGGGTTTATGCCATGCTAGCTATTCCTTACAGCGAAGCCATTCGTTTATGGCGTGGCGGTGAGGATGTTTGGTATCAAAACCCGAAAAATGCAGCTCCAGCGTGGTTTAATTATTTTACCCAGAAAGACCTGCCGCAGACCATCCTGATTGCCAGTTTTGAAGAAGAAAATTCGATATTGCAGAAGGAACTTGCTGAAAAAGTGGTTAGCCCGCGTGAGGCTGGTTCCGACATTACCCTGACCTATACATTTGAATACAATTATGACGAGTTTCCCAAGGATTTGATTTTTTACTTCCGTTCGGATTACGACGAAAAGCTACCTTTTGTAGCGGTTCGTTGGTATACCCCGGATGGGCGGGAACTGCGTATCACAGACATGAGTATTCAGTCGCGACAGTCTTACCGCTTCCTGCAAGATACGCGCCTGGTGCGTCGCCTGCAGGGCATTTCCCCTGAAATAGCCTTGTTTGCCGACCCAGCTTCGGAAACGCCGGTGCCGCTCAAAGGCACTTATAAGATTGTGATCGAAGGCATTACATTCGAAGAAAATTCTAATCTTGATGCCGAATTTGTTTTACACGGACAGTTGCACGGTTGGGCGGGCACCGACCACCAGCGCCGCGACCTGACAGTGGCGTTGCTGTGGGGCATTCCGATTGCGCTGGCGTTTGGCCTGGCGGCTTCACTGGGTACTGGCCTGGCGACCATGGTTCTTGCGGCAGTCGGGGTCTGGTTTGGCGGCTGGGTGGATGAACTCATTCAGCGTATTACCGAAATCAACCTGGTTTTGCCTTTCCTGTCCATCCTGATTATGGTCGGAACGTTTTACTCAAGAAGCATTTGGGTGATTTTGGGTTTTACGATTGCCTTGAGTATCTTTACCGGCGCCATCAAAACCTATCGCGCCATCTTTATGCAAGTACGCGAATCGACCTACATCGAAGCGGCGCGCGCTTACGGCGCCAGTGACGCTCGCATCATTTTCCAATACCTCATCCCGCGCATCATCCCGCTGCTTATTCCGGGTTTGGTGATTGGCATCCCCAGTTTCGTATTTCTCGAAGCCGCTCTGGCCTTCCTCGGCCTGGGCGACCCGGTGCTGCCAACCTGGGGCAAAGTCATCAATGACGCCCAGTTTAACGGTGCCTTGTATAACGGCTATTATTACTGGATTGTCCAGCCGGCCGTTCTGCTGATGCTGACTGGTCTTGGTTTCTCGATGTTGGGCTTCTCGCTCGACCGCATCTTCAACCCCCGCTTGCGAGGAATGTAATCTCATGGCTGATAAAAAATTACTCACCATTAAAGATCTGGTTTTGTATTTTCGCACGGCCAGAGGCCCTGTCAAGGCGGTGGACAAAGTCAATTTTGAACTGGGATTCAAAGAAGCCGTGGTCGTGCTGGGCGAATCGGGGTGCGGCAAGACATCTCTGGCTAAAGCTTTACTTCGTCTGTTGCCACGCAACGTCGATACCTACAGCGGTCAGATTATCCTGGACGGACAGGATACGATGACCTTGAGCGATGAAGAATATCGCCAGCAGATTCGCTGGGTGCGCATGTCAATGGTTCCACAGGCCGCCATGAATTCCCTTAACCCTGTTCTGCGGGTTGGCGATCAGGTGGCTGAGCCTATGATGGTTCACCACGGCGTTAAAAAAGAAGAAGCGCTTGCTCAGGCCAAAAAGATGTTCCAGCATGTTGGTGTGCCGGTTGACTTTCTAACCCGCTATGCTTTCGAGCTGAGCGGTGGCATGCGCCAGCGCGTGGCAATTGCCATGTCTCTGGTGACGGCCCCGAGCCTGATCGTACTTGACGAACCAACATCTGCCTTGGACGTCTTAACCCAGGCCAATATCTTCAATGTGCTCAAACGCATCAAAAAAGAACTTGAGATCAGCTTCATCCTCATCACCCATGATATTGCCACATCCAGCGAACTGGCTGACCGTGTTGCGGTCATGTATGCCGGTCAGATTATCGAAGCGAGCGATGCCATGCGTTTCTTTACCGAGCCATTGCATCCTTACTCGCAAATGTTGATGGCCAGCGTGCCGCGCCTGCGCGGAGATAAAGAGCCTATTTTTATCACCGGCCAGCCCCCCAGCTTGCTTGATCCTCCAAAGGGCTGCCGCTTTGCCGATCGCTGTCCGCAGCGCTTTGAGAAATGCGATCAGGAACCGCCAGTTTTTGAGAAACAAGACCGGTTGGTTAAGTGCTGGCTGTACGAATAGTTTGCATTATTGAGATTGAGGAGCAATCGCATGGCTTTGAATGTTACTTTGAACAATGATGCCCCAAAAACGCAGGTCGGGGATACGTTGCTTTCGGTAGAGGATTTGCGCGTCTGGTTTGAGCTAAAGCGCTGGGGTTTTGGGCATGCTGGCTATGTGCGCGCGGTCGACGGCGTTACCTTTGATTTGAAATACGGAGAATCAACCGCGGTGGTTGGCGAGAGCGGTTGCGGAAAATCGAGCCTGATGAAAACCATCCTGGGCATTAATGTCCCCACCAAGGGCGATATTGTTTTCCAGGGACGCCATATGAGCAAGATGGATCGCAGCGAGCTAAAGTGGTATCGTTCGCAGGTTGGTTATGTCCAGCAAGACCCATATGGCGCGTTGGCCCCGTTCATGACCGTCGAGCGCATCCTTGAAGAGCCGCTCATCATCAATGGAATTCGTAGTAAATCTGAGCGCATGGAACGCATCTACAAGGTTATGGACGAAGTCAAGATGAGTCCCGCTGATGATTTCTTGCAGAAGTTCCCGCACATGTTGAGCGGCGGACAGCAGCAGCGTATTGTCATCGCCCGCGCCATGATTATGGAGCCAAAATTGTTGGTGGCTGATGAACCGGTTTCGATGCTGGATGCTTCCGTTCGCGTCGAGATACTCAGGTTGCTGCGCAATTTGCAGGAGCAGCACAACCTGGCTGTGATTTACATTACCCACGATCTTTCGACTGTGCGCTACTTCTCGGAGCGGATCTTCGTTATGTATGCCGGGAAACTTGTTGAGCGCAGCCGTATTGAACCTCTGGTGCAGAACCCGCTCCATCCTTACACCCAGGCTTTGCTCGAAGCGACCTCCGACCCGGACGCCCGCAATGCATCGATCTATCGCGAACTGCCGCCGGGCGAGCCGCCGAGTCTTGTCAACCCGCCTTCAGGCTGCCGCTTCCATCCGCGCTGCCCCCAGGCCATTCAGGGGCTGTGCGAAGTGGAAGTACCGCCTGAGTTTATACCGGCCCCCGAGCGCATGGCCGCTTGTTGGTTATATAAATAAAATGTCCGCTTTACGCTTCTATCGCCTGTTGATTATCGGTTTTTTGCTGGTGCTTGCCGGTGTTGTCGTTCCCTTCCTGACAATTACCAAGATACTGCCGCCGAACATGTTCATTCTGATTGCTTCTTATGCTGGTTCAGTGGTAGGGGTGGCATTGGCGCTGATTTGGTCAGCGGGCTATGTGCGTGAGCGCCGTGACGGCGACAAGTAAATCTGACAGGATGGCGAGAAATAAACTCTCGCCATCCTGTTTTTGTATGTGCTTATTCTTTGGCAGGGAGTCATTTTATGATCGATAGTGTTCAACCTTTGCTCGAAGTACGAAATCTCAAGACATATTTTTTTACCGAAGATGGAGAAATCAAGGCGGTGGATGGTGTTGATTTTTACGTCAATCCCGGTGAAGTATTAGGGTTGGTAGGCGAATCGGGCTGCGGCAAAAGTGTAACCTCACTCTCCATCATGCGCCTGATCAGCGCGCCGGGAAAAATTATCGAGGGTGAAATTTTCTTCGAGGGCAAAGACCTGGTCAAGGCCAGTGAAGAAGACATGATCCAGGTGCGCGGCAACCGTATTTCGATGATTTTTCAACAGCCGCAGACAGCGCTTAATCCGGTCTTCAAGGTGGGCGATCAAATTGCTGAAGTGCTTGAAATTCACCAAGGATTGAACAAAGAAGCGGGACGTGTCCGTGCGGTTGAACTGCTCCAGATGGTGGGTATTCCCGAGCCGGACAGGCGCGCCGAAGCTTACCCGCATGAACTTTCAGGCGGCATGGCCCAACGCGTAATGATTGCGATGGGACTGGCCTGTGTACCCAACTTGTTGATTGCCGATGAGCCAACCACTGCCTTGGATGTGACCATTCAGGCCCAAATTTTGGATTTGATGCGCAATCTGCGCGAGAATATCGGCACGGCCATCATCCTGATTACCCACGATCTGGGCGTGGTCTCTGAAATGTGTGAGCGTGTCGCCGTGATGTATGCCGGTCAGATCGTTGAGCAGGCTGACGTCCAGACCATCTTTGCCCGACCAATGCATCCTTATACCCAGGGCTTGATCGGCTCCATCCCGGTTTTGGGCAAGCTCAAAGACCGCCTGGAAGTCATCCCGGGTTCGGTGCCGAACCTGGTCAACCTGCCGCCCGGATGCCGTTTCGCGCCGCGCTGCCGCGCCCGAGAAGAGCATGGACTGGCGATTTGCACTGTCCACTCACCGGAGCTGCAAGATACTGAGCACGAACATAAGGTCCGTTGCTGGCTTTACCAGGATGCCGAAGGCCATCGCGCGCCGCTTACTATTGCTGATTTTGCTTGAGAGCCGGGAGGCTGACGCATGACTGAAATGCTCGAAACACACACCACTACAGGGATTAAGGCAGACGCCAAAGAACTGGTCAAGGTCGAGAATCTGGTTAAATATTTCCCGGTGCGCGCTGGGTTATTGCAGCGGGTTGTTGCTTATGTACAGGCGGTTGATAAGGTTTCGTTTATCGTTCGCGAGGGTGAAACCCTGGGGCTGGTGGGTGAATCGGGCTGCGGCAAGACCACTGTCGGACGTTCGATGCTCAGGCTGATCGAGCCAACTTCGGGTGAAGTCACCTTTGACGGCCAGAATGTGCTTAAGTTGCGCGGCGCAGAACTGAAACAGATGCGCCGAAACATGCAGATCATTTTCCAGGACCCGTATGCCTCGCTTGACCCGCGCATGCCGATAGGCGAATCGGTCATGGAAGGGTTGAACATCCACAATATTGGCACGCGCCAGGAACGTTTCGATATGATGATCGATACGCTCAAAAAAGTTGGCTTGGAAGATTATCACGCGCGCCGTTACCCGCATGAGTTTTCGGGGGGACAGCGGCAGCGCATCGGCATTGCTCGCGCTTTGGCCCTGCGCCCCAAGTTTATCGTCTGCGACGAGCCGGTTTCGGCTCTGGATGTTTCCATCCAGTCTCAGGTGCTCAATATCCTGAAAGATTTGCAGGGCGAGTTTGGCCTGACCTATCTTTTTATTGCCCATAACTTGAGCGTGGTCGAGCATATCTCAGACCGGGTGGCGGTTATGTATCTGGGCAAGATGGTTGAACTGACCGGGCGCGATGAATTGTTTGCCAACCCATTGCACCCTTATACCAGGGCTCTTATGTCGGCTATTCCCATTCCTGACCCGACTCTTAAGCGCGAACGAACCATTCTCAAGGGTGATGTGCCCAGCCCGCTCAACCCGCCCAAGGGCTGCAGATTTCATCCGCGCTGCCCGGTGGTCAAAGACATCTGTTCACAGGAAGAACCCGTTTTCAAGGAAGTTGTTGCTCCCGATCACTGGGTGGCTTGTTGGTTGTATAATTAAGCCGGAATTTCCTTAAGCAATAAGGTGAGAACCGCCGGAACACGCGGTTTTTTACCGTCTGTTATTATAAAACTCGCCACATTGAACCGGGGTGTTTTTGTTTTATAATGATTTTATCTTTTCCGATTGCGGGTGATAGATATGCCAAAACGTATTTTGATTGTCGACGACCAGCGTGATGTAAGCCGTTTGCTGCGCTCTGCGCTGGAAACAATTGAGCAAGGGTTGGAGGTCAGCGAGGCGCCCTCTGGCGAGGAGGCTTTGCTCGAGGCCAGCCGTGTTTCGGTGGATCTATTGGTTGTCGATTATCGCCTGCCAGGCATGAGCGGTCTTGAACTGATGGAAAAAATGCGCTCCCGTTATCCGGAGATGAAGATAATTATTATCTCCGGCGTTTCGGAACCAAAAACGCGCGCCGAAATCGAGAAAGCCGGCGCAGACGCTTTCTTTACCAAACCCGTCCCAATGGGAGATTTTCTTGACGCAGTCGAGCGTTCCCTGGACCTGGCGCGTACCATTCTGCAAGCTCCTGCCGAACAAGAAGAGGAAGAACGCAAGGGCCTGGCCGACTTGCTGGTGGGGTTACGCAAGTCATTCGCTGCTGAAACGGTATTCCTGCTGGATAGCCTGGGACATGTCCAGGCTGAAGCTGGTGAACTGCCAGACACCAATCACAGGGTTTCATTAATCTCATCCCTGATGGGTATGCACAATGCTGCGCAGAAAGTTGCCAGCCTGCTTGGCAAGGGCAAATACCACCTTCACTTATTCGATTGTGATGAACACGATCTGGTTTTTATCCCGATTGGACAGGCGCACGTTTTGTGGATCATCGGGCGCGGACTGGCTGATTTGGCATCCATTTCCAAGACCATCGATTCGCTTAATGCCAGCGCGGTTGAAATATTGGCAGTTCTTGAGCAAATCGGGGTTGCAGATTTGCCCGAAGAGCCAAAACAACAAGGTGTGCCTGCATACATGGAATCAGTCACCATCCCGATTGAATTTGATGAGTTGCTCAAAAGGGCATCTGAAACCAAAGTCGATGCCAACGCTTTCTGGGATCAAGCCCTTGAGCAAGGCCCGCAATATACTGAGCCGGACAAACTGACCTACGAACAGGCCGCCCAGTTGGGCCTGGCCCCGAAAACCGAAGAGAAAAAATGAATCGAGATTGCGCCGTTGCGCGCTCTCAAGCCCTGTGATACAATATTGCCCGCTCACTGGGGCGTGGTGCAATGGCAGCACACCGGCCTTTGGAGCCGTGGATCTTGGTTCGAATCCAGGCGCCCCAGCCTATTTTCAAAACCTACAAACAGGGCTTGCGCCACCAGCGCAGGCTCTTTTTGTTAACCCTATTTCAGGAAACATAACCAGATGAAAATCACCCCTGTACTTCTTGCCGCCGGGCAAGGCACACGCATGAAGTCCAAACTACCCAAGATGCTGCACAAGATTTGCGGCCAGCCGATGGTTTTTTATGCCCTCGACGCCGCCCGCGCTGTTAGCACCGAAACCCCGGTCGTGGTGGTTGGACATGGGGCTGAAGCAGTCCAGGATGCGGTTGGCGAAGCGGCGCGTTTTGTCATCCAGGAAGAGCAGTTTGGCACCGGCCACGCTGTCATGCAGGCTGAAAGCCTGTTAAGCGGCGGCCAAACCGACCTGGTGCTGGTCACCTATGGCGATATGCCGCTCTTGCGCGCCGAAACTGTCCAGAAGCTGGTGGCGGCCCAAAAGGCCAATCCTGGCCCGATGAGCTTGCTGACCGTCATCGCGGAAGATCCGCGCGGGTTTGGGCGGATCTTCCGCAAGGCGGATGGCACCGTTGCCGCGATCGTGGAGGAGGCCCAGGCCGATTCTTCGCAATTGGCGATCAAGGAACTCAACGTCGGCGCATACTGCTTCCGCTCCGAGTGGCTGTGGGCGGCGCTGAAACGGATTCCGCTTTCGCCGAAGGGTGAGTATTACCTGACCGACACGGTGGCGCTGGCGATTGAAGCCAATTTGCCGGTACAGGCCATCGTTATGGACGATATGATCGAAACGATCGGCGTCAACAGCCGCGTCCATTTGGCGGAGGCCGAAGCGGCCATGAGACAACGCATCAATATAGGCCACATGCTGAACGGCGTGACCATGATCCAGCCTGAAACTATCTACATCGAAGCCGGAGTCAAGATCGGGTGCGATACGATCCTGTGGCCGAACACTTACTTGCACGGTAAAACATCCATCGGCGAAGATTGCGTCCTCGGGCCGAATAGCATCATCCGTAATACAAAAATTGGCGACCGCTGCAAAGTGCTGATGTCTGACCTGGAAAGCGCCGTGCTCGAAAACGATGTGGATATGGGGCCGTTTGCGCGGCTGCGCAAAGGCGCGCACCTGGGGAATCATGTCCACATGGGCAACTTTGGAGAGGTCAAAGATTCGCACTTGAGCGAAGGCGTCAAGATGGGCCATTTCTCGTACATCGGCAATGCTGAGATCGGCGCAAACACCAACATCGGCGCCGGGACGATCACCTGCAACTACGATGGCGAAAAGAAACACCCCACCACGATCGGCGAGGATGTTTTTATTGGCTCTGATACGATGCTGGTGGCCCCACTGACGATCGGCGCGCGTTCGCGGACGGGCGCGGGCGCGGTGGTGACCAAGAACGTACCCGAAGATACGCTGGTGGTCGGGGTTCCGGCGCGGGCAATCAAGAAGTTGGATAAAAAATGACAAACGAAGAACGCCAATCTTTGATCGATTTTGCCAACGAAGCCCGTGAACGGGCCTATGTGCCTTATTCCAATTACCGGGTGGGTGCGGCCCTGTGCACAAAGAGCGGGCGTATCTACACCGGCGTCAATGTTGAGAGCGCCGCCTACCCGACCACGATGTGCGCCGAACGAGTGGCGGTCTACAAGGCCGTTTCTGAAGGTGAGCGCGAGTTCGAGGTGATCGCGGTTGTGACCGACAACGGCGGCTCACCCTGCGGCGGCTGCCGCCAGGTGCTGGCCGAATTTGGCCTGGATACGGTTGTGCTGATCGCCGACGGCGCCGGGCAACTGATCTCCGAAACCACGGTGGGCAAGTTGCTGCCGCTGGCTTTTACACCAGCGCATTTGCCGATGAAGACCGAATAATCGATATTCGAGGCTGATTGCTCAAAGTCCGAGTATCGATTATCCAGTATCGAATAACCAACCCATGGAAACACCTCGTTCTTTCCGCGCTGAAGCCATTGTCTTGCGCCACGCCGATTGGGGCGAGGCGGATCGTATTCTGACGCTTTATACCCGCGAATACGGAAAGGTGCGGGCGGTGGCCAAGGGCGCGCGCAAGATGCGTTCGCGCAAAGCCGGACATCTGGAACCGTTCACACACATTACCGTCCAACTGGCGCGCGCTCGTGATCTGTCCATCGTGACCCAGGTCGAGACCCTGGATGCCTACCTGCCCCTGCGCGAAGATTTGATGCTGTTGGGCTACGCCTCCTATGCAATGGAACTGCTCGACCGTTTCACTTATGACGAGGAAGGTGGAAACCCGGTTATCTTCCGCTTGCTGACCGAGACTCTGGGGAGGCTTGCCTTGAAGATCGAGCCCTGGTTGGCGCTGCGCTTTTACGAAATGCGCCTGCTCGACAGCCTGGGCTTCAGGCCACAGTTATTTATGTGCAGCAACTGCCGGCGTGATATTTTGCCCGAAGACCAGTATTTTTCGGTTTTGTCGGGCGGAGTGATCTGTCCGCGCTGTGGCAACGGCCTGCCGGGATTGTGGCAAATCAGCATGGGGTCGCTCAAATACCTGCGCCACTTTCAGCGCAGCAACTTCAAAGATGCCGCCCGCGCCAATCCCACGGTTGAAGAGCAAAAAGAACTTGAGACCCTGATGCAAGGCTATTTCACCTACTTGTTGGAAAGAAACTTGAATACCCCCGGATTTATAAAGCGAGTAAAGAGTTGATTTATTTCTGCCTGTTCGCCCAATAGACCAGAAAATTCTGCACATAAAACGTTGTCGGCGCGCCCAGCTTGGTCCAGATAAAGCGCTGGATGGGGGCATTGCGGATGCCGAAAAAAATGCGCGCAGTCAGGGTGCGCAGGCGTAATGATTTCCCCATTTCTGAAGATAAAACCCGTTTTTTGTAATCGATGAAAGAGAAGTTGTTTTTCTCGAAGGCAGATTTGATTGCCCTGGCGGAAATCCGACCATAGCCCAGAGCCGGGGCAATCCCCTCGCCGAATAGGGCATCGACGCCGGCGGCGTCACCGGCCAGGATCAAGCCGGGAACTGAGAACTCGCCCGAGGCCTCGAACCAGCGAATGGGGTGACCCTCGATCTTGTAGTCTTCCAGGTTGTAGCCATGTGTTTTCATCTCATCGGCCAGGGCAGCCATAAGCGAACGGCTGGCCTCGCCGGGTGTGAAATTGGCATCATAAATGCCCCAGCAGCGGGTGGCAACACCCTTCACCAGAGTTGGGAAATCCCAAATATAGCCGCCAATCCCTTCTACAATGGGGCGGAAGTCAAAATAGGCATCCTGCTGAACGTGAAGGGACGAATCGGGTTTGGGAGGCGCGAGCAGTTCCAGCACCCGGGCCGAGTGCGGTTTTTCACGCGGATTAACCAACCGGCGTGTGATGCCCTTCGATCCATCTGCCCCGATGACTGCCTTGGCGTGAAAATCGCCCTGGTCGGTGCTGATAACGCATCCTTGGGCGGAGGCTTCCACTGTTTTGACGGTGACACCCTCGCGGATGTCGAATCCGCTGGCGCGGGCCTTACCCACCAGCCAGGCATCGAACTCGTCGCGTCGGATCAAGCGAAAGGCAATCCCGGTTCCGTCATTGGCCGTCATGGCCAGCCCTTGCCCGGCAAAGTCGAAATGCGCAAAAGGCGCATTCACATGCGCAATTTCGCTGATATCCAGCCCCAGTTGACGCAGGACGATCTCACCATCGGGCAATAATCCGCCGCCGCATAGTTTGTGGCGCGGATGGTGGGCTTTCTCCAGGATCAGGGTGCGTTTTTCGATACCGGGGATGATCTGGGCCAGGTGCAGGGCAGTTGAAATCCCTGCCGGACCAGCGCCGACGATGATGATATCGTAATGGGTTTCGGCCATTGGGCGATGATTTTCTTAGTTTTCGTCTGAAGGGGCTGTTAAGAAGCTGCGTAAAAGCTCAAAGGTATTTTGCAGGGCTTCCTGGCGGGCAGTGTAGCGTTTTTCCTGGCCTTGCAGACGCAGGTTGACCAGGCCCGCCAGACGCAGTTCGCTCAGGTGATGGGTCACGGTTGGCGCGCGCAGGTGCAGGCGGCGAGCCAGTTCGGATGGCATCAGTTCTTCGTGCGAAAGATAACGCAGGATTTTCAAACGGGTGGGGTCAGCCAGCGCTTTCAGTTTGCGCAACAGGTCATCGGGAACCAACTCGCCGGGAATATCGGCCATGGTGGCCGGGCGCGCGCCAAACAGGATCAGTGTGTGCGTTTCGCCGATTTCGCGGTACATGACCAGCGGGGTTATCCAGTAGGCGGGGGCGAGGATTATTTTTTTTGCAAGAACGTTTTCTGTAAATTGTACGCCCTGGCTTAGTTCGGTCAGTAATTGCGGGGTACTCAGGTTTTCAGCAAGTTCCTGGGCGCGTTTCAACCCGCTTTTTAGCACCGGGGCAACCCGGCGCTCTTCTTCCTCGAAGAAAGCTTGTTGGTAGGCTTGCAGGGCGCTCAAATAGGCTTCCCCCAGTTCGGCAGGGCGTACCCACCAATCCAGGAAGCGTCCGATGCTTTCATCGTTATATTTGCTTTTATCTTTTTTGCCCATTGTTTTGCGCATGGCTTGCAGGTCTGCCTGATCCCAGGCAGACTTTTGCGCAATTTGCTCAAGCAGTCTGACATATTCGTCATCTGCATGGCCTTCAGCCATAAATATCTGCTTGAAACGCTCGGCCGCAGGGATTTGGCGCAAAGTGTAGAGTGCGCTCAAGGTGTCTTTCGGTTGTGTCAGGCGGTAGATCCAATCCAGCGGCGGAGCGATGAAGGGCATCACTTCCTCGAGCAGCCTGCGCTCGGCCGCCGGGATGCGCGAACGTACCCCGGCGGCCCAGGATGCCCGCACACCGTGATATTCCGGGTTATGGAGCACGTGCAGGCTGATGAAAAATTCATACGCGGTGCCAAAATCCCACGTTATCTGGGCGGCGCTGGTTTTGTTGGATGTCATGCAGATTCCTTGGCAAACAGGATATGTTAAAAGGTTTCGGTCACTATCTTGTCGCCGATTGTAATGAAGATTGGCCCCAATTGCAAGTCGAGATGCAGGCGGAATAGGGGCGCGGCGTTGGGCAGGGCCGGCGCGCGTTCGATGCTCCAATCGGGGCCGGCGCGGCGGACGCGTTCTTCCAACACGGTGTGGATTTCCAAGTTGTGAGTCATGGTTTGTTTCTCCTGAGCCTTTGGCGGGTACGGATAAATAGATGTTAGGTATCTGTTTGCGTTAGACGTATGTCTAATTAGATAATAGCCTAACTGGAAGACTTTGTCAAGAGGCAGTTATGTGATTTTTGCGGGTTTGCTCGTTTATAATGGTTTTATCTTTGCCAAAAGGATGAGCCATGACACGAAAAATCTTTGCCGGAACCCTGATCGGATTAAGTGCGCTATTCTTCATACTTGGCCTTGTTGCGATGGGCGCAGCCTGGTTTTACAACGAACCCCTGACCCAGGAAGCCTTGTCCCGTTTGCAGATGGTCGACTCTGAGCTTGAACTGGCGCAATCAACATTAACAGATGCCCGGCTTGAAATTGAACGCACCTTGCGAATTGTCGAATCTGCGGAAACCACCCTGGCCGAACTCAAGGATGAGCTCTCGCAGGCTCGCGCCTTGTTTGGCGAGGTTGATGGCACGCTCGAAAATCAACTCGTGCCGGGACTGCAAGGCACCCGCCAACAGATCAACAACGCCATTGCGGCGGTGGAGGAGATCCGGGTTTTCTTGCAGCAACTGAATGATCTTCCTTTTGTGAGCCTGAACCTTCCCGGTGACGATTTGCTGGTAGAGATCATTGCGATCGGCTCTTCTCTCGATGGCCAAATCGCAGACATGCAGGCACTGGCCGAAAAAGCGACCGTTTTTCTTGATGATGCTTCTTACCTGATGGGCGGCGATCTGGGCGAAACTCGCCAAAATTTACAAAATTTCCTGGTCGTCATCAATGATTATGACCAAAGACTGACTGACTGGCGCGCCCAGACGGCAGATTTGAGCGAGTCCTTGCCGGGTTGGGTGGATACAGCCTCGACCGTGCTGACGGTTTTCCTGCTCTGGTTTGTTTTTTCGCAATTTGGCCTGTTTTTGCACGGACTGTCGATTTGGCGCGGCGGCGACCCGTTGGCGGTCTTGCGCCGGTCTTAGCCGGTTACCTTTCGGTTATACTTCTCATATGGCAACATCCCTGACCGGTGTTTTTGGGGGAACCTTCGACCCGCCCCATCTTGGGCATCTGATTCTTGCTTCCGAATCGCTCTCGCAGCTTGGTCTGGAACGCTTGCTGTGGGTCCTGACTCCCGACCCGCCGCATAAACCGGATCACCCGATCACCCCGCTGGCCCGGCGGCTTGAAATGCTGCGCCTGGCAATTGCGGATGAGCCGCGCTTCGAGATTTGCGATGTCGAAATGGACCGGCCCGGTCCGCACTATACCGTTGACACGCTGCGCCAGCTCAGGGCGGCTGACCCGTCTCGAGAACTGGTCTACCTGATGGGTGGCGATTCCCTGCGCGACCTGCCCAACTGGCGCGAACCGGCTGAAATCCTGCGCCTGTGCCACAGGCTGGGCGTAATGCGCCGCCCGTACGATGAAGTGGATCTGGAAGCGCTTGAAAGGGTTTTGCCGGGTATCAGAGAAAAAGTACTCATGGTCGATGTGCCCTTGCTCCAAATTTCATCCCGCCAGGTTCGCCAGCGCGTAGCCATGAAAGCATCTTTCCGTTATTACCTGCACCCAGATGTACACGACTATATTATCCAGACCGGGTTATATCGCTAAACCCTCGCCCATTGTTGATATTCACTTGTGAGTGAACTCCTGACCATGATCATCAATAGCGAACAGCAAATGATGGCATTCCTTGACCAGCATGGATTTGTCCACCAGCGCATCAGTCATCCTGCCGTTTATACCTGCGCCGAAGCCGCCTTGCACCGCCCCGAAGCGCCGGCGGTTAGCACCAAGAATCTCTTCTTGAGCGATAAGAAGGGCCGGCGGTTTTTCCTGGCTGTTACCGCTTGTGAAAAGCAGGTGCATCTCGACAGCCTGTCGCACCAGTTGGATTATCCTAAACTGCGTTTTGCTTCTGAAACACACCTGCAGGCCTTGCTGGGGGTCACACGTGGGTCTGTTACCATGCTCGGCCTGGTCAACGACAGCGCACACCAGGTTGAATTGTGGATCGATGCCGAGACCTGGGCAGGGGAATACTTCCTGTGTCATCCACTGGTCAACACCTCCACCCTGGTCCTTTCGAAGCAGTCCCTGGAGCGTTTCTTCGCGCTGACGGGCCACCAGGTTCGCTTGTTTGAATAGGATTGGCCGATTTGTCGGATCCTGTTAAAAGCAGGCTGAAACCACCTTGCCGATTCGGCATAAAATAGGCTGTTTTATTGACGAAAAAGACCTGCCAGCGGGGGCGGGGCCTTTTTTTTCTGTGTGGGCAAATAAAAAATTCAGGCATTTTTAACCTTTACAGGCTGGTACTTTGTTGTAAACTAAATGCCGTTGGCGTTTTTCCCGGTGCCACCCGGGGAGACGCCGTCAATCTTTAACTCGAAAAGAAAGGGTATTTTATGAATGTCAGAGCATCTCAGTACTTATCTGTCACCTAAACTGCAAGGCCGCCCGAGAGCCGATGGCAACGGAAACGGCATTTTTGCCAAACAGCCTTTGAAAAAAGGCGACCTCGTAGCCGTTTTCGGGGGTGTTGTGTACGAATATGACACCTTTGTTACCCTTCCTGAAATTGAACGGACGTTGTGTATCCAGGTTGAAGAAAACCACTTCCTGGTGCCGCGCCCAATCGGGGAAGGTGATTATGTCAACCACTCCTGTTATCCGAATGCCGGACTTTCGGGGCAGATAGCACTGGTTGCGATGCGTAATATTCATCCCGGCGAAGAAGTTTGTTTCGACTATGCGATGAGCGATACACTTCCTTACGACGAGTTTCCCTGTAGCTGTGGCGCGCACAGTTGCCGCGGACACGTAACTGGCAATGACTGGCGGTTGCCCGAGCTGCAAAAGCGTTACGCAGGCTTTTTTGCGCCGCATGTCCAGCGCAAGATCGACGCCTGGCGCGCTGAGCAACGCGCGGCCACGCGCCTGGCTCGCCGCCGTGACAATTATGTCTACGGCGGGGTGGCTGCCATCCCTGCGACGCTGTACGAATAACGCGAAACAATTCGACAAAGACAAAACTTCCGAGGCTTTCAGGTCTCGGAAGTTTTGTCTTTAAAGCGCAGCCTCCATCGGGGGGAGGACCCGATGGAGGCATTCGCCAAAGGAGGAGACAGTAGGAGCTATTGCCCTATCTCTTAAGCATTATGATACTAGTCTGTTTCACCTTCGTCCACCTGTATATGTCATCTTTTGTTGGTGACGTATTTCACAAGTTTTTTTATGACGATGTCATTTTAAGTGCTTGTTCAGGTCATCCAGCAGACCGGGGGTCAACTTGGGTTTGGCCTTTGGCTGTTGTTGTACTCGGCCAGAGACACGGGCGCTATCCAGTTCGGTGCTCAAGCGCATCCAATCATTGACAATGATGACAAAATGAGGGGTCTGGTCACAGAAGAAATAAGGCGAAAGGAATAATTTCAGCCAAAATCGCGTGAGCGGCGATTTTGTCAGGTGGACGATATTGGCTGTGCGCGAAAGCATCGGGCCAAGGATCTCACGCTGCGTGGATGATAACTTGCTCGGCGGGAACAAGGCTGAGAATTCGGAGGATGTAACCCGCTGAATGCGCTTGTAGGAAATTTTCAGACGCAGAAAGGGTGTAACAATCCTGAAATGGTCGCCGAAGAGTTGCAGATAGGCAAAATTGCGGATGCTCAACACGAACAGGCTGAACAAAATCGCAACGCCCCCCAGCACAAGCAGCACAATGCCACTGAAATCTGGCAGGGTGATCAATGGATTTTCCGCCGGGTCAATAAAAAACCATTCTGCGCCCCACAACAGGCCGACATAGAGCAGCAAGACGAGCCCCAGGCCAAAGATAGGCCACCACCAACGCCCAAGCAGGTGCCGGTACAGAATCAGGGGGTATTTCCGTCCGCCGCGCGCCATTTTACTCGTCTTTGCCTCCGAAACGGGTCAGCGTCGGAGCATCGGGCAGGTTTTCGCCGCCCAGCCGGGCGCTTAATCGGGAGATGGCCTCGGCCAGGTGTCCGCCGCGCAGGCTGAAGGTGATATCGCCGCGCGTTTTTTCGATGATGCTGCGGGCAACATCCGTCTGGCGGCGCAGGCCGTTGGTGATGGCGTCGGGATAGTCCATTGTCACCAGCACGGCGTAGATGTCGTCCATCTGGGTCAGCAGGCGTTCGGCCTCGTCAGAATAGCCGTGGCGCAGAATGTCCAGGCAGCGGCGGCGCAGTTCGCCAACCACTTCGGCCAGGCCGTTCAGATAGGTGGCGGGTTCGGCTTTGAGCGCGTCCAGACCTGGCAGCGCTTCGCCGCGGATCAGGGCGCAGGTAACGTTGGCCTCGACAAATTCCTTGAGCGCGTCCTGGGTGTAACCGGCATAATACAGGTCGGGGTAATCGCGCAGGCTGGTGCGCAGCGTCTCGGCCAATTGGCTGGCTTCGGCCAGTTGCTGGCGCATGGTATCTTCCTCACTGCGGTGGACGGCTCGGATGGCCTGCGAACAGTGCCGGGTGAGCATGCGCGCCTGGGCCAGGGCCTGGTCACGGGCAGCGGTGCGTGAGTCGAATGTCTTGCGGATTTGTTCTGAAATTTCTTCTAATTTTTGCATGGGTTTATCATTCTGGTCGAGGTTTGTCTTCTTCGGGCGACGGGGCGTCTGGCGGCTGTTGGAAGGGTTTGAAGAGCTGGTCGGCCAGTGAAGCTGAAGCTGAGGGAACTTTAATCTCGCCGAAAGCGGCTTCGTAACGCGCCAGGTTTTCGCCCAGGGCTTTGTGCAACAGTTTGGCGCTGAGCGGCGACATCAGGATGCGCGACCCGATACGCGCGCGCGATTCGCCGGGCAGCAGGTGCGCAAAATCGAGCACCATATCGGCGGGAGAGTGGGCGATGCGTACCAGGTTGGCGTAAACCGGTTGCAGTTCAGCCGGGACTTCAAGCGAGGTGGTTGGCCGGGGGCCGGGTTTGGTCGTCTCTGTCATCTCATCTCCCAAAAAAGATGACAACCTGCCGGGCGGCAAGTTGTCATCTGCTGAGTATACCTAGAAGGGAATATCTTCTTCGGGCGCGCCGACAAAATTGCCGCCCATGTCTCCGCCGCCCATGCCGCCGGCTTCATCGCGGCTGGAAAGGAAGCGCACTGTATTGGCGGTAACTTCGTAACTCGACCCGTGTGAGCCGTCTTGTTTCTGGTAGATCTTTGGCGAACCGGTGGCCGGATCGGGGCGGAGCGTGCCCTCGACCAGAACTTTGCTGCCTTTTTTGACATATTGGTTGCAGACTTCAGCGGTCTTGCCCCAGGTTGTGACGCGGAACCAGATGGTTTCCTTGACCGTTTCGCCGCTGCTGCTGGTGTACTGGCGATTGGTTGCGACAGAAAACGAGGTGACGGGCTGGCCTGAGGGCGTGTAGCGCATTTCAGGGTCGCGACCAACGTTGCCGGCAATGATGATGGTATGGTACATGAGTTCTCCTTTTGTCTATGTGACCGAAAATTTTCTATATTGTACCCGAACACGCCGGTTTTGCATTCCCGTGATTTGGGGTTCTCTGATATTTGCCGTAAAAACGCAAGGTTTTACCACGATGATTCCCCAAGAGCCGATTTGGGCAGTATTTCTGTTTTCTGGGGGCCTATGCTAGAATAGGAGAGAGAGTGCCGCATGAAAAATCTGACTTCAAGCACCCAGATCGTCGAAGCAATCCAGGCCAGCGGATTGAAGAATGGCATTGTTTGTTTGCATTCATCGCTGAAATCCTTCGGTTTTTTGCAGGGAGGCGCTGATGCAATTCTTCAGGCGTTCATCGAAAACGGCTGCACGCTGGTTGTGCCGACGTTTACTTATGACTGCGAAGTTTCAACCCCCTCCTATCGAAGAATAATCCAAAACGGCAGCGACTACTCGGAATCTTTCGATTCTGAAACAGCCGTGGCTTATGACCAAAACAGCCCGATGATCTCTCGCGAAATGGGCGCCATCCCGGCCTGGCTGCTTGAAATGAAAGCGCGTGCCAGGGGCAGGCATCCGCTCAACTCATTTGCCGCTCTTGGGCCCCTGGCGGAAGAACTCATTGGCGCTCAAAGCCCGCTCAACGTGTACGGAACGCTCAAAGCGATATACGCCCATAAATCAGCGGCTTATCTTGTGCTTGCGGGGGTAAACCTGACCAGCGCCACACCGATCCATTTTGCAGAGGAAAGAGCCGGAAGGCGCTTGTTCAGGCGCTGGGCGAAAGGCATCGGCATGACCCTGGAAGTGGAAGTGGGCAGTTGTTCCGACGGATTCAACAACCTGGCCCCGTATGTGAAAAATATCGAAACGAGTATCCAGGTGGGCCAAAGCGTGTGGAAAATTTACCCGTTTCGGACTTTTATCGATACGGTTGCGCGCGCGATCGTTCAAAACCCGACTGTCACGCATTGCGCCGACCCGAAATGTATCAGGTGCAATGATTCTGTGCGCGGCGGGCCGTTTTTGTAGCACAGGCAGCACAAATTCCTGACGCCCGACAAAAATTGCCGTGACAAAAGAAGTCCCTGAAATGAGCGCCGCAGATGTGGTCGGCTTTGTGAAGCTGCTCCGGGAGTATGGTATTGAGCCTTGCCTCGACGGCGGCTGGGGTGTGGATGCCCTGCTGGGCCGCCAGACCCGCCTTCACGTCGACCTGGACATTGCCGTTGAGCATAAAGATGTGCCGGTAATCCGCGACCTGCTTGAAGCCAGGGGCTACCACGATGTGCCGCGCGACGACACCCGCGACTGCAACTTTGTGATGGGTGATGATGAAGGCCGCCTGATCGATTTCCACTCCTATACCTTCGACGAGAGCGGCAAGCTAACCTTTGGCCTGGATTACCCGCCCGACTCGCTGACCGGCTCTGGTTCCATCGACAGCTTCCCGGTGCGCTGCATCACCCCCGAATGGATGGTTAAATTCCACAGCGGCTACGACCTCGACGATGGCGATTATCATGATGTGCGTTTGCTGTGTGAGGCGTTTGGCATTCCGCTGCCGGATGAATATGGGCGGTTTATTGATGTGAATAAATAAATTACTTTGGCTTTTTGACATTTGGCATGACAGACCGCTAGGGCCAGACCGGATTATCAATCCCACCTACACATAACGCCAAGATGCTGGCCTTTCTTGGTAAATCTTACTGACTGGAATTTTTCAGCCGTTGTCGGCAAACATGAAATATTTTTTTTGCTTGTTGTTATTTTTTAGGAGGCATTATGCAAGCAGATTTGCTGAAACTTGGAATTCAGGCTGCTCGGGCAGGGGATTATCAAAAGGCTCAACAATATTTTTTGGACTTTTGACAACAAGCGATAGCCTTGCGGCTTTGGAAGCGCAAGGAAGCACCTTTAAAACTTCATAAACGAATGTCTCGACAGGCTCGACAACCACCGAAAGCTC
>JAKLPV010000236.1 GCA_022013685.1 Anaerolineae bacterium
ACAGGCACACACCAATGTCGCTTCCGGGCAACAATGTCTTTGGGTTCGAATGGCTCACTCCTTTGCACCAGAGTAAGCTTGCCATGTGAACCCCTTTTTTCAAAATCTTAGCAAGTTATGCGCTATTGCGAAATAATCTATATTTTCTGATTGGGTATCATCCACGGATTTGCTACAAACATCCGATAGATTTGGAGCAATTGTAGCGCCTATATTGGGCGAAACCGCTTGAAATGTTGATGTTGGGCCGGGAGTTGTTATTTGTTTTGTTGGATATGATGTAACCTTGTTATCATTAACATTTTCACTTGGAGGCGAACAGCCTAGCAAAAATACAAGCAAGAAAAAAAATATTTTTTTCATCATTGTCTCGCAATTTTACTTGTAGCCTTAACTGAGAAACGTATAGCGATACTTATCTTTACTTGACCAAATGCCCCAGCATCTTTTTGACCGCCAACCCCGCCGCCGCACCGACAACAATCGCGGACAATAGCGCCAGCAGCCATCCGTAATCTGCGCCAACAAACTCTGCCACATGCCCACCGACAAAACGCGCCAGGATGAAAACCAGCAACAGACTGGCGGTTTCGACAAAGACATTCCGCGCTAGTTCCAGCCGAGACACTTTCCCGGCCTGATATGCCCGCCAGTGACGCAGGGCCAACAGCAGGACGCCCATGCCCAGGGTCAGGATGATAAAAGGTGTGGCAAATCCCTACGCCAGAGCGGGTGCAAAGAGCAGCCCGGCAAACAGGGCCACGGTCAGGATGAGGGCCAGTTTTGGCCAGTGGCGTTCGATGAGGGGAAACATAAAATCACTTGATATGGTTTCAACAAGTTTTTCACCACTCATAAGAAAGCCATCCCACATATAACAAATCGGGCGAATACGGGAAATTTAAAGAATATACTTCATTTCTAATTAAATTTACGATATGCCACACTGGGTGTTGGGATTCGCCAGGCGGATATAGTGGTATCAAAAAATAATCTCCATAAACAATCCAATCTACAACTCGCCTTTCCCCAAAACGGTAATCTTCAACAAAGCAAATGCCCCTTAATTCGCCTGTTCTGGTATTGAGGAATATCAATTTTGGAATTTCTTCTTCAGTCTCACTTTCAACAAGATATTTCTTACCCTTCAAGTCAACCCACAAGGGAATATACAGGTTATCATGAAATATTGGTTCCATGCTAATTTCTACACTAGAGTAATAATCACCAAAATTCGTTAGTTGATTAATGTTCCCATCCCGATCAACATGAAACATCTCTTGAATTTTTTGAGCATCGTTTGTATCCGCATCTGCCATTACATTCAACAATACATAATAATCTTCTCCATCAGGCGAAAATTGTCCTGGCGGGCCGTTTAAATCATCAGAATTTATGGGGAATTCCGCTAGTATTTTTTCTTTCTCAATATCCCAGTAAATTTTCTTCGTTTTGTCCAATGAATAAAATAGCGCCCGTGTCAATTGCTTGTTGGTTTCTACTGAAAACCTATATTTGTCAAATTCGTTTTCTCCATAATATTGATTCTCGAAAAATAATGGATCAGGTAAATCCAATAGAATTTTTTCATACTCTTTGGTGCGCAAATTCAACAGGTTTAGTTCTTGTATAGGGTCATTGACATAATGCTCCAAGAGCAAATGATCTTCATAGAACCAATTAAAGATAAGAAAAGTTTGATCAAAATCCGGGAGTTGTTCTGTGACAAGATAATCACTTGTTGGCTTGGCAGGTTTGGGAACATAAAACCAGCCAACATCCTTTTGATAATAAATATACTCATCGTGGTTTGGAGAAATGTAATATTGTGTCCATTGGGTATCAGAGAGATCATATAACGGTCCCGATGGCAAAAAGAAATTCATGTAACCTTGAGTACTAACGTTCTTAAATATTAGCTGTGCTTCTACCTCAAATTCGTTTAAAGTCGTTGCGATGCAATTGCGAGTCATTTTCAACTGGTTGCCTATCGGCCCATCAATAAAATCTTCATTCTGAGCGTGAGGAGTTACAGGGACTTCACGAGGTTTATCATCAAAATTTGAGCAAGAAATCAACATGTAAACAAACAGAAGAAGAGCTATTATTAATATAGGTATTTTTTTCATTTTTTTTACTCCATTACCCATACCAGTTCTCTGAAAATTTCTGTGATTAACTGATGTTACGCATAGAGCGTTTGAAAATCGGTTAAGATCGGTGCATGAACAAAGAACATCTCGAACTCTACACCGATTATTTGCTCAGCACCTTTGGATATGCTACGGCAACGGGTCTCTCTGCAATGGTGAATGGACAAGTCAGTCATGACCAAGTCACTCGTTTTCTATCTGAGCGTGAGTACACCTCGAAAGATTTGTGGCACGAAGTCAAACCAATGGTTCGTAAAGTGGAACGTGAAGATGCTGCGTTGATTTTGGATGACACTATCCAAGAAAAACCGTACACGGATGAAAACGAAGTGATGTGCTGGCATTATGATCACAGTAAAGGTCGCGCAGTACAAGGGTTCAACTTGCTGAATTGCTTGTACCAAGTTGGCGACATTTCCATTCCGGTGGCCTTTGAGTTGATCAAAAAACCAATCGAGTATTGCGATCTCAAGACGCGCAAACTCAAACGAGCCAGCTTGGTCACCAAGAATGAACTGATGCGAGCGATGCTTGACGTTTGCGTCCAAAACGAACTACTTTTTCGCTTCGTTTTGTTTGATACTTGGTTCGCTTCCAAAGAAAACATGAGCCACATCAAGGAAACGCTCAAAAAAGACTTCATCTGTGCATTGAAAACGAATCGCTTGGTTGCGGTGAGCGACGAAGATCATCAGGCCAATCGTTTCACTCCGATTGATGAACTGTCCTGGCAAGAAGAGACTTTGTTTACAGGCTGGCTCAAAGACGTGCCTTTTCCTGTACAACTCGTGCGCCAAGTTTTCAACAACAAAGATGGCAGCACAGGCACCCTCTATCTGGCTTGCAGCAATTCAACGGTGAAGCGAGGGCTGATTCTAGCGACCTATCAAAAACGATGGCCGATAGAAGTTTTCCATAAATCACTCAAGCAAAATGCAGCCTTGGGCAAAGCCCCGGTGCGCAGAGTCACAACTCAGAATAATCATGTCTTTGCAGTCCTGTATGCCACTTTCAAGTTGGAGTGTCTCAAAATCCAGCGACATCTCAATCATTTTGCCTTGCGAGCCCATTTGTATCTCAAAGCCATTCGTGTTGCCTTTGATGAACTTCAAGTTCTCAAAGCTGCGTAACATCAGTGATTAAGATTATCTACAGCATATCTGATGCGAGATTGGTGAGCTTTTGCCCAGTTTCGGGCGGAATTATCAAAGAGATTGGCTAATGAGCGAAAAAGGTCACCCTACGTATAATTGAGTAGACGTTGATTCTTATCATGTCAAAAAATTAATGCCAAATAGAAGTTTTTTAATCATCTCACTCAACAATTGTGCAACCTTCTATTTGTATACCATTATAAAAATATTGTTCTTGGCAATATGACAGAATTGTGTTTATCGTATCTTTGCCCTCGTAAACTACATCTTCATAATATAAAAATTGATTCGCGCCGGTGCCTATTGTTGGATTATTAAACATATCAAGATTTGCCACTTTACTCAAATCAAACACAATTCCATGATTAAATGGTTTATTTATATCTGCAATATTGTTTATAGGATCAAAAGATGCATATTTTTCAGGTTGATTAAATATCGCATTATACATTTCTTCTGCAGCAGTCCATCTAGATTCCTCAATCCAAAAAATACGTTCATCATTGTCTTTAAATTTGGCGTTATTCTCTAATAAGAAACTCTCTTTGAACCTGCTATCGAACTTTGTCTGATGGCTGTCAGAGAAAAAGTGCAACAAACTCATTTTACCTTCATAAGAATAATCACCCACTAAGCTCGACAGATAATGAATTCTGTTGCCATAAACATCTATCATCATATCCTTAATGTCTTTATTTTTTGCCCACCTATCAACTTCGCCAGTTAAGGCAGCGATGGTTAAGTGACCTTTTTTAAGTCCCTGTTCAGCCTCAAATTCTAGTATTTTGGGTACTATATGCTCCATGTTCCACCTATAAATACCCTGCAACGCTATAATATTTCCATCGACAGCAATCTGGGTTGGCGTTGGAAAAGGAGTAAGTATTGGGTTTATCACCGTTGGTACATTAGTTAATCGAGTCTGATATTCTTCTATCAAATCACCCCCATGCTTGTCAATCCACTCTTGGGCGGCAGCCCCGCCGTGCAGGAAGGCGTATTGCGCTTCGGGTGGGAGTCCCAAAGGCATCGAGATGTTTGATGCAGGGGATGCCAACACCTTCTTCCCCGAGGCAGCTGCGCTAAGAGCATCCACCGCTTTCGCTTGCTCCTGCTCGGCCTTCCACTGCTGGTAGGCCTGTTCCTTGAAACGCTCTTCGGCCCATTGCTTTTCGAGCTTGGCCATGACCTTGGCCTGGGACTTTTGCTGGCGTTCTTTTTCAGCCTGCTCGGCGGCGAATTGGGCATGAACGGCTGCCCTTTGGGCTTCTTCTTCCTCACGGCGTTTCTGCTCGTAGTAGGCTGTCATGGCGGCCATGGCAGCCAGCGCGCCTGCGCCCCACAGGATGTTTTCGCTGCCGGGCAGGCTGGCTGTCGGGGTTTCCGACCGCCGTTCTTCGTTCAAGGCGGCTAGCGAAGTCCCGCCGAAGACCGATTCCACTGGCTCAAGTACAGGCTTCGGTTCATCCGGCGGCAGGGCGAAGGTTGTTTCGAACGGCGGATCGTCCGCCTCGACCAGCGGCTGGATGATTGTCTCCTCACCCGGGCTGTCGCCTGCTGGGATGACCAGCGTGGCTTCCTTTTGGCTGAAGTTGCCCGCTATATCAGAAGCCTTAACCGTCACCCGGTATTTGCCGATCGGTGCGAGCGTACCATCTGTGAACTGCCGGTTCCAGCCAATTTCGCCCTCGTAGCGGCTGCCATTCGGAGTGTAGGTTCGTGTCACTTTCGGCCAGCGTCCCTGCGGGTCGGAAATGATGACTTCAACGCTGCCCAGCCCGCTGCCGCCGTCTCGCACCACGAAGGCGGCTGTATCCCAGATGTTCCAACGCCCGGGTAGGTCGATCTTCGGGCCTTTGGCGTCCACGCGGAAAGATAGCAGGGCAGTCAGGGTGATGTTCCCGGCCAGGTCGCGGGCGCGGAAGACGGCCTGGTGCTGGCCGTCGCCAATCGTCAGCGGAGAATCGTAGGTTGTCCACGCGCCGCCATCCAGCGAGAGATCCAGCCCGGCCAGCCCCGAGCCTGCGTCGCTGGCTGAGGCCGAGAGCAGCGCGGTTTTGGCGTACCAGCCGTTAAAGAGTGTCCCTTCGAGGCTATCTTCCAGGTGCGGGGGAATGGTGTCGATCTGCACGATCTGGCTGAGTTCGGTCAGGTTGCCAGCCAGGTCGGCGGCGCGGATGAGGACTTCGTGCTGCCCGTCGCCCAGGGTCAGGGGCGAAGTGAAGGGTTGGGGTGCTCCGCCACCGAGGAGGTAGGTTATCCCGTCCAACCCGGATCCGGGAGTCGGGTCTGTGAACGAGAGTGAGATACCAACATCCGAGATGTACCAACTGTTATCGCCCAGTGTTCCGACAAGGCTGCTGGCGGTCACCAGCGGCGGCTGGCTGTCAAGCAGGAGGCTGCTTGCGCCCATCAGCGAGGTGTCGGCGAAAGATGAATGCGCCCAGTACTGGAAATCGCTCTGGCCTTCGAGGGCCGGGATGACCGCCGAAGCGCTGTTTTGCACAGCAAAGGTTTCGCCGTTGAGTGTGCCTTCGAGGCCGGTGATGTGCTCGCCCGCCACCGGTTCGTAGCCCGTCAATTGCAGTCCGGCCTCGCCCCGGCACCAGCCGTTTTGGCCGGGCAGGCTGCACAACGGCTGGGCGCTGATCTCGGCTGGCGGGTAGGTGACGGTAACATCCTCCACGCTCTCGTCGCGAGTCCAATATGGGTTGGCTGGCGCATCTTCAAAACATGGTGATGGCTGGTTTGGATAGTCCTGCCAGGGTTTGCTTTCGTTCGAGCAGGACCAGTCGCGCACCTGGTGATAACGCCAGTCATCTTTGGCCGGCACTTTCTGACATTCCCACAAAACGATCTTACAGACGATAACCGCTTCTGTCCGCGTACGGTTGGGGACCGGTGTAGGCAAACATGGCCGCGCCCAGGCCTGCCAGTAGGGTCAGGGCTGTTATCCAAATTATCCAGGTTTGTTTGCTGAAAAAGGGTTTCATAACACTGTCTCCCTGTTTGCAGTAAAAAAATCATGCTATTAGTATAGACATGCCGGGTAAAAAAATCAAGTGGTTTTTGTCATATTTCAAGGACAAACACATCAACTTTGGCATCCAGAAATTATCCGCTTGCTCAGGGCCGGCGGTTTGGTCCGCACAAAAAAAGCCGCTTTAAGGCGGCTTAATCTGCAAAGCGGGGTTCGAAAATAGCCCGGCAACTTATCACCGGGTGGTTCTTTACGGCAGTAATACCTCGATCACCGACTGAATGATTTTGCTGCGATAATCGATCGCCGCCTGAACGTTCTGCATGTGGATTTCATAGATAACCGGGTCGACTTCGGCTTTGCCGGCTTCGTTCTTGATGGTCGGCAGGGTGGTGGTATTGTCGCCGTCCAGTTTGATGACCGAGCGGGCGGCCAGGGCGGGTTTGTCGGTTTTGCCAACTTCCACGGTCTGGGTTTCGACGGTCAGGGTGGCGGCATCTTTGACATATTTGGCGACTTCGTCAGCCACGTTCTTGAGCGCTTCTTTGATTTCAGGGGTTGCCATATGATGTTCCTCCTAAGATTGGTTGAGAGATTGAAAGGCTTGCCATTGTTGTGATAGTTGTGAGACATACTGATAGGCCATCGGAAGGGCCATCAGGGCGGTGCCGGGTGTGGTCAGCGCCAGGGAGATCTTCCCGGCGGCGACGGTTACGGTGGAGAACATGCGCAGGCGCAGGTTGCGGCCCATTAACTCGCGGTGCAGGCTGCGGCTGTGTTCGCGCAAATCGTCTGGCTGCGCGCCAGCGGAGAGAACTGTCAGCGCGTCGCCGGTCCAGTTGATGCGGGTGGCAGCTATCGGTGAGTCTGCTGCGCCGCTTTCGACGTGGGCGAAGTTCAAAACGTCGCGGTTGATGCGCTCCATAAATGAGTCAAAATCCGCCTGGGCTTTTTGCATGGCGCCGGAAACGGTTTCGCCGATCCCAAAGCTGACTTCTTTGCCCGTTTCGCCCATTTCGGCTTCCTGCATCAGCGCCAGCAGTTGGCCCTCGGGCGAGGCTTCATCCACGGCGCTGAAGGCGGCCACGTCAAACGAGACCCCGCCCTGCGCGGCTTCGGCTGGTGCTGCGGGAAACAGCCCATCCAGGCGGGTCAGCGCGGAATCCATCTCCGATTCAAAAGTGGCGAAATCTGGTTCGGCAGGGTTCATGGCAGCTATTTGGGCAGGATGTTGACCAGGTTGGTGGCGGCGCTGACGACGGTTTTCATGAACTCAGTGCGGCTTTCCTGGGCCTGTTTGACCATCTGCATGTGGATCTCCCAGACTTCGGTATCGACTTCGCCGTCTTTCTTCGGCAGGCAGACGATCGTATCGCCATCAACGTTGATGCGGGTAAAAGCGCGCAGTTCGGCATTGGTCATCTTTTTGTTCTCGAATTTGGCTCCGGCCAGGTCTTCTGCGACATAGGTCGAGATTTCGAGGCTGGCGGCATCGTCGAGCGCGTCTGACAGGTACTTGCCGACTTTATCGAGAAATTCTTTTAACTGGCCGGTCAGGCGCGGGGCGGATTCGCCTGCGGCGCCTTCGGCTGGTTTCTTGAACGAGTCAAGAATGCCGTAATTTTCGCCCGGCCCGCCCGATGCAGCTTTGGCGGTCGGGGTGCGGTCGACAATATCGGGCTGGAAGCTGGCTGAAACGCCAGAAACGGAGGCGGGGGACTTGGAAACGATTGCGCCGAGTGAAGCGCGTTCGGCGGCAGGGGTTTCCTTGTCTTTCAAAATCATGCGCGCCGCCGGGTCGCCGAGCAGGGCATAGTTGCGAGCGTCGTTATTTGAAGTCCACATGCCAGCCAGTTTGACTTCGTCCTGGGTTTCGGGGGTGGTTTCGTCCAGTTCGCTGGTCAGGTCGGTCGAGATTTCGGCGTAGCGTTCGTTAAAGTACTCAGTGGCGTTGCCGGCCGGTTTGCCGTTGAGCAGGGCGTTGATGGTTGAATCGAAGGTTTCGACATCGCGGACAGTACCGTCCCACATGATTGAAGAACCCCAGGCGCGTTCGATATGGGCGAATACACCCAGCGCGCCACCTTTAGGATGGCTGAGCAACTTCATGGGAAGTTGCGAAAGGAAAGCATGCGGCGCAATCTCTTTTGGTTCACCAAAGGCCTGGCGGTAGAAATTATCCATTTTGGGCGTGCCGCCGCCATAGCAGGCAAAAATGAAGGCCATCATGCCAAAGACATCCGCATCTGAAGCAATATCATCGGCGGAGAAATAATGTTCTTCGGTGATCGGTTTGCGCACTTTGGGGCCGGGCCAATCCTGGCAAAGCAGCGCCCCGGTGTGCGGCAGTTGGCGCGGGTCGCTCATTTTGAAGTTCATGCCGTGGCTGGCGGTGAAGAGCAGGGCCGGGGTGTCTTTTCCGCCAAGATAGTTGCCAAGGGTTGATTTTGTGGCCTTGGCCGGGGCGACAACATCCAGTTTCCAGTCCTTATAACCCTTTTTCATGCCATCCGCCAACGGCTTGATCAGATGCTCGGAAGACATCTGGGTGGCGCGGTCATCGGGATTGGCAACGCCGAAAAATGCCGCCCGTTTGCCACGCGAAATTCCCTTGGTCTCGGCTTCGACCACCGATTTGGCGTACTGGTAGTAATCTTCCAGTTTTTCGAAGTAGATGCGGCCTACAGCATATTGCACATCCAACTGGTACTGCACGCTGAAGGGAATGGTCTCCGGCGAGCCGACCAGCATCAGGTAATAAGGCACTTTTTCAGGGTCAGCCGGGCCGGGGCCGCGACCGAAACGCTTCAGGAAATCGTTTTTGCTCTCGCCCTGTTTGTAGCCGTTCTCTTCGCCGATGAACTCACGATAGTAATGGGCGACTTTTGCAGCGGCCTGTTTTTTGCGATGATCGAGCAGAGGCTTGATAGCCTCCTTGAGAGCCTCGACCGATTTCTTGGGCAGGTTGTTGGGGAAGACCACGCCCCAGCCGGTTTCATCGAGCTTGGTATCATCGATACCCTCTGCGACGCCAAAATGATCTGCTTTTTGCTTGTCTAGCGCCCGGCGGCGGCGCAGATCTTCCCAGTCAGCGGGTGTTAATTTTTGTCCGCGGGCCACCTTTGAGATCATCTCGGTGGTAATGGTTGCTCCCAGTTCGTCGCTGTATGAGCCGCCATCCGCATTGATACCGTTCAGTTGTAACTCTTGCGACATAGTAATCTCTCCTTCCAGGGCTGTTAGGGGATAGGTTGGATTGCTTCAGAACAAATTTCAGCTTCGGGCGAGGCAGGTTCGGTTTCCTGACAGTTAAGGTTGAGGCGCAAACGATTTTCGGCCAGCGCAACCAGTTCTGCGTTATCGAGGGTGAAGCCGCGTACCGTCCAATCGTTGACGACGGCTACCACCTCGGTACTGTTGACTGGCGAAATTTCGATGTCAAGCAGGGTATCATCATTGGCAAAGGCATAGGCGCGCAAAGTGTAGATCACGCTCCATTCTTGTTTGGCGCTATTTTTTAACTCCCAAACTTTGATGACGCCATCGGCCCCAGCGCTCAGCATATATTCTTTATCTGATATGGAGGAGAATGTGACGCTAAAAATGGTTGCCAGGTGCTCTCGATAGGTTTGCAGGATGCGCTTTTCATCCGGGGTTTCAGGGCGAATGTCCCAGATGATCAGGGCGGCATCGTCGCCAACTGAAACGAGGCGCGTTCCATCGGCGCTAAAGTCAATATCACGCACAAAGTCTTCGTGGCCGCTGAGGGTAATTTGCAGCGCGCCGCTTTGCGCATCAATGATGTAGATATTTTCATCTTCGCGGTATTGAACAGCGATGGATGTGCTGTCCATGTTAAATTGAACCTGGGATACAACCTTTTTGGATGCATCCGGGCCGAGGATGTCTTTGTAGCCGAAGGCATCTAACTGTTTGGCGGTGGCGGCGTCCCACAAGATGACATCCCCGGCCTGGGTTCCAGATGCGATCCACAGATCGTTGGGGCTGAAATCGGCAGTGTAGACCGGGCCGTTATGTTCGAGCGCCAGGAGCGGAGCGCGGCTTTCAACATCCCACAGGATGACGGTTTTATCGAGGCTGGCAGAAATCAGTTTCGAACCAGTTGAATTAAAGTCCACCGTGAAGATGCCCGAGGTATGCCCGACCAGGGGTTTTCCGCTTAATTGGCCGGTTTTAGAGTCGACGAGCAGGATTTCGCCAGGCAAGCCATAGCTCGGGTAGGGTGAGTTGCTGTCTTTGGCAAGTGAAATCGGCACGGCTAGCAGAGTTCCCTGAGGGTTATAGTCCACATCTTCAGCGTAGCCTGAAGCTCCTTGTTCGGTTTCAAGATCACGGGTAAAGCGCTCGTAGTTCCCGCTCCACGAAATGTCCCAGAGCCGGACGGTGCCATCTGCGCTGGCAGATGCCAACAGGCCATCATCCAGCGGGTTGAGAGCAACTGCATAGACCTGGTCGGTGTGGCCGCGCAGTTCGAGCTTGGGACGTCCATATACGCCGCCCCAAATGCGGATGGAACGGTCGGCTCCGGCAGAGATGATTTCACCTTCAACAGCATCGGAATCGGAACCGGGGCGGATCGCCAGACCGTAGACCCAATCGTCGTGCCCGCCAATTTTCATGATCTGGCTGCCGCTGGCAATATCCCAAACATAAACATTGCCGTCGGTTGATGCGCTGATGAGACGCTGACTGTTGAGACTGAAGGTTACGCCCGTCATGCGCGGCGGATTGGAGATGATGCGCGATGGGAGAGTGAAGGATGCGATTCTGGCAAAGCTGGAGAGCTGCCAGACTTTGGATGTGCCGTCGAGCGAGGCGCTGGCGATGAAAGCGCCATCGGGGCTGAAGGCAACGGCTTCAACACCTTCTTTGTGTTCGCTGAAGGTATTGATTTCGCTCAGGTCGCTGACGTTCCAGAGTTTTAGCTGCCCATCTGCGCCGCCCGTGAGCAGTTGGGCGCTATCGGGGCTAAAGGCCAGCCCCCAGATGGTGCCTTCGTGCGCGGCAGTTTTTCGGCGCACTTCCTGCCAGAAGGCAGTATCCCACACAATGATTTCGCTTTTGGCGTTGGTGGCAACCAGCAATTTACCATCCGGGCTGAAGGATAGGTTGGTTGCACCGTAAGAGTCTGGGGCAGGGTCAGGGTTGATTTCAAAGCTGTATAAGGACTGGCGGGTTGCGCCGGATGCATCCCAAATTTTGACGCTGCCATCGCGGCTGGCGGATGCCAGGAAACGGCCATCGGGGCTGTATGAGACGGCATACACCCGGTCAGTGTGACCGTAGTAAGTGCGCATCAGGCGCAGGGCGGGCAAGGCGCGGTGCAGGGCTTCGACGGCGCCAGGCAGGGGTGGTTGGGTATTGTTCATGGCGCGTACGGCCAAAAGCAGGCTCTCAACCGGGTCGATTTTTATGGCGCTGAGTGAGTCGGCTGCAAGCTGGCCAGTATCGGCACGGTTGCGAGCGATATTGGCCTGAATAAACATAAAGACGGCCACAGTCAGGGCTACCAGGCTGATAGCCAGCAGGCTTTGCACGATGCGGTTATTTCTCTTTTCGCGCAGCGTTTGTTGGTGGAATTTTTGGCAGGCTTCAAGAAAACTCCATTCGACCTCGGTCATGATGTCTGCGTTTTCTTTTGCCCAGAGCGCCGATGCCAGATAATCCTTCCCGAACAATAATAGTCCGTCTGAACGCCCTTGCAAGTTCCAAACATCTGCTGCGCGTTGGAAAAGACTTAAGTTTTTTTCAAACCACTGGGTGTTATCAAGACGCACGGGTTGGATCAGCCGGTCGTGCGCCAGTTCATACCAGGTTGCGCCGCCGCGTTTCTCGGTGCGGACAAGATAGGTTTTCTCGAGTTCTTCAATAACGTGATTGGGCAGTCCATCGCTTTGTTCCGGCGCCCTGAGCACCTGACTGCGGATGCCCTGCGGACTGATCAGTTTTCGGTCAAACCACTCTCGAATGCTTCTCTCTCGCACAGCGGTTTTGTTGGCTGTAGCGGCAACCTGCAAGGAATAAAAATCGGACAGGGCATTGTCAACATTGCCAATTGCTTCAATATCATCCAACTCGATCGAAGTATGCTCGCGTGGCAGTTCAGTCCACAGGCGGCGACAGACCACTTGCAGTTGCACCGGTTCGACATACTCGCCCGGTTGTTCGGTCGAAGTCCCGTCTGGCAGTTGGACCTGCATCATGCGCAGGTCGTCTGCCAATTTTTGTGCGGCATCGTCAGCAAAGTCAATTCCCTGGGTCTTGGCGGGCTTCTGAATGGCGGATAAAGCTGCCTCGGCCTGGAGCAGGCGCAGACGATAGCGCGTGGAAAATCCGGTTGGTACAGGTCGGATGTAAGAATCAAGGCGCGGCAGGTAATCCTCGCGCAAGGCATACAAACACCAGATGTTGCGATCTCGCAAGATTTCGCCCAGTTGATTGAAGAAATCCTGTTTGGCTTCGCGTTCAGCAGGTGCAATAGTGATGATTTCTTCGCCCTGGTCAATGATCAGCACAAGGGAGCGGCTATCATCATAATCTTTATCCACTTGCCTGGCGCGCTCACGATATTTTTTCAGGTAATCGTTCAAGCGCAGAGAGATGAGTTCATTCTGCGAGAAACGGTTTTCAGGCAAGACCGATTCTTCGACCGACAAAAACATGCTGTAAATATAGCGATTGAAGTGTTCATCCAGTTCGATGTCATGGGGCGGCTCCTGGCTTAGCCGCATGACCGGTAAAACATCAAAACTATTCTCTTCAAGAGACGGGATAAGCGACGCATTCAGCAGGGAGCTTTTTCCCGCGCCGGAGGGGGAGTACATCATCACGATGCGTTCGGCGATCAGCAGGTCTGCCAGTTCGGCGCTTTCCTGTTCTCGGCCATAAAGGGTTTCGCCGCGGCGATAGGGCCGTGGACCGACATACGGATTGGGGCGTGAAATCAAAGTTTCAGCATTTTCAGGCATGGTTTACTCTTTCTGCGCCGCTTCCCATTGCCGGGCCAACTGGCAAATAAAATCGTCGGACTTTCCCCAATAAACGTTGATCTCAGAATCTCCAAAGTACTTTTCAACGAATTTGCGCGCCCGCCGGGTGTCAATGTTACGCGCGTCATCCAACTCGACCTGGACACCGATATGGGCGTAGCGTCCGCGCCGTGCGCTTCCTTGCTGGATCATCACCGTGCGAAACAGCGCCCGGAAAGCCCAATCGTCCAGTTGAAAGCCCAAAACCAACAGGTTGGCGTCGGTCATGGCGCGTGTGATCAGGGCCGGGATGATGGCTGGGGTGCGCTTTTTTGCGGTCGTGAATCCGATCAGGAATTCATAATAATCATCTTCGGTCAGGACCATCGATTCGGGGTTTTTCAGGTGACCGAAGAGATGATAGACCAGCGGGCGGTCAACGGTCGGGCGGTAATCCGCTTCACGGTCGTAGATCGATTCTTCGTAAAAGCGCTCACTCCACGGGCAAATCGCCACTTCTGGCTTACGTCCGGCCTCGATAAGGGCTTCGGCCAGCAGGTTATCGTAATTGGTGGTGATGTAAATTGGCAGGGGCAGGTTGGCAAGCACTTTATGCTGTTCGTATTCCTGGCTTTTGCGGAATTTTCCGCCGCATACATTTAATAATTCCAAAAGGTTCGTGTTGGGCTTTTTGAGATTATCCGGTAAATCATCGCCAAATCGCTGCTGAAGGGTGGCGCGGATCATACTGTTGACAGAAGTGAGCAGCGTGTCCAAGCTTTGGTTTGAAGCAACAAACTGGGTCACTTGCGGCAGGGCTTCCTGGTAAAAAGACGCCAATGGAAAGTTAAACTTCTTGGCAAGGCCGATCGACATATCGCGCCACGAGCCCAGCATCGGTTCGTACAATCCCGGCCCCAGGATGGGCGTGCATTTTTCATTCTGAATAGCCGCGATAATCGCCGGCCACTTGTCGAATTCGCCGCCTGCGCCCAGCCCCGGCACGTACCAGATCTTGCCGCTGCGCAGACGCATGAACAGGACCGGCATCCAGAAATCTTGGGCATCACGGATGCTCCCGCGCGCGACCGCCAGGGCCCGGTCAATTTGCCCATCGCGATTAAGTTCGCTGAAAAACAGGGGCATGAAATTCTTAATACTTTGCATACTGACATTGCCTTGCATGGCGATCACCGCCGGGATACCCGCCTGGGACAGGCGCGGCCCGATCGCTTGCAGGGTGTTGCCTGCGCCTTTACCCGCACTCTGGCACGAAGCCAGCACCACTAGCCTCGGCTGGTTGACCAGTTCATTGATGCGAACCGCCAGTTGCGATGCCAGCACGCGCTCGGCTTTCCCTTCATCGTTTTCGAGCCAGAGCAGGGGCTCGCTGGCATTGGTCAATGTTCCGTGGGCGGCGATGTATAAAATATCGTACCCATCGCGTAATTTTTCAACCAGTTGGTTGAGAGTGGCATGTTCGTCAGGTTTTGCCGGCAGGAAAGTCATTGGGATCGCGCCCAGCGACTCTTTGGCGCGTTCGATTTCACCGTCGCGATCGACATCTGCCAGCTTGTACTCGGCCAGCCCCTGGGGGGCGGCAACCATTACCAGCGCTTTCAAATCCCCTTTGGGGCGCAATTTGACCGGACGCAAGTCTAGTGCGCTCAAGTAGCGTGAGAAGAGCACCTTTTCGCCGGTAAAAAGTGGTGAGCCGTCTTGCGGGTCACGCATGCTTTCCCAGTAAATGCTGTTGAGTTGCCAGGCGCTGGCGCTGACCAAGAGACGCAGACGCAAGGCGCTGCCCAAGGCTTGTGCGCTGGCGCGGGCTTTGGCCCATAAATCGGCCATGCCTGGGTCTTTGAAAAATACTTCACTTAATCTTTTGCCATAATCTTCGGGAACGATGATCAGGTCTTCAAAATCGAGCGGATCGTATTCCATGACGATCGGTTTGTCATGGCCGAAAAGCGCATCGACATCGCTATTGGGTAACGTCAATCGCCCTTCGATGCTGTATATTTTTTCGTCACGCAGGTGCAAGCTTAGTTCAAGGTCAGCAAATTCAGCCAAAATCGACCTCTCTCAAAATATAAAGCTTCCGCCAGGGTTCAGGACACTGGCGGAAGTTAAACTACTTAGCAATCAGCAGGAGAAATTTGCGGAATGGGATCTTCCGGGCGCTCCAAGACGCACCAGGCAGCCACATATCCTTCGTTTTCGTTGACATCGCGGACGTGAATCCATTCACCCGGTTGGCCTATTTTCCCCGCCGCAATATCGGGCGGTTCGATGGCAATCAGCTCACTATCCATGGGCAGGCGTTTGATCAGCGTATCTTTGGAAATATACGGGAACTGGCGCAAGGCCACATTTTCTTCGGATGTGCGCAACAGCACCGGCAGGATCTCGCCAATCGAGAAGTTCGGACCGCTGGTCTGGCGCTGCGCTTCGGGGCCGAAGGCTGCTGCTCCCAGGCTGACGATGTTGACATACCAGGCCGCCACCACGCCCTGGGTGTTTTGAACGTCGGCCACTTTCAGCCACTCGTACATCGTCCCGACCTTGCGCTTGACTTCAGCCGCAGTTTCAAGGACTTTCAACTCTGCGCCTGTTGGCAGCACTTTCAGGATGGTGGCGTCAGTTGTATCGGGCTTTGAGCGCAGCTTCAACCCGTCCACGCTGGCCTTGACCACCGGCGCATCCTTCGGGACGGCAACCACCGCCGGAGGGGTGCCGGGCGCAGGGGCGTTGGCGTTTTTGGCTTTCGAAACCAACCAGGCCGCTGTGTAGCCTTCGGTACCGTCTGTCAGCTTGACCGGAATCCATTGGTTTTGCTGCCCAATCTTCGGGTTGGCTGTTGCGTCCACTTCCAGTATTTTCATTTCGGTATTAATGGCAACGCGCTTGAGAAGCGTATTGTCGGCTACCAGGGTCTGTGAGCGGATGGCCAGCTCGTCGGCAGTGGCATAGACCGGGAAGGAGGCGTAAACGCCCTTATCCAGTTTGGGCGGCGCGGGCGGCGGCAGCGGCGCGCCGGGGCCGTCGAAATACATCACGCCGGTTATAAGTTTGGCTACTTCTTTTGTCTTTGCAATTTGCGCGTATTTCGAGTTCTTAAGCGAAATTTTTCCGTTCGCAACCGGAAACGGATATGGGTCATAAACCAGGTAATCGTCATCCTGTTTGCCATACACAACCATGTAGTGGGTCTGCACCCCGGCCTGCGGCGACCAGTCCACTTCGATGATCACCGGTTTGCCGCGCCCCAACCAGGCGTCGATTTCTGCCAGCGGAGCGGGGGCATTGGCGCAGTTGACATAGGTTACATAGCGAATGCCTGGCAACGCCGCCGGGACCGCGCCAGGGATCATGAAGGCCGTCCCGGCAGAAAAACCGGCCACTTTTTTCATTTTTTCATTTAATGAGTCGGGGGTTTCATTCACGCCATAAGCCGAAGCCAGCATCGAGACGCTGGTCAGCAGGCAGCCAAAATTGCCCAGGGTCGATGTTTTATCAAACCCAAGCAGTTTGGCTTTCCAAGCCGGGTCGGTTTGTGAGTATTGCTTCAATTCAGCCATATTTCTCCTCGCCTTATTATGTATGACAGACAAAACGGGTCTTTTTTAACCCTGCTAAAATTATACAACAATCGTTGCAAAATCATTACGGGCATTTCGGGTAAATTTAATGGTGATTGTCTTCACAGGCTTGTTAGTTGACTTTTCGCCTGCGGCAGGCTACAATTCTTGCATTCCCTGATGGGGAGTAGCGACCGCCAACCCAGGCGGAGGCCAGTCGTCAAGACGGAGTAGAAAAACTCCCGGCTGTCCCGTACGTAATCGCAAGACCATCACAGCTCTGCTGTCGGTGGTCTTTTTGTTTTAGTATTGCCACAGCATCATCCTTATTGATATGAAAGGAACAACAATGAGTAATTCCCAAATTTCGTGGTTTCGAGAAACGATCGAAGCAGTTTTCTCTCATTTGCAAAGCTCCGATGGCGGCTTGAGCGCCAGCGAAGCCCAAAAACGCCTGGAGCAATACGGCCCCAACGAATTACAAGCCGGACAGCAGGTTTCAGCCTGGAGTATCCTCTTCGAACAATTCAAAAACATCCTGATCATCATCCTCTTGCTTGCCACCGGGCTTTCGATCGTGATGGGTCACGGGGTTGAAGCAGTGGCGATTGCGGTGATCGTCTTATTTGCCGTTATTCTCGGTTTTGTGCAGGAATACCGCGCCGAGCGCGCCATCGAAGCCCTGCGCGAAATGGCTGCCCCAATGGCAAATGTCTTGCGCAACGGCGAGGAAATCAAAATCCCGGCCCGAGAAGTGGTTCCGGGCGATGTGATTTTCCTGCGAGCCGGCGATAAAATCCCGGCAGATTCGCGTTTGATCGAAACCTTCAACCTGCGCGCGGATGAAGCTGCGCTGACAGGGGAATCGCTGCCGGTGGAGAAAAACCCTGCGGCGCTCGACAACCCGGCGCTTGCCATCGGCGACCGAAGGAATATGGTCTACTCTGGAACGGCCATCAGCTACGGGCGCGGGCGCGCCATTGTCACCGCCACCGGAATGCAGACAGAGTTTGGTAAAATCGCCACCCTGCTGTCAACCGTGGAGCGCGGCAAAACGCCCCTGCAAGAAAACCTGGACAAGGTCGGGCATGTGCTGGCGAGAGCGGCCCTGGTGGTTGTTCTGATCATCGTTGCTCTGGGGGTCGCGCGCGGACAGCCCATTCTTGAAATGATCATCTTCGGCATTGCCCTGGCAGTAGCGGTCGTGCCTGAAGCCCTGCCCGCAGTGGTGACGATTTCGCTGGCGATTGGCGTCCAGCGCATGGTCAAGCGTAATGCCCTGATCCGCCGCCTGCCGGCGGTCGAGACGCTGGGCAGCGTTTCGGTCATTGGCTCAGACAAGACCGGCACGCTGACCAAAGACGAGATGACCATCCGCAAAGTCTATGTGGCCGGACAAATCTTCGATGTCTCTGGCGCGGGTTATGCGCCCGAAGGAAAAATCACCCAAAACGGCGAGGAAATCCAGCCGGGGCAGGACTTCCAGGCGCTGGCACAGGCCGGGGTACTGGCATCCGATGCCAGCCTGGCTTTTGACGAGGCGGAAAAATGGCACATAAAAGGGGATCCAACTGAAGGGGCGTTGGTGGTGCTGGCGGCCAAGATCGGGCTGGAAAAAGCCGGTTTGGATGCGCAATTTCCCCGCAAAGACGAGATTCCCTTTACTTCCGAAACCAAACGCATGACCACCCTGGTTGAGACAAAGGATGGCCTGAAAGCCTTCTCGAAAGGCGCGGCTGAGATCATCCTTGAGTCTTGCACACACATCCTGAATGCGGAGGTTGAAGTTGCGCTGGATGATGCCGGGCGCGAAAAGGTGCTGACTGCCGCGCGCGAGATGGCCAAGCAGGCTCTGCGCGTGATCGGGTTGGCTTACAAGCCTGGCGCAGCGCGTGCAACCGCCGAACAGGACATGATCTTTCTTGGCTTTGTGGGCATGATCGACCCGCCACGGCCCGAAGTCAAATCGGCCATCGAATTGTGTGAAAAGGCGGGCATCAAGACAGTCATGATCACCGGTGACCATCCACTGACCGCCGAAGCGATTGCGCGCGAACTGGGCATCTTGAAAGCCGGGCGCGTGGTGACCGGCGCGGACGTGGACGCGATGGGCCAGGAAGCCTTCGAGCGCGAGGTTGAAAATATCGATGTTTACGCGCGTGTTTCCCCGACCCATAAATTGCAGGTGGTGACGGCTTTCCAGAAGCTCGGCTATTCGGTGGCGATGACCGGCGACGGTGTCAACGATGCCCCGGCGCTCAAGAAAGCTGACATCGGGATCGCAATGGGCATCACCGGCACCGATGTCACCAAGGAAGCGGCCTCGATGACCCTGACCGACGATAACTTTGCGTCGATCGTGGCGGCGGTCGAGGAAGGCCGCGGCGTCTTTGGCAACATCAAGAAGTACCTGATGTACCTGCTCTCTTCGAACATCGGTGAAATTGGCCTGATGGCGGGCGCAAGCCTGTTTGGTTTCCCGCTGCCTTTGAGCGCGGTCCAAATCCTGTATGTCAACCTGGCCACCGACGGCCTGCCGGCCTTGGCCCTGGCCGTAGACCCGCCTGAAGAAGATATTATGAATCGTCCGCCGCGCAGCTCGCGCACAGGCATTTTCACCCGTCCGGTGGTTTTGCTGATGCTTGTGGGCGGTATCTGGTCGACCGTGATCAACCTGGGATTGTTCACCTGGATCTTGAATTCAGGGCGCCCGCTCACTGAGGCGATGACCATGACCTTCATCTCGCTGGTCTTGATCCAGTTCTTCAAAGCCTATAACTATCGCTCAGACCGCAATTCCATCACCAACAAGCCCTTTATCAACAAGTGGCTCAATATCGCAATTGTGTGGGAATTGGTGCTGATTGTGTTGATCGTCTATGTGCCTTTCCTTCAAAATGTCTTCGGCACCTTCCCACTCTCACTGAACGATTGGGCGCTGGTTGGTCTTCTGTCTGTTTCTATTGTGCCGGTCATCGAACTGGCCAAATGGGTGCAGCGGCGCGGCTGGTTTGGAGCGCTCGATTAAGGCAAACCCTGCCCAGAAAAAAACAGAGACCGAAATCGGTCTCTGTTTTTTTTGTTATGCTTTTTGCAATTCCAGTGGCTGCCTGCGGATCTGGGCATTTGCAGCCTTGGACAGCACCTTGCCGACCAAATTCTCTGGCACATCGACCAGCGAATTCCTGTCATGGATGGTGATTTTGCCAATCACCGCGCCGGGAATATCGGCATGGGCAGCAATCGCACCGACAATATCATTCGGGCGGATACCGTGTTCCTTGCCCAGGCGGATGCTCAAGCGCACCATGCCCGGCTCGTGGGATGTCTTCCCACCCGAATCTCGGAATGTTTTCCCGCCAAAATCGCGCGAGGATTTCGCGCCGCGGTCGGCAAAGCGTCCGCTTCCGGTGGAAGGACGCTCGCCACGTCCGCCTTTGTAGCGCTCGCTGCGCTCAAAAGCGCGTTCAAACGCTTTGGGCTTCGGCTCCTCGACGACGCTTACCGCAGCGATCGGCCTTTGCTTCTCTTCGGCACGGACGATCTTGACCGCCACCGCGGCGATTTCGAGCGGGTCGTGACCTTCGGTCACCAACTGCTCAACCAGTGTGCGCTCGGTCTTGCAGCGTCCGCGCGACAGCCAGACACGGAACTGATTCATCAATTTTTCTTCACGGAAGGCGCGAATATCCTGCTCGGTCGGCACAGGCATTTCTTTGAGTTTTTGGCGGGTTAAACCTTCCACCTGGCGCAGGCGACGCTTTTCGCGCGGCGCAACCAGCGTAATCGCGATTCCGGTTTTGCCGGCGCGGCCCGTGCGTCCAATGCGGTGGATGTAAATTTCAGGGTCATGGGGTAATTCGTAGTTGAAGACGTGTGAAATATCGTCAATATCCAGACCGCGCGCGGCGACATCTGTTGCCACCAGCACCGTCACCTGCCCGTTGCGGAAGCGGTTCAGGGTGCGCTCGCGGGCATCCTGGCTCAGGTCGCCGTTCAGCGCTTCGGAGGGGTATCCGCGGCGGGTCAATTCGCTGGCCAGCTCGCCGGTCTCAGCGCGGGTGTGGACGAAGATCAACGCGCTGGTGACTTCTTCCATCTCGAACATGCGGGTCAAGGCTGCGGTTTTCTCGCCCAGGTTGACAAAATAATAACGCTGTTCGATCTGCGCGCTCGTCATCTGGTTGCGCTCGATCAGGATCGATTGCGGGTCGCGCATGTATTTATCGGCCAGCCGCCTGATTTCGGCGGGCATGGTGGCTGAAAACAGCGCAGTCTGGCGTTGGGCGGGGGTCGCAGCCAGGATGGTTTCGATATCTTCGATAAAGCCCATCGAAAGCATCTCATCGGCTTCGTCCAACACTACCGTGCGAATGTGATTGATATCAAGCACGTTCTTGCGCATCAGATCCATCAAGCGGCCTGGTGTGCCGACGACCACATCCACACCCCGGCGCAGTTGGTTGATCTGCGGCATGTACGCCTGGCCGCCATAGACAGCCAGCACGCGCACATTGTGAAACTGTCCGTATTCGCTGATCGCTTCGGCAACTTGCAACGCCAATTCGCGAGTCGGTGCAAGCACGAGACTCTGGATATGCTTCTGATTTGGCTCTAAATTGTGTAAAAGGGGGAGGGCAAAAGCGGCGGTCTTGCCGGTGCCGGTCTGGGCCTGGCCGATCACGTCGGCCCCGGTCATCATGACCGGGATCAGGGCAGCCTGGATAGGCGTCGGGGTGGCGTAGCCACGCTCGGTGACAGCCCGCACCAGTTCGGGGTGCAGGTTAAGGTCAGTAAATTCGGTTGTCATCAAAACTCCATAATTGCCCTGCGGATTGTTGCCGCAGGTGCATTAATTTAGATTGTTTTGATGACTCCGTAACCCTGTCCCTTTGCCGCAAACGACGGAAGTTCCTCACGGAAAATCCATACTGGCAACAAAAAAGCCCGCCGGGTTTCTGACGGGCAATGCTTCGAAGCAATCAAAACAAATCCCAGAAACGTTCGCGCTCACATTAGCGCGCGCAGTAGTATATCACAGGTTTATCTGGTGCAACCTGCAATTTTGAAAAGTCATCTTGGCACACACAAGACTTTGAGATAGGATTGGTCCTAACGGGAGAAACCAAACATGCCAAAACTACTGATCGCTACCGAGAATCAGGGGAAAATCCATGAATTGCAGGAACTTCTGGGCGGACTGGGGCTTGAACTTGTCATGCCGCGCCAGCTTGGGCTGAACCTTAATGTTATCGAAGATGGTCAAACTTATGAAGAAAACGCCGCCAAGAAAGCCCGCGCCTTTGCCGCTGCCAGTGGATTGATCTCGTTGGCCGATGACTCTGGTCTTGAAGTGCAGGCCCTGAACGGCGCACCCGGCTTATATTCGGCGCGTTATTCCCCAAAACCCGGCGCTACTGATGCCGACCGGCGCGCCTACCTGCTGGAAAACCTGCGCGAGCAGCCGCGTCCCTGGCTGGCCCATTTCCATGCCACGGTGGCGATTGCCACACCGGATGGCGAACTGCGTTTTGCCGATGGCAACTGCTACGGAGAAATCATCCCCGAAGAGCGCGGTACCGGCGGATTTGGCTACGACCCGATTTTCTTTATCCCAAACCTGGGACTCACGATGGCCGAACTGGGGATGGATGAAAAAAACCGCCTGAGCCATCGCGCCCTGGCGGTTCAAAATGCAATTCCAATCATGGGGGAAATATTCCGGGTCTGATTTTACCCAGCTTCGCCTGGCTGATAAACCACTCCATTCAGGAAAAGTTGCAAAGGCGCGGCCACTTTTTGCGGCTCTTCGAGCATAACCATGTGTCCGGCAGATTCGACCATATATAAAATCGTATCTTTAATCCTGGCCTTGAGCTGTTCTGAGAGGTGCAATGGTGTCATTTTGTCTTCGCTGCCGCACACGATCAGGGCCGGTACTTTGATACGGCCCAACAGGTGGGCTTCGTCGTAAGAATCACAGGCCCGAAAATCCCCATGCAAGACAGCCGGGCGCACTTCAGCCATGCGCAGGCCTGCCGCTTCTCTTAGACGCGGTTCGGTTTGCGGCCCAAAAGCCAGATCATTAACCGATTGTATTGCCATTGCAAAAGTAGCCGGGTTTTCAGATTTTTCCAGTATCTCAGGAGAAACGCGCAAACGCGGCCCGGTGGCAAACAGGCCCAGGCCCAGCGTCCGACTGGGGTTGTGTACCCCAAGATAAAGGGCGACCGCTCCGCCCATTGAATGTCCCACAAATACGGCTTTGCGAATTTTTAGAGCATCCATGAAATTGAGCACAGAACGGGCATAATCTTCAATTGTCTGTAACCCAAACCCTTCAGACTTTCCGTGCCCCGGCAAATCGAGAGCATAGATACGCTGACCGGACATGCGGCGAATTTCAGGCGGCCAATTCAGATGTGTGCCGCCTGCGCCATGGATCAGGATGACTGCCGGGCGCGACCAGTTTTCTTCTTCGTTGGCAAAATAGTAAACTCCAGCCGCAATTGGCATAAATTACCTTGCTTAACCTTCCACCCGACCATGATGGAGCTTGTCGGATGCTTCTTCACTCAGGGGGATGTAAACGTTGACGCGTGTGCCTTTGCCTGGCGCGGAATCGATATGCAAGAGGCCGTTAATCAGTTCGGTGCGCTCTCGCAGGTTGACCATGCCAAGACTTCCACGCTTATCGTAAGATTTGGTAATGGCGTCAACATCGAATCCCAGGCCTTCATCAGCGATTTGCAGCCAGGCGATTTCTGGCTCATTCTTAACCGCGCTCAAGCGGACATAGATGCGGGCGGCCTGGGCATGTTTGCGGGCATTATTGACGGCTTCTTCAACCAGGTAAAAGATGATACCTTTTTTACCCATCTCGATATCATCAGCCAGCTTTTCATCAATCTGAACGACGACTTCCTGCCCAAAAGTTTCTTTTATTTTTTCGGCCATTTGCTGGAGGGCTGCGGTCAGCCCCTGAGATTCAAGCACCAGAGGACGCAGGGTGAACAACATGTGCCGAATTTCTTTTGTAGTGCGGCGGGCCAGATCCTCGATTTTTACCAGCTCATCTGCCGCTGAACCTTGGTCCCGTTCCAACATGCGCCGAGCCAGGTTGACTCGCATCGCAATCGCAGCCACGGATTGGGTCGGGCCATCGTGCAGGTCGCGAGCCAGTTTTTTGCGGGCTTCTTCCTGCGCTTCTGCCATGCGTTCTTTTTCATCTGCCAAATCCTGGTAGAGGCGGGCGTTCTGAATAGCAATAGTGGCTTGCCTGCCGATAATACCCAAGACTTCACAACGGTCTCTCGTAAAATATTTTGGTTCAGGGTGGCCGAAGAGCAAAACGCCATAAACGTTGAATCCGGTCCTGAGCGAGAAACAATGGACAGATTGGCAATTATTCAGGCTTATCAAGCGCTTCAACTCGGGGTCATTTTTGACCCCATCTGTAACCACGTTTTCATCGTCTTCGACCACCCGGTGCAACAGGCCTTCTTTGGCGGGGAAGGTCATGCGCAGGTCAGCCTGTGGAAAACGGCGCGCAGACCCAACAACAAGTTCCTGCCCATCGAAGAGCAGAACGCCGCTTATCAGCCGGTCATCTTTTGGTGTTGTATCTTGTGTTTGTTCAGGATCATCGACGTGCAGTGCGCTGGTGCTTATCTCCAGGGCCATATCCAGCACACGTTTGTAGCTTAAGGTCGCGGTCAGCGTGGAACTGAGTTTGTAAATGGCGCGCATGCGCTCTGTTTCTGTGCGATTCTCGCGTTCTCGTTCTTCGGTTTGTTTGACGCGCATTAAGCGGAGCTGGTTGATCATTTGCTGGCTGATGAAGCCAAAAAAAGCGCCCAGTAAAATTGTAATCAGGGCAGGGAATACCAGCCAGAGAATCCCCATATTATGCAAGAGAGCATCACTGGCTTGCACGATGGCTATGATCAGGCTTGCGAGCAGACCGCCGCGCAAATCAAAATATAGCGCCCCCGAAATGATTGGTAGAATGCCAACCCAGGTAGCTGGGCCAGACAGGCCGCCTTGAATCCAAAAGAAGCCAACTGAAACTCCCAAATCGATCAACAGGCTGATTTCACGATGATTGGGCAAGCGGCGATTTAGCCCGGCCAGCCAAGTCAGGATAATGTTCCAAAAAACCAGCAGCGCTAAAATCGCGTTGCCCCAAGAAGCCAAGGCATCTGAAATGGACAATGAGACAATTACTCCCAGCAATACCAGCCAACGCAGGGAGATAACAAACCAGTCTGCTATAAAGGGGGTGTCCGACTTATACATGCCTTAATAATACTCGATACTTGGATTGAAAGGCGGTTTGAGCTGGGAACTCTTAAATTTGATAACCCATTTTTTGCAATGAATCGCCAAAGCGTTCAGCCAGAACGGCCTGCTCCTCGGCGCTGTAGCGCTCACGAAAACGCCCAATCTGCCCCTTGAAGAAGTGTGTGCCCTGCTGGCTCTGGGTCTGGCCGGGACGGTATTGCTCGATCACAGCCTGCACCTTTTCATTTTCCAACGAAAGACCCATAAAGCGGGCAATCCTCCCGGCTTCGGTTTCGTAATTGGTTAGAAAATCTTCGTAACGGGTTTTGAAGACCGCCGGGATATTCATCCACTGTTCCCAACCATCGACATATTCGCTGATGAAATCCACCGATTTCTCGAAATTGGTCAGGTGCGAGAATGCGTTCGGGCTTCCCTTCTCCACTGCGCGGCGGCCATAATCAAAGGCCGAAAGCATCGCATCGCGCGGGTCGCGGTAGATGTAAAAAGCCTGCATCAGCCCGCCCTGGATCAGCGCCCGCGCTGAGATCGTCGGCGCACAGTGAGCTTTGATCACGAAAGTATGCCCGACCAGGGCCGGGCGCAGTACCATTGCCAGGCGGCGCAGGCTCAAAACACCAATATTGCAATTGACCTCGGTCAGGATGTTTTGCAATCCAAAGTCTTCGCGAATTTTGCGCGCATCGTCGCAACCGGTGGTGGCCATCAGGTCATGGACCAGGTTATAGTGCCAGCCCGAACCGGCGCGCGGCATACCCACAGCAAGAATGATCATCTTTCACTCCGAGAAAAAATACCAGCCAGAATGCCTAAATTTAACCACAATTCTGGCATGGCGAACGAATCAACTGAAACAGACTGAAAAACGAGCGCCGCCAGCGTAAAAACCGTGGCTGCGCCCAAAAAGCGCGAGAATGTTGTATTCCGACGCAGCGCGGCCAGTCCGTCGGCTAAAATTCCCAGCCAGAACGCCACAAAAAGCGCCAGCCCGGCCAGCCCGGTCTCAGCCAGCAGGCGCACGTACAGATTTTTGGGGTTGGGGAACAAGCCCGAATTCGGCGCGAGCGCCTGGGCAATTTCCGGCTGGCCCATCAACAACTCGTCGGGCATGTTTGGGTAGATCCAGAAACCGCTTGCGCCCAACCCCACCCCGGTCAGCGGATTGGCGTCAAAGGCCGGCATTGCCCCGGCAGCATACGCCAGGCGCGGCCCGAGCGAGGCGCTGGAGACATAGCCCCAAAAATCGCTCATGTCGGATGTCCAAAGCCGGGCGATATAGCCTTTGTCCGATAAAAAGACGCCAGCCCCGGCCAAAACCGCCACCACTACGATGATTAAAAGCGCGCGGCCACCCGCTGCTTTAATCCAGCCCAGGCGGCTTTGGGCCACGCTGCGGCGGAACCCGGCCAAAAACCAACCCCAGGCCGATTGCAAAAACGGACGCCCCGCGATCAGGAAAGTGAACCCGGCGGCGAGGACCGTCACCGCCAACCCCGCCCGGGAGTAGGTGGCGAGCAGGGCTGCCAGCGAGCCGAGCAAAAGAATGATCTCGCCCCAGGGGATTCTTTTATCTTTTGAGAAGAAAGATGAAAGATGAAAGAGGGCTTTTCCAGAAAGAATTACTGCCACCAACCAGGGCAGGTATAACGTTGCCAGTTGGCTGGCCAGCCAGGATGGTTCAAAGGTAAAACCGGAGATGCGCTTGTTCTTAACCAGCCCGCGTACCGAGAAGAGTTCCTGAATTTCGCGCAGTTCGGCGCGATGGCCAGTATTTAGCCCCACAAACTGGATGCCGCCCCAGATCAGATGCCCGACCAACCCGACCATCAGCCAGCGGACTGAGAATTTGACCTGCTCTTCATCCTGGTTCATCCAGGCTGCCGCGACGAAAAACGACAGGCCGATCGCCAGGGTCAGGAAGGCGCGCAGGGCGCGGCCCCAATATTCCGCGCCGCGCAGTTCGATCGGCGCAAAGGTGGCCCCGATGGCGGTGGCGGCGATTATCGCCAGCACAAAAGCCGATAAAACGGTAAAACTTGCCAGCCGCGGCAGGCGGATCTCGCGCCGCCAAAGCATCAGAAACAGCACCAGCAGCAGGGCCGCAAGCGGGTAGAGCGCCAACGGGCGCACCACGGTCCCCGCGCCCATGAATGGCAGGTAGCGGAAGCTGGTGATGGGCAGGCTGACGAGCACAAGCGCCCAGAGAATGCGGGAGAGTTTTTGGAGAGACATTGTCAGTATTCAGTATTCGGGCCCTAAGCGGAGGCGTAGCCGAAGTCGAAGGGCGGTTGAAGCAATAAGTGAGCCATAAAATAAACATCCTTTGACTTCGCCGCTAAAATCAGGCGGCTTCGCTCAGGACTTAGCATTTTTCGAGAACAAAACTAGAAAGGCCAACAAAACCATACCCAGCCCGGCCCCGGCCAGAGCGTAAGTGCCGAGCGGCACAGCGCGGGTAATGGGCAGGTTTTCGGTCTGGGTTGGGGTGATTTCAAGGTAAGGAGTGAACTGGTCTGCGGATTCTTGGGCTTTGACGGTAAAAGCCCGAGTCCAGGCGGCGGCTAGTTTGGCGGCCAGGCCGGCATCGGGGGAGTCTGCATAGAAGCGCCAGCCGCCGTCTGAAGGCTGGGAGAGAGTCAAAACCCCGGAGCGCAGAGTCGCCACATCCAGCCCACTTTCATCCGCAACGGCTTGCAGGGTATCATCGGCCCAGGTCAGCTCGACCAGCTTGCGGGCTTCGCGGTCGAGAAAGTAAAAAACCTCGCGGTCGGGGATTTCAGCCCACGATTGCTCGACATTAAAATCAACTACAACCGTGGCGCGAGCGCGGTATTCGGGCGGAAAGACAGCGTAAACGGCCATGCCGAGCAGGCCGCCAAGCAGCGCGCCAAACAGCCAGACCCGCCAGGCGCGCAATAGGCGCAGCAGGTCGTCGAAGGTGGGGGATGTACCGAGAGTGTTCATACAGTCAATTCCGTTTTAGCTTTCGCTGGCGGTTCCAATTAAGCAGCGGCGCGACCAGCTTGCGAACGTAGTATTTGGCGACGATCGGCGCGAGCGGTGAGCCGCCATCGCGATAATGGACTTTGAGCATTTCGGGCCAGCAGCGGTCATCGGCGGCGATGGTTTTGCCGCTCGAATGCAGGCGGAAGTTGGCCCAGACCGGCCCCGGCAGGTAGCGGATATCGCTGATGCGCGCCAAACGTACCCACAGATCATAATCCATGGCAAAGTAAAAGGATGGGTCGAGCGGCCCGACCTGTTGCCACAAATTGGCGCGCCAGAAGGCGGCCTGCTGCGGGATGTGAACGTAGCCCTGGCGCAGACGGGGATAGTCAGTTTGGGCGGCGGGAAATTTACCGATGATACGGTCGTCTTCGTCGGTGAAGTTGGTGTCAGCGTAAACCAGCCCGACTTGCGGGTTTTCCTGTAAAAACTTGACGGCGGCAGAAATCGCGCCGGGGTTGTAGGTGTCATCGGAGTTGAGCCAGGCTAAAATCTCGCCGTTGGCGCGAGCGAAGCCTTTGTTGATGGCGTCAGTCTGGCCTTTGTCTTTTTCGCTGACCCAGCCAGTCAGTTGGCTGGCATACTTTTGGATGATTTCAAGGCTGCCGTCGCTGGAGCCGCCATCCATGACGAAATATTCGATATTGGGGTAATCCTGCTCCAGCACCGAGCGAATCGTCCGCTCAAGGTAGCGGGCCTGGTTGAAGGAAGGGGTGACGATGGAAACGGTGGGATTATCCATTAGGGGAATACGGCAATCGAGTTCAAATCATAAAAATCGGCGACACATTGGTTAACCCAGAAATTTGGGTCTTGTCTTAGTTCGATCAGCCCGCCTGGGGGCTGAATGCCATCCAGAACAATATCCAGGTTGCCTTGCTGTTGTTGTTCGAGAAGAAAGCTATTGCGTTGATCCCATTGCCGGGCATAACCCTGCACCCGCGGAAGGGTTTGGGCTTCTTTTTCCAGGAACCAGAGCGGGTAAAGGGCTGTAACAAAGATCAGCGTTGCGGATGCCGCAATCATACCAGACGAAGCCTGGAAACCAGCGCGGGCAAGTACCGCGCGTGCGGTCAGCCGGCCAAATAAGAATCCTTCAGCCATTAGGGCAAGGGTCAGTACAAAGCGGGCCGGGAAAAGGGCCCTCGGTTCCGGAAAGCCGTGGGTTCCATAGACATAGACACTGGGTGCAACCAGGCTGGCGATCAGGATATAGGAAACGAGCGGCACAAGGCCAATAGAAACCCAATAGTTGCCACGAGCCGGTTGTTCAACTTTCTCGTTACTGCCTAAAGATGCGGCAAACGCAATCCCGAAAGCAGACAAAACCGAAATGATGGTCGGTATAACAAATGAGCGGGCGCTGTTCCAGATAAAATCCCAGGCAAAACGAAAAATAAGCGGAATGGTGGAAAAAGAAAATTGTGATTCGGGGATATTCTCAAGGCGAACGGCATTGCCCGGCGATAGAAAAACCACCAGCAAGGCGGCCAGCGAAACGACCAGCGCTGTCCCGCTGAATAAAAGGCCTGTGTTTTTTTGTTCGTTCTGTAAGAACAAAAAGCAGAAAACGAGTGCAATTCCAAAAAATGTTACCTGAAATGCCAGGGTTGTTTCGGAAAGCCCGCCGGAAAGGAAAGCCAGCGCCGCCAGCAGGGCCAGCGCCATCCAGCGCGTTCCCTTTTCTGGGCGGCTGCGGATGGCCCAGAAAATCAGAGCACTCATCCCGCTGATCATAACAAGCGGCGCAAAGTAGGTTACCAGCCCCATCAGCCAGTATACCGACTGAAAACGGTTTGGGGCCTGTAGAATGGAAAAAAAAGTGAGCAGGATCGCCAGATTCAGGCCAATTAACGGCGAAAAGTGGCGACCAGTGAATTTGGCGACCTGGCTGATTGCCAGATAGAGACAGAAAACCATTAGGGCGATCATCAGCGCCGGGAAAAAACGAATCGCCGGACGGCCAAAAAGATTCACCGCCCCAACCAGAAGCACATTGGCATAGCGGTTTGACCAGGATGTGTAAATAACCTGTATTGCTTCAAAAATATTGTTTGAGCTTTCAGATACCACAATATAACAAAAATCATCCGTCCAGTGCCGGGTGAATGTGCCGATATACATCAAGAAAGATAGGGCCGCCAGTCCTGTTATGCTTTGTAAGGATAGAAGGGCGTCCAAAATTCGCTGGGAGAGCAGTTTCATGGTTGTTTTTTGATGAAACGAAACAAGCTGGTGCGCATTTTTGTATATAGTTCGCGCAGGCGGGCCAGGCCAGCCAGGCTGAGTAGGGCATAGGCCACGCGATGCGCCTCGCGCAGGGCAACAGGCGGATTATAACGGAAAGCCTGTCCGTAAGCCCGCAGCGATGCCCCGTAAAAGCCGCCATCGAGCAGGTAAAAAGCGTCGAGACGGTGTGCCCCGGCCAAAATCCAGCGGCGATTTTGCTCGAAAACGGGAGCCAGCAGCGGGTCGGAACGCATCCAATCCACAACACGGAAGGCCTCGCGGCCAAAATCTGGTGTGCAGGCCAGGTTTTTGGCTTCAGCATGGTAACGGGCGGCAGCCAGCGTTTGGGGGATGTAAACCATCGGCGCCAGGCGAGCCATCCGCAGCCAGAGCTGGTGGTCGAGCAGCATGTGATAGCCCAGACCGAGCGGCCCGGCCTGTTCGAGCACTGAACGGCGCATGAAGACCGCCGGCTGGCTGATGATGTTGAAGGCCATCAGGTCGATCAGGTTGAAAGGCCGAAAGGTCTGCAAGTTGAAAGACTGGCCATTTTCATCGATCGAAAGCACATCTCCGTAGACCAGCCCGGCTTCGGGATGTTTTTGGAAGGTTTCGATGGCTGTGCGGATGGCCCCGGGCTGGTACAGGTCGTCGGAATTGAGCCAGGCGATGAACTCTCCACCCGCGCGCTGGAATCCTTTATTGATGGCTTCGGCCTGGCCTTTATCCTTTTCGGAAACCCAACCCGCCAGTTGCTTCTCGTATTTTTGGATGATCTCGACGCTGGAATCGGTCGAGCCGCCATCGATGACAAAATACTCGATCGACGGGTAATCCTGCGCCAGCACCGAGCGGATGGTCTGCTCGAGGTAGCGGGATTGGTTGTAGGATGGGGTGACGATGGTTATCAGCGGACTTTTCACGGTTGGCTATCAACGGACTTTGTAACGGACTCCCGGATGGGAACGGACTACTACAAACAGACTTTGTAACGGACTCACAGACGGAAGCGGACTACTACAAACTGACTCTATCACGGACTCAAGGATGGGAACGAACTATGGTTGTGGGGCTTTCAGATCGTAGATGATGTATTCGCGGGTTTGGGCGAAAACCTGGTACGCAGAGAGTTTTTCGGCCAGTTGTGGCTGGCGGGCCAACTCGTCAAAGTCTGTGACCACGAAGTAAGCTTTTTCGAAGGTTTGTTTGCTGAAACCTTGCTCAAAATCTTCGGAGTATTCCCACAGGCTGACATTTTGCCAGCCATAGTAGGCCAACGGATAGCCGTAGTCAGTTGTCAGGGCAACGACGCCGGGTTGGTGCTGGAGAGTCTCGCCGATTTCAGCGTATGTTTGAGCGGATAGGCGGGTGTCTTGCAGGCGGCCATCGAGGTAGGCGATGGCGGTGTAGGCGAAAAGGAAGAAGGAAAAAGAAAGAAGAATGGCGATACGGGCAAAGCGAAATGCTGCGGTATTCCAAATATGCGGCAGAATATCGGCGGCCAGAGGCGCAAGGGATAAAGCCACAATCGGGATCAGCGGCAAACTGTAATAATCATGGCTGGCAATGTGGTGTGGAAAAACCAGGCCGTAGAGCATATATCCGCTCCAGAGCGCGGACAGGAAAACCTTGGCGGGCTTTGCGGCCAGGATCAGCCAGCCGAGTGATGCCAGGGAAAGCCAGAAAACACCTACCACCAAATCCACTTTCAGCAGCCAGCGCAGGTAAAAATAGGGGTCGATCCAGTAGGTGGGGAAGAAGCGTCCGCCAAATTGCTGGCCGAGGAAACCGGCCACGTAAAGGCCATAGTACAGGTATGCGGCAGCCGGCAGAACGCATAAAAGTGCAGTCAACCAGGTTTTTGGACTTTTGACAGCCGTAGCCAGGTTGGAGTAAGCCAGAATCGCGCCGATCGCGCCGCCAGCGATGAAAAAAACTGCCGGGAGTTTGACGAAGATGGCCAGCCCGCCAGCCAGACCGGCGAGAACGGCCCATGGCCAGGTGTTTTTCCGGCCCCAGGCTTCGATGCTCCACCAGAAGAAGCTAATCAGCAGCACCATCAGCGGGTCAGGTTGGAAGGCTCGGCTGGCAGGGATGGAGTAGGGAATTAATAAGAAAAATGCGGTGGAAAAAATGGCGGCAGGTGGGGAAGCTGTCAGGTTTTTGGAGAGCAGAAAGATGAAAAGCGCCGCGGTCAGCCAGAATGTGGCCGAAACGGCGCGCGGGTAGGCTGTGTTTTCCTGCCCGAACTGTGTGTAGAAAAAAACGGCGATGTTTTCAACAATCAGCGGCTCGATAGTGGCTTCGCCCTGCCACTGGCGATAGGAGAGTTCCTTTTGCCAGGCGGGGGCTTTGGGCAGGGCCTGGTAGTACATGCCGCGCGCTTTGATTGCCGAAAAAAGCTGGCGGGTGGGATGAAAATCGAGCAGGGGCTGGGAAAGATCGCTGAAACGCAGAAAAGCCCCGAGACCGAGGAGCAGGGTCAGGGCAAAGGCCAGTTTGGCGGGAGACAAATAGCGGGGTGTTTGATTCACGGGGAATTTTCAGGCAAGGCCAATATCCTCAGACGTTGGCATCCTTCAAAAGAGGGCGTTAAAATCCACTTTTTCAAAAATGGTCAGTTTGCCGCCGACCGTGGCGTCTGCGATGCGGCGTCCGGCGTTTTCGTAGGCCTGGCGCGCCATGCGGTAGGCGATCTCGGACGTTTCGAGGTCGGGGAGCTGCCAGCGGAACCCTTTGCCGAAGTAGCCAGCATGGAAGTGGTTGGGATCGTCGCCGTCGGAGGTGATGGTGGTGTTGGGCTTGCCCTTGGTGTCGTAATTGTGATCGACGCCGAGCAGGTAGACTTCGCTGATGCCCATGTGGAAGGCCAATTGCATGGTGACGTAGGTGACGGTTGCGCCTTCCCAGATGCGTCCGCGCACATCGCGAGAGAAGCGGGGAGAGTCGTAAGTCGAGTAAAGAAATGTCGGCAGATTAATATCCTGATCGCCTGCAAATTGGTCAGGGCTGAAGAAGCGGTGCGAGCGCCAGGTCAGGAATTTTGGCATGTCGAGAGCGGCCAGATCTGCAGCGGTTTGTTCGATGACCAGGTCGTTGACCACGCTCAGGTAGGTGGTGCGGAAACCCAGTTCGGGGAACATCAAGTAGATGCGGTTCATGCCAAAGGTAATCTCACCTTTGAGCCTGGACATGTCGGTGTTTTTCAGGCTGGGACCGTTGCCGATGATAAAAGCGCGTTTGCCTTTGTGGATATCCTTGAGCGCGGCCAGGCGACGGATGCCCTCACGCCGCCAGGGGTGTAGATACGCGCCGGGCAGTTGGGGCAGGTCGCGCAACCAGATGTAGGTGTCACGCAGGAGAGGGTAGAGGGGGGATGTTTTGATGGTTTGCATGGGGTAAATCGTAATTGGAGATTAGTAATTGGTGATTGGGTCAGTCAATACCTATTTACCAATTACTCTGTACTTAACCTTGCCGTTGCGCCGCCATCAACAACCAGGGCCTGACCGGTCATGAAGGATGATTGCTCATCATCAGCCAGGAAGTAGATAGCGTGAGCGATTTCTTCGGGCTGACCGACGCGGCCATTGACCGTTTTGCGGGCCAGGTTTTCGAGCCGGTTCTGAACATCGCCGTGGCCGACGTGTCCGCGGCCCAGTCCGGCGCGCAGCATGGGGGTATCAACTGCGCCGGGCAGGATGGCGTTGACGCGGATCTCGTCTGGCGCAAATTCGATCGCCATGGCGCGGGTCAGGGCCAAAAGTCCGCCCTTGCTGGCGGCGTAGGCGGCAATATTAGCTGATGTCTGGATGGCGTGGACGGACGAAACGTTGACGATTGCGCCGTGACCGGCTTCCTTGAAAAGTGGATGAGATAGCTTAACAGAAAGAAAAACCGAGCGCAGGTTGGATGCCATGACATCGTCCCATTCTTCAACGCTTGTTTCGAGCAGGGGTTTGGCGACCTGATAAGCTGCATTATTAACCAGCGCATCCAGCGTGGGGGTGAACTCACGCACCTGGAAGAAGATGCGTTCCAGCACGTCAGGGCGGGAGATGTCGGCCTGGATGAATCGCCCGGTAGCGGGAAATTCGTCGTCGAAGGGTGCGCGATCGACGCCGATGACGCGCCAGCCTTTTTGGGCAAAAAGTTGAACAGTGGCGCGGCCAATTCCGCCAGCAGCACCGGTGATGAGAACGGTTTTTGTCATAGATGGTCGTTCTCCTTTCGGGTCAGTTCTGAATTTTGATCTCAGCAAAGAGGCAGTATATCCCAAATACAGGTATTGTATAATGTGTCTATGCTGAATGTTTATGACGCCGAAGTTGCTCGTAAAGTCAAAGAGCGCCTGGCGGCAGAAATGCCGATTAAGCGTATCCTTGTCTATGGATCGCGGGCAAGAGGCGACTCGAGCAAATGGTCTGACCTTGACCTTTATCTTGAGTTGTCTGTGCCATTAACCAGCGAACTTCGCAGACGCATCCGCGAAATTGCCTGGGAAGTTGGGCTGGAAATGGATATCGTCATCACGACGCTAGTTCGGCAGAAAAGCCTGGCTGGACAGCCGATTTTAAGGGCGATTGAGCTTGATGGGGTTGCAGTCTAATGGAAGCCGAGCAAAAACAAGCCATTTCTCTCCGCATAAAACAGGCGCAGGAAACACTTGTTGAGGCCAGGTTGCTATGGGAACATGATCTGTGGCGCGGGGCCATTAACCGCTCTTATTATGCAATGTTTTATGCTGTTCTGGCTTTGGCCATTTTCAAAGACGAAATATTATCGAAGCACACGCACGCAATTTCTTTTTTTGACAAAGAATTTGTAAAAACGGGAGATTTTTCCAAAGAATTTTCCCGTTCTCTGCATTACTGGTTTGATGAGCGGCAATCCAGCGATTATGGGGAAATTACAGATATTGAACAAAGCGAAGCGCAGGCATCCATCGATGCAGCAAGCGGATTTGTTGAGGCTGTTTCTGCCTACCTGTCTGTGAGCAAGCGTAAATGTTAGTAACGCGATTGTAGTTCTCGAAAATCCGCCGTATCCATTCCCAATCCTTCCAACAAATTCTTGATGGTGTTCCAATGCACCCGCTCCCAGGCTGCCGGACTGGAGTTGGCATTGTGCGGGGCGAGCAGAACGTTGTCCATGGTCATCAGCGGGCTGTTGTGCGGAAGCGGTTCGTGCTCAAAAACATCCAGGGCGGCGCCGCTGAGCTGCCCGCTTTGCAGGGCGGCGATCAGGGCGATTTCGTGGATGATCGGTCCGCGGGCGGTGTTTATGACGACCGCCCCAAGTTTTGCGTGTTTCAGGGTTTCGGCGTTGAGCAGGTGATGAGATGTGGGATTCAGATCGCAGTTAACGGAGATGAAATCGGAATTTGCGAGCAGATTTTCGAGATTTGTCATCTGGATGCCGGTTTCGCCAACGAAGACATGGTCGATATCGATGATGTCTGTTCCATAAACTTTCATGCCGAAGGCACGGGCGCGTCGGGTGAGGGCTTTGCCGATGGCGCCGATGCCGATAACACCAAGGGTCATCTCGCTCAGGGCTTTGCCGGGAATCTTTTCCCAGATGCCTGCTTTCATCTGGGCGCTCATCCAGGGTTGACGGCGCGCAAAGGCGAGCATGTAGCCCATAACGGAGTCCGCTACCGGGGTGGTGAAGGCATTCGGGGTGCGGCAGAGCTTGATCCCCAACCGGGAGCAGGTTTCAGCGTGGATCGAGTCCACGCCGGTGCCCCACTTTGAGACCACCTTCAGGCGCGGGGAGCAAGCCTCGAGCGCGGTCAGTGTGTAACGGTCATCCCCGCAGATCGCACCATCGAACTGACCGGCGTATTTCAGGATGTCGGCTTCTTCGAGACGTTCGTGAACTTCGGGAACGATCAGTTCGATGCCATAATGGTCAAAGACCGGGCGAAAACGCTCCACGAAGGGGAGCATGTAAGGGGCGGAGAGAAGGATGGTTTTCATAGGTTAGGCTATTCCAAGACGGCGGCGCATGAGCAGGTCGGCAATTTCGAAATCGGCTTCTTCGTCAATATCGACTGCTTCCAAGCGTGAGATTTCGATCATCAACGGGCGCTCGCCCAGGCGATTGCGGCGCGAGAGCAGGTTTTGGCGGGTGAATAGATAAAAGCAGGAGTTTTCTTCGTAAACGGGCGGCAGATCCTGGGTTTGGAGCAGGATGGCCGGGTTGTGGTTGATCGGGCGCGTGAGCGAATCCCACAGCCGGGTTTGCAGGCGGGTGACGGAAAACATCGAATCGAAGGCCGGGTATTTGGACAGGAATCCGGAGATCGCCGCCGAAACGGTTTCCGCTTTCAAGAGGGGATTGGTGCTATGGGTTTGCAAGTAGAAATCCGCTTCTACCTGGGCCGTATCGTGAGCCAGAATCTCGTTCATCGGAATTTCGGGCGCGCGCAAGTGTTCCGGGCGCGTGATAAGTCTGACCTGCGGAAAATCACGCCGCAGCCCAGCAATTACTGGCTCTGAATCGGTATCAACCATGATGGATGTGATTTCGGGCACTACCAGCAGTGTTTCGATGATGTGCCGGTAGAGCGGTTTCCCGGCCAGCGGGCGATAGTTCTTACCAGGAACACGTTGACTGTTATGGCGCATGGGGACAAGGGCGGCAATTTGGTTCATATTATCTCTGGGTGTGGCGTCAGATAGCGGCCCTGCTCAACACAGGCCCAGGACCGGTTTGTGCGCTATTATACTGACTTGAAATGAGATTAGGGTGTTTCTGGGTTAGGAATGCTCACGGAACACACCCTAAGAAATGGATAACTTCTTGATATTCATCATTTTTCATGGAAGAATTTGGGGTTGTAGTATACAAATTTTTCCAGACTGGGCACAACGAATGATACATCGCAGGGCTAATACGATTGGCAACATCGGTCAAATTACGCGCTGTTTTCCAGTCGCCAGTATTGGCGTAGCCTTCGATAAAGGGAATGTATTCAAATCCATTGGCAGGGCGTTTATTTAATTCTTCTGCTTGTTGCCAAAATTGAACAACATCTTGCCATCGCTGAAATTGCCTTGCCAGGTCCGCTTTTTGGTAAAAATAACACCAATTTCGAGACGAGCGGGACAATAAAATTTTCTCCAAAGGAGATTTCGTTACATTCTCGGTTATGCGGGATAAATCACTGATTGGGGCCAACAAGTTTTCACTAGGGGTGATAGCGCGCGAATAGGCATCTTCAGGTCTAATAACCCATAAACATTCATTATCTTGTGGTTCAAAGCGAATTAAGATGCTTTTTTTGCTATCCCCGGCAAAATAAATGGAATGTTGCTGATCGTTTAGGGGAGTTCCGCTTGCCAAAACGCTTTCTTTGCCCCAAAAACTACTACTTACCGGGAAGAACCAATAAGGGATTTCCTGCTCGGAGAGCGGTGTGGGTTGCCCATAGATAGAGTTAATGGCAAAGCTGGTTGGGTAATCGCCCATAAAAAATAATATTTCTTGTTCCGATAATATGGCTGTGTTTTTTTGCAGGCCGGGAATGCGCCAGAATAATTGTTCATAAAGGGTCAGTTGTTTATTCCAGGACTGGCGAAACTCGTTTGCATTGCGCACTTGCCAGCCAATCATAAATGCTATGAGAATTGCCAAAGCGATATTTTGCCGCCTTGGGTTTGTCACCAAGGCATAAAACAGGTAACTTACCAGCAGTCCTGCCCCAAGTAAAGAACCTAACGCCACCCGGCTATTCCAGGGCGCAAATTTTTCGTACATAAAATAGCCAATCGCATAATAAGGAGCTAATCCAAATAACACCAACAAAGCTCCAATTAACAAGGCATTAGCCGGAAAATTTTGCGATTCTTGGTTATAAGCGGAAGACATTTTGTGAATTGCAAGCCACGTGCTCAAGGCAGATAGAAGCATAATGCCCAGTAAAAGCCCATTAATCAGGTTGGAATAACTAAATATTGACGGCGTTAGGACAGAATACCAACTGGTGGCCAAAATCAGTATCAAATCAGGGAAAAGGTTGTTGAGCAGGAGTTGAATTGTTTGGATGGGAGTATCCAGAAGGGTAAAAATGACTGTTGGATCGGCCCGCTTTTCAACCGGGGAATTGTAAAGAAACACCCGCCAGATGATGTACCCAAGATTTATGAGCAAATAAGGCAGCCATAACCAAATTGCCATCTTGAGTCTCTTGCGAAAACTTTTTGTTTGGTCTTTCGGAATTTGCATCCAAATGATAAATAAACGCACAAATTCCAGTCCAGTAACATATGCGCTTGTGAAAACGTGCAGAATTTTTATGATAAAACCAAAAATGTGGTAACGGAACTTGTTCTCCTGAATACCACGTCCGGCATAGTAAAAAGACCATAGTAAAACTGTATGGCTAATCCAAACTTCGGAATAGCATATCGCCTGGGGTTGCAAAATAAAAGCTGGGTATAAAAGGAAAAATAGAGCAGCGGTAAATGTCTGTTTCAAGTGGTTGGGCCAAAACTGGTGAAGAAGTTTCCAGGCTGCCACGGCTGCCAGCCATCGCCAAAAGATCGAAAATAGCTGCCAAGCTAGTGGGCTGACCCCAAGAGCCCGAAAAGCCAAAATATAAATCCATGCCGAAAGCGGATGACCATCATAGTGCGCCAATTCTATTATCCCAGGAGCGCCACGCGTAATGTAATAGTAAATAAAGTGCCAATCATCTTGATAAAAACCAAGAAAAGGTGCCATTAAACCATAAGAAATCAAGCATGCAAAAAATAAGAACGCGGGAATAGCTCTTGGCGTTACCTTGAATTTATTAAATTTACTGACAAAATTATCGATCATCTTGCTTCCCTGTTTGATATCGAATCGGCTCAATCTCGCGTTTGGGAGTCTCATCTGCTTCCAGCCCGCGCGGATAGTAGAAAGTTTGGCGCAGGTTCCAGCTCCAAACGGCAGCTTGGCGGTAGCCCTGGTAGGTTCCCAAAAACTGGTTGAAGCGGAACCAGCAAATTTCAGCCAGATACTGGAGCATCACGTTCTCGTGGGCAGAATGATAGAGATCGTTGGCTATATTGCTAATCGTCATGCGGATAAAATCGTAAGCGTTGAAGTGCGCTTCGGGGTAGATCTGTTTGAAGGCCATTGCTTCGCGCCGGTAACGGTTGCGGACCCCAACGGGTGTTTCGTCATGGAGATGGATGATTTCAGCATCAGCAACGTAAGCGATTCCGCCGCCCTGGCTTTGCAGTCCTTTGGCCCAGGCCAGGTCTTCCAGGCCGGTCAGCGTTTCATCATAGGGATATTTCTGCCACAACGCGCGGCGGATGGCAGCGTTGGCATTGTTGCAAAATGGGTGGCTCTGGCGCAAATCTGACGAGTCTGGAAACCAGCGTGCAAAAATCTGGTGTTCGGAATATTTGCTGGTTTCTGCGCCGCGCTGTTTGCCGTAAGCCAGCCCAATCGACGCATCCGCAAAGGGTTCGAATAGCCGCTCCAGCCAGTCGGGATAAACCGGGTAAACGTGCGCCGAGGCAATGGCGACCAGCTCATGGGTGGCAGCGGAAATCCCCAAGTTAAGCGAACGCCCAAAGGTAAAGTCCGCTGGCGCGATGTGGACGATCTTTGCCCCGAATGATTCAGCGATTTTAACCGTGTCGTCTGTCGAACCGGAATCGACCAAAATGATTTCAACGTCCTGCACAGTCTGCTGGCGTACACCTTCAAGCAGGCGCGGCAAGTGGCGGGCTTCGTTAAAAGCGCGAATGACAAGCGAGCAGGTCATCATTCTTCCAGAAGGAAGTCCCCATCCTCGAGCAGGCCCCGGGTCACGGTCTGAATGGCGAGCGAGCTGGGCAACTGGCGCGGGTTGAAGAGTTTCAGACGGGCATTAACCGGCAGGATACCGCGCTCGAGAAATTCGTCAAACGGCAACGAAGTGCGGAACAACTGGTAGTACAGGAAGCGGCGCGAATAGCGGCTGAACTCTGCCGGGACCTCAATTTTCTCTGCCAACAGGAAGTTTTTTAGCGTGGCGCGATATTCTTCAACCGACTGCGGGAAAAAGACGGTCGGGTACTGGGTAAAACGCGCCTTACCCGCGCACAAGACAGCCGCCCCCATGATCGAAGCCTCCAGCCCGATGGTCGAGTTGTAGATCAGGACAAGTTTCGAGCGCTGGATCAGTTCATAAGAACTCAGGAACTCGTCCGGCGCTACAAAGATCACGTTTTGAGCGTTCGTTGCCTGGCGGCTCTCGACCCAGGCCGCCACACTCTCCTGGCTTTCCTTGCCCGCCCGCATTTCGTCAGGATGAGCACGGATAACGAACAGCGTTTCCGGGTGCAATTCGGCGGTTTCCAGCAGCAGGTCGAGCCAGGCGATCATGTCTGCAAAGACCGTGTTGGCATGCGGCTGGCTGGTGTCGAAGATGACGTTGGTAAAAACCGGCACAATCTGCTTGAACGCAGCGGCTTTTGCCAAAAAGGCTTCATCCAGGCCTTTCATGTCTGGCCAGAAATTGATCCCAGCCATGCTGAAATTGCCCTGGAAGCGTTTTTCGAGATACTCATCCAGGCGGGCGTTTTGGGCTTCGTCCAGATCAAATTCTTCGGGGATGTCGATGGGATAGATGGTGGCTTCACCCTCGGTGAAGAATCCGGTCATTGGTTGCAGGCCGACCTCGTGGGATATCACTCTCAACCCATGCTTGCGCGCCACCCATTTGACGGTCGCTTCGGGGTAGAACTGACCATTAAAAACCACGACGGCCTGCGGGTCGGTCACGACCAGGAAGTGCTCGAAGCGTTGGGAAATGTTGAACGCGGAAAGAATGTACTCGCGGAAGAAAAACCTGGTCGCGTCATCATCGATCAGATTATAACGACGCAAGATCCAGCGCAGGCCGGGCAGGACGAGTGCACCGAGGGGAATGGTACGAAACGTAAAACTTGAGAGCTCATCAATGTTCAAGCCTGAAATGGCGCGTTCAAGTTCGGAGCTGCGTTCAAGGCCAAACCAATGGACTTTTGCGCCGTTATACAACGTTTTGGCCTGGTAAATGCAGGAATGGCAGGGCGGCTCCTGGGATGGGTCCTGGCGGTTTGTGCCGAGCACACAGCGACTCATGCCATGATAGCAGGCAAAATAAGTGACCGGGATGCCCTGTAAACGCAGTCCCCAGGATGTCAGCAGATGGAAGGCGCTGTTCCAGGAAAAATCATCGAGGCCGCTGGATGCTTTGAAGAAAGCCACCGGGCGGGCGTCTTTTGGGGTCGGAGCGAGACGAGCCACCCGCAGCGCCATCCTGAAAATACGCCCATTGTTCAAGTGGCGGGACAGACGGCGTTCGATTTTTTTGGTGTAAAAATCTTTTAAGAAAGACATTAGGCAGGCTTAGGTTGGAAATTGGTTGTTTGGCGTTCAGCATTAGAACCTTGATGTTTGAATATCAAGGTTCGAGATTCGCAGACGGGTAATTTTACCCGATGAAACCCGGTTGATGTACAGCCATCGGATTCGTATGCAAAAAAGGGGTTTTAATGATTTGATACTTGACTTAAATAATATGTTGGTATATTATTTATACATAATATACCAACATAAAAAGGAGCTAATATGTCTCACACTATCCCTATCGTAAATGATGAACTGACCGGTTTGCTTTCACGAAGAGCATTCCACGATGTATTTGATTCCCTGCTGACCAAAAGCAAAGGGTCTGATGCATTGATCGCGTTGGCTTTTCTCGACATTGACTCTTTCGAGCACATCAATCAGGAATATGGCCATTCTGGCGGCGACGATGTGCTCAAAACCATCGGCGAGATGATCCGCCAAGCTTGCGGCGAGGAGGCCATCTGTGCGCGCTATGGCGGCGACGAGTTTGCCGTTATCTTCCCCAATACCGAGCGCGAGCAGGCGTTCCTGTCTCTCGAGAAGCTGCGCACGGAAGCGGCTGCAAATAGGTTTACGGTCGGGAAAAAACAAGACACCATTGAGGGCATCGCCTTGTCTGGCGGAATTGCCTGCTATCCGGTGGATGGGCGTTTGAAATCGGAACTGATGCGCAAAGCAGACCAGGCCCTGTACCGCGCAAAAGTCACCGGGCGCGCCAAGATTCGCCTGGCCTATGATGAAAAAATGGTGCCAAAAACCTCGCATTACACCCAGACTCAACTTGAACGGCTGACCAAACTGGCTGCCGAACGCGAAGCTGGCGAGGCGGAACTCTTGCGTGAGGCAGTGGACGATTTACTTTCAAAATACGGTATCAATGCCATTGAGAGATGAGCCGTGAGTCTGGCCCCCGCCTGCCTGGCACAATCAACGGTATAATCACCGGCATCGGAGAATGTTATGTTTATTGACCAGGTAGAAATTTTTACAAGATCAGGCAAAGGCGGTAACGGGATGATGCACTTTCGCCGCGAAAAATTTGCACCGCGCGGCGGACCGGATGGCGGGGATGGCGGCAAAGGCGGCGATGTTATCATCGAAGCGCGTCATACCGTCAATTCACTGGTAGCATTTCGACACACCATGCGCTTTGCGGCAGATGACGGCAAAAGTGGCGGATCAAAAAAGATGTATGGCAGATCCGCTGAAACTTTGATCGTGCCAGTCCCACTGGGGACTGTCGTTTACAACGCGGAAAGCGGCGACCTGCTCGGCGACCTGACCAGCCACGGACAGCAATTGCTGGTCTGCAAGGGCGGACGCGGCGGACGCGGCAACGTACACTTCAAGAGTTCCATGAATCAGGTGCCGCGAACTGCTGAAAAAGGTGAGCCTGGAGAAGAAAAACGGCTGCGCCTTGAATTGAAACTAATTGCGGATATCGGCATTATCGGCGTGCCAAACGCGGGGAAATCGACCCTTTTATCGGTGCTGACGAACGCCAAGCCAGAAATTGCCCCTTACCCCTTCACCACTATCCAGCCTAATTTGGGTGTGGCCGAAATCGATGCCGATACCAGCGTAATACTGGCAGATATTCCAGGATTGATCGAAGGCGCCAGCCAGGGCGTGGGACTTGGGCATGACTTCCTGCGCCACATTCAGCGCACACGCGTTCTGATCCATCTTTTGGATGGTCTTTCTGATGACCCCTTGGCCGATTTTAGCCAGATCAACACCGAACTATCGCTCTTTGACGAAAACCTGGGCAAAAAGCCGCAAATTGTCGCATTAAATAAAATTGACCAGCCCGAAGCACAGGAACTCCTGCCAAAGCTGAAGAAAGAAATGAAAAAACGAGGCGTGGAGTTGCTCTCAATTTCAGCAATGGCGCGCACTGATGTTCAAGCGTTGCTCTTGAACGCCTACCAGGCCCTGGCCGAAACCCCGACAATGGAAGAAATCATCGCCACTGCCATGCCGATTTATCGTCCACAGGAAGACCCCAACCAATTCGCGATTACACGCGAAGACGGCAAACAGTGGCGCGTTACAGGCCCGGCCATCGAACGCGCAGCAGCCATGACTTATTGGGAGCACAGCGGTTCTGTGCGGCGCTTCCAGCGCATCATCGAAGCGATCGGCATCGAAAAAGCTTTGCGCGAAGCCGGGGTGCAGGATGGCGACACAGTCTTTATCAGTGAGTTTGAACTGGAATGGCAGGATTAAGCTAATCGCCAAGAAGAATAGCAACACGTCAGGTTTTTGATTTTTGCAAAAAATCTGGCGTCTTGCTATTTAATCTGATGACTTGACAATAAGGTTTGATAGATTACCCACCCCAAACCTTAAATCCCTTCAAAATGGAACCGCCAATGAACTCGCGCAAGATGGAGTTATCCGGAACCAGATCGCTTTCGAGCGGCAGGAACCATTCCAGAAAAGCCAACAGGCGCTTGGTCTCGATGAATTCCGGGGTGTGTGGCGCAACCTGACGCAAGAGCGGCTCGGCCAGCGGACGCAAAACAGACATCTCGTAGGCCAGGGCTGAGTTGAACATCACATCCGTGTTTTCCTGGTAAGGGAAGATATGGCGCTTTTCGCCGCGCCGCACTGACTCCCAGCGGCTGATGGTCTGGGCAGCGCTATAGCCACGCTCACGCGCATCGCGCACGATACGCCGGATCAGGCGGGTGTCAGTGGTCGAAACGCGGTTATGGCGGTCGAGATTGAGCTGGGTCAGGGCCGAGGCATACAACCGAAAGGATTGGCGCGCCAACGAAGCGGGAATCAAGCGCGGGTTGAGTCCGTGGATTCCTTCCAGAATAATCAACTGACCGGGGCGTAAACGCATCACATCCCCCGGCTCGCTTTTGCCGAGTCTAAAATTGTAGCGTGGAATTTGCACTTCCTGGCCTGCCAACAGAATTTCCAGCTGCTCCCCTAATAATTTCAGGTTTAAGGCTTCTATCGTTTCGAAATCAAATTCCCCGTTTTCGTCTTTGGGCGTGTCGTCACGATCAACGAAATAATTGTCCATTTCCAGCGCAAAGGGCGAAAGCCCGCGCGCGAGCAACTGCACAGCCAGCCGCCGCGCGAAAGTAGTTTTGCCAGAAGACGATGGCCCGGCGATCAAGACCAGGCGCGCATCTCCTCGTTCAGCAATCTGGCTGGCCAGGGCCGCGATGTGTTGTTCGTGCAGGGCCTCAGAGACAAGAATCAACTCGCGCGCGCGCCCGGCATGGATAGCGTCATTGAGCGCCCCGACCGAATCTGTCCCGAGGCGCTCCAGCCAACCGCCATACTGGCGAAAAGCGGCCAGCAACTTGGGGAAATCTTCGAGCGGTGAAAAAGCTGTCGGGTTCTGCCGGCGCGGAAAACGCAGCGTAAAGCCGCCGTTCGAACCGGCCAGCGCAAACCATTTGAGATAGCCAGTTGTGGGAACCATGTAGCCGTGATGATAATCGAGATGCTCTCCCAGGCGGTAAAGCGTAACGTATGGTTTGCGACGATGAGCAAACAGGCGCACTTTATCCTGGTAGCCCTGGGCTTCGAAGTGGGCTATCGCTTCTGCCAGCGTCACTTCCTGGCGCACGAAGGGCAGGTTGGCATCCAGCATGCGGCGCATTTCGGTTTCCAGGTTCGCCAATTCCTGTTCAGTAAGCGGATCATGCCCGTGTACATGACAGTAATAGCCACCCGAAGCCACCGAATGGTCGATCAGCAGAATGGCCTTGGGGAACAAGGCTGAAAAAGCCGCTTCCAGTAAAAAGGTAAGTGAGCGCCGGTAAATGCGCGAGCCGTCTGCATCGGCCATTGTGACCGGTTCAAGGCGCGATTCCATTGTGATGACATAAGTCAGTTCGTGCAGGTCGCCATTGATAATAGCGCCGACGATTGGTGCAGGAGAATCGATCTGCACGGCCTGCAAAAAGGCTTCGGCGCTTGCGCCGCGCGGCCCTTCCAGGGTGCGACCGTCAGGCAGATGAACCTGGATATTTGTACTGGGGGTGGTAGTTTTAATTGTCATGTTTTTTCTCTTTGTCCTGAGCGGAAGGCGCAGTCGAAGGCCAATTCTGGTCAAAATCGCCATTCGACTACGACATTCGACCTGCGCTCAAACCTGCGCTCAGGGCTTGAAAGTTTTTAGTTCCGCCAACAACTTCTCCGGCTGGCGCGCATACGTATCGAGCGGCAGGCGTTTTTCGGCCAGGGCCAGCAAGGTTTCGGTCAACAATCTATTGACCGGGGTAGGCACACCCAGTTTTTCCCCGGCGCGAACAACTGCCCCATGCAGGTAAGTCACTTCGCTGCGTGTGCGCCCGGCATACAGGTCAATATGGAAAGATGGCATCTTGGCTCCGCGCCCGGCCCCGGCGGCCCTCGAAAGAAAGGGTTTCGAGAGCCAGGTCGGCAGCCGGGTTGCCAGGGCCAGCAGGCGCACCGGCGTACCCGGCAGATCGACCGCGCCCAGCCCCTGCGCCTTCATCACCGCCAGACACTCGCGCAATTGCTCAATTTCCAGTTGATACAGGCCGGGGTGGGCGTAAATCTCGGCGGCGGTCATATCCAAAATGGCCGAGGTCGGGTTGGCCAGCAGGTTGGTAAGCAATTTCGACCACTTCATTTCAGCGGCGTTGGCGAAAAGCTGGCAATTCAGGAAAGCGCCCTCCAGCGCGGCAGCCACCCGGTAACTGAGTTCGGACGATTCTGCCACACCCATGCCGCGCAGCTTTTCGAGCGTGATCTCACCCGGCCCGCCGCGCCCAACAGCCGAAGTAACCGTCCCGTAGATGACCTTGTCCGCGCCTAAAACCTCGGCAATCGCCGGTTCATTGTCCACGCCATTTTGCAGGCACAGAACCGGCGGCAGGGCATCCCGAAACGGCTTGAGCGACTCGAGCGCAAGGATTGTATCGAACGATTTCAGGGCGAAGATGGCGACATCGAAACGGGAGCCAGCCAGGGCCGATTCGAGCGAATCGACGATAACCACATCCCGAATCTCGAACACGGAGCGTTCGACCCGGCGCTTGTCCACCGATAAATCGAGCTTGAGTCCACGCTGGCGCAGGGATTGCGCGACTGCGGGCTGTTCCACGAAAGTCAGGTTGTGCCCCGCGAGAGCCAAAGACCCGCCGATATACGTTCCAATGGCGCCAGCGCCGAAAACCAAAACATTGAGCGATGAGTTTTGCATGGCTATTCTTTTACTTGTTCAAACGCGGATCGCGCTGCAACGTCAGGCGCAACCCGTCTTCGAGCGAAATCGAAGGATGATAATTCAGTTTCTTCCCGGCCAATGTCAGATCTGCACACATGCGTGAGACGCCGCCAGGCGTGTTGGGGCTGTAAATGGGTTCGGCTGATGAACCAGTTACAGCGAGCACCGTCCGCACGAGGTCGCGTACCGGGGTTTCCCTGCCGCTGCCGACGTTGATCGTCAGGCCATCCAGGTTGGGCGCGGTGGAGGCCGCTACCAGTGCGGAGAGAACATCATCGACGTAAACGTAATCGCGGGTCTGCGAACCGTCCCCGTGGACGACGAGTGAACCGCCGCGCAAGGCCTGGCGCAGGAAGTTCGGCACCACCGGCGGATGCGAGGGCGGCAGGTGTTGGCCGGGGCCGTAAGCGTTGAAAACACGCAGGCTGACCGTTTCGATATTCCACAGGTCGCCGATAGTGTTGACGTAAAATTCGGCGGCCAGTTTCGAGACCGCATAAGGTGAGCGCGGATTGGGAGTCATGTTTTCTTTGAGCGGCTGCTCACCCTGGTCGCCATAGATCGCGCCGGAAGAAACCAGCACCACCCGGCGCACGCCGACATCGCGCATGGCCTCCATCAGGCTGACCGTTCCGCCGACGTTGACGGCGTTATACTCGCGCGGATAAAGTACCGATTCCTGCACGCTGACCCGCGCCGCCAGGTGGTAAACGCAGTCCACATCTTGCAAGAGAGTCCACAGTTTTGGCCGGTCGTTGACATCTCCGCGCGTAAAGTGGACATCCGGCCCCAGCGATTGCGGGTCGCCGGTCGAAAGATCGTCCAGCCCTCGCACCTGGTGGCCTTCACGAGCCAGCCGATTGGCAAGCGCAGCGCCGAGAAACCCGGCTGCTCCAGTGATCAGAAAATTCATAGAAGGTTTATTCCTTTGGTTTACGTTTGGGCATTATACCGTCCCAGCCAAAAATGCGCAGCACGATGTTGTGTTGGCTCTTTGATCTTTGCCGTAAAGAAAACCGCATTTGGGGGTGTTACCACAGTGATTCCCAAAGAGCCTTTTTTCTTCAGCAGGGAGTAATTTGTGCTCACGAACAAATCACCAACGAAGATGGGCCTGCTCCCCCAATCTTCCTGCCCTAGCCGAAATCATCTTTTTTCAGGTAGAATACCCGTTACACGGATTTTCAACCCATCCGTGAAAAGAGAGACTATGAACAAACCTCCTTCATCCATGATTTCTTCCTACAAAAAGCGCCAGCAAATGGGGCCATTTGTAGTGGGCGGCCTGGCCATCCTGCTGATTGCGATTGCAATTGTCCTGTTGGTCATGTGGCTGACAGGCTCGGGCGCGCCTAAATTTGAATTCAACCTGTTTGCCACCGAAACGCCAACCCCCACCCTAACCTTCACCCCAACCAACACCAATACCCGCACCAGCACCCCGACCGAGACCGCAACCCCGACCATCACCTTTACTCCGACGCCCTCGGCACCTTTTGAGTATACGATTCAGGAAGGTGAATTTTTATTTGCGATCATCGAAAAATTCAACCTGGGCGATAATGGGTTGGCGTTGCTCCTATTATTGAATACCGACCAGGCCGGAGGCCGTTATATTGATCCGGTAACCTTGGGCGTTAGTGTTGGGCAAGTGATTTGGATCCCCAACCCCGATATGCCTTTGCCCACCGCCACCCCGGTGCCGCTTGAAACCCTGCGGCGCGGCGCAAAAATCAACTATACCGTCCAGGCTGGTGACACGATTGCAGGAATCGCTTTCAGGTTCAACTCGACCACAGCAGATATTCTCAAGGAAAACGGGTTGACCGAGGCCGACCTGAATTTGATCTACATTGGTCAAATCTTGATTATTCCGGTCAACATGGTGACACCAGTCAACACGCTCGCGCCAACCGTCACCCCCGGCCCAACCATTACGCCAACCGCTACGCCGTAAATAAAAGCCTGTTGGAATACGTCCAAAACGAGAGGACTGCCAACACTGGACAAAACGAACCTTGTCGGGTAGAATTCCCGCCCGCTGTGATAGGAAAGATTTTTTCGGAGGAATACCCTTGGCTAACATTAAGTCCCAAATTAAACGCAATCGCCAGAACGAAAAGCGCCGCCTGCGCAACCGCGTCGTGCGCGGTACTGCCCGCTCCGCTGTCCGCGACGCCCGCGCTGCCATTGTGGCCGGTGACGCTGCAACCTCGAAAGAGGCCGTACTGGCTGCCATCAGCCGCCTGGATAAGGCCGCTGGAAAAGGCGTAATTCACAAGAACAACGCCGCCCGTCGTAAGAGCCGTCTGATGAAGGCGCTTGCGGCTACTGAAACCAAGTAATTCTCGGCTTGTTTGACCTGTGCATTCAAGCGGGAGCGCCCCAAGCGGCGCTCCCGCTTTTCTGCGTGATATAATTTTCTCGCCATTATTTCTTGCAAGGTGGATTTATGTTTGAACTGGAACAACAAGCTATTGAATCACAAATTAAAACTTTTTGCGCCGCCAACGATATTCCGCTGGCTGAGTTGAAGTGGATGCCGATTCCCTTTAGCGGGGAGTGGGGCATCAGCACCTCGTTTTTTGCAACCGCCGCCGCCGAGGCAAAAGCGGGCAAAAGCAAGGGGCTGCCGGTCCCGGCCCGGGCGCAGGAAGTGGCCGAAGCAGTTTTGGCAGCTTTGGGCGTGCAGCCCGGCATCAGTCACGGCGAGGCAGTTAGAGGGTATTTGAACCTGTACTTCTCAACAGCGGAGTATGCGCGCCGGGTCGTGGATACAGTTTTGGCGGACGGCAAAAGGTTCGGGGCCGGACATCCAAAAAATGAACGCGTAATGGTCGAGTATGCCCAGCCAAACACTCATCACTCTTTTCACATTGGTCACTATCGCAACACAATTTTGGGTGAAAGCCTGGCGCGGATCGTCCAATTTGCCGGGTTTGATACCGTCCGCGCCTCGTATCCAGGCGATTTGGGATTGAACGTCATTACTGTCGTGTGGGCGTATGACAAATTTTATAAAGGCGAAGAGCCTGAAGGCGTTCACGAACGTGGCCAATGGCTGGCAAAGGTTTATGTAGAAGCCATGAAATTGCTAACCCAAAAAGAGAATGAGACCGCCGCAGAAAAAGCCCAGCGTGAGGCCTACGAAGCTGAACGACGTGAGATGTACCGAAAATGGGATGCAGGTGACCCTTATGTGCGCAACCTGTGGCTGGAAACGCGCGAGTGGAGCATGGTCGAATTGCATGACATCCTAAAGATGATGGATGTCAAGATCGATGTCTGGTTCTACGAGAGCGAAGTGGATGAGCCATCGAAGAAGATCGTCGATGAGCTGATCGCGCGCGGCATCGCCGATGACGAGCGCCCGAGCGGCCCGGTCATTGTCAAGATCGACGAAAAACTGGGGCTGACGAAGGAAAAATACCGTGTGGCGGTGATCTTGCGTTCGGACGGCACTTCTTTGTACCTGACCAAGGATCTGGCGCTGGCGCGTGATAAATTTGAAAAATTCCAGGCTGACCGCTCGGTGTATGTGGTCGACAATCGCCAAAGCCTGCACTTTCAGCAGGCTTTCAAGATTTTGGAACTGTGGGGCTTTAAGCAAGCCGAGAAATGTTACCACCTGGCCTACGGATTCGTCAGCCTGCCCGAAGGAGCCATGTCGGCCCGGCGTGGACGGGTGGTTTTATTTAAGGAAGTCTATGATGAGGCCATCCAGCGCGTGCTGGCGGTGATCGCTGAGAAAAACCCATCCATGCCCGAGAGCGAACGCAAAGGCGTGGCTGCGAAAATCGGTATGGGCGCGCTGGCCTACTCGATGCTTTCGGTGGACAACAACAAGGATATGGTTTTTGACATTAACGAAGCGCTTAGTTTCGATGGCAAAACCGGGCCCTATATCCAGAATGCGGTTGTGCGAGCAAATTCGATCCTGCGCAAAGCCCAGGCTGGAGCATTGAATACTGAAGGTTCAACGTTCAATTACAATTTGACATCTCACGAGATTGAGTTGATCGAGCAAATTTCGCGTTTTTCCGGGGTGGTTCAGCAGGCAGCCAATGAATACCGTCCGCTTTTGGTGGCAGCTTATGTTTACGACCTGGCAAACTCCTTCCATAGTTTTTATCATGCTGTGCCGGTTTTACAGGCTGAAGACCAAGAAGTCGTTTCGGCTCGCCTGAGATTGGTGGCTGCGGCCAAACAGGCGCTGACCAATGCGCTGCACCTGCTGGGCATCGGCGCGCCAGACGTGATGTAAAGGAGAATCCCATGTCGAACCAATTAACCTGGTACGGTCATGCCACGCTTGGCTTGAAAACCGGCGACTATAACCTGCTAATCGATCCGTTTTTCAGCGGCAACCCGGCCAGCCCGGTCAGCGTAGATGCGGTTGCAGCAGACTTTATCCTGGTTACGCACGGTCACGGCGACCATGTCGGCGATGCGATCGCCATTGCCGGGCGCAGCCAGGCAACAGTCATCGCCAATTTCGAGATCTGCAACTGGCTGTCGAAACAAGGCGTTGAGAAAACTCACGGCCAGCATCTGGGCGGCGGCTTCAAGCATCCATTCGGCTACCTGAAACTGACCCTGGCCCTGCATGGCTCGGCCCTGCATGGCTCGGCCCTGCCTGACGGCTCTTACGGCGGCAACCCGGCAGGATTCCTTCTCACCACCAACGACGGCAAAAAAATCTACTTCGCGGGCGATACCGGATTGTTTGGCGACATGAAACTGATCGGCGAGGAAGGCCTCGACCTGGCGGTCATCCCCATTGGCGACAATTACACCATGGGGCCAGATGACGCCTTGCGCGCCGTCAAGCTGCTCACGCCGAAAGTTGTCATCCCGATCCATTTTGGAACCTGGGGACTGATCGAGCAGAACGCAGCGGATTGGGCGACCCGGGTGGAAGCGGAAACCGACGCGAAGGCGGTTGTGCTCCAGCCGGGCCAAACTTGGACGTTGGCCTGAATCCTGTTTCGTAACGGCGACCCAGGCCGGGGTGAGTCCGCTTCGCGCCGCTGTTCTTTTCCCGATTTGATGAGAGTCTTATCAATCGTTAACAAATCGACTGTATAATTTATTTGTTGTACCCATAAGATATTTCACTGGAGGAAAATATGATCTCAAAAGCAATGCAAGACGCAATCAATGAACAGATTAACAAAGAGATGTTCTCATCTTATCTCTATCTGTCGATGGCAGCCCACTTTGAAGGCAAGAACCTGCCCGGTTTTGGTAACTGGCTGCGTATCCAGGCCGCAGAAGAGAATGAACACGCCATGAAACTGTATGATTTCCTGCTCGAGCGCGGCGGGAAAGTGGAACTGAAGGCGATTGCCGCCCCCAAGCAAGATTGGGCCTCGGCAATGGAAGCGGTTAAGGAAGTGCTGGCGCACGAACAGCTTGTTACCAAGTCAATCCATGATCTGTACGAAGTAGCCTTAAAAGAAAAGGATTATGCAACCCAGGTCATGCTGCACTGGTTCATTGAAGAACAAGTGGAAGAGGAAGCCAATGCTGGCGCCATTCTTGATGACATGCAGCGCATCGAGGCTCACGACACCGCAATTTTGATGCTGGATCATCGCCTCGCGAAGCGCAAAGGCGAGTAAGTAATAGGTTAACATCCGTTTAGGGCGGCCCTCTGGGTCGCCTTTTTTTGTTTGGATGGCGTATAATATTTTCAACATTAAGCGGCAGGAGGCATGAATGCTTGTCATTATCAGCGACTTACATTTGGGGGACGGCACTTGCGGAAAATCCATTTCGCCGAGCGCTTTTCATCTGTTTGCCAGTCGCCTGCGCGAACTGGCTTACCAGGCCTCGTGGCGTAAGGATAATAACTACCGGCCCATAGAGAGCATCGACCTGGTTTTGATGGGTGATATTCTCGACCCGCAGCATTCGACACGCTGGCTGGATACCCAGCCCGGCGACCCGGATTACACCCGTCCATGGAGTGATTTCAACTCGCCGCAGTACGCCGCCAAGCTGCGCCAGGTAACCCGCGCCATGTTTGAACACAACGCCGAGGGACTTAAAGTCCTGCGCGATTGTGTGCAAGGCCAGGCAATTTATCTGCCGCCGGCGACAAACAGCGGCAGGCCAGATTTTGATGCGCGAGAGTTGTTTTATCCTGCCGTCAGCATTCATTACATGGTAGGCAATCATGACTGGTACTATCACCTGCCGGGTCCGCAATTCGACCAGATCCGTCAGGAAATCATCGAAACGATGGGCCTAAGCAACCCTGCCAATATGTTCCCCTGGCAAGCTGAAGAGTTCGAGCCGCTCGAAGAGTTATTCGCCCGTTACCAGTTTTACGGCAGGCACGGCGATATGTACGATAAATTCAACTACGACGCCGAAAAAGGGCGCGATGCTGCCGCCCTGGGCGATGCTTTTGCCATGGAAATGCTCAACCGCTATCCGCTCGAAGTGGATAGACAATTGGGCGCAGAATTACCCCCGGCCCTGGTAGACAGCCTGCGTAAACTGACCAATATCCGCCCGGCGCTGGCCACTCCATTATGGATTAGCGGACAAATCAAGCAGCACGCCCCAAGCCACAAAATGGAAGCGCAGCTTAAGAAAATTTGGGATACGATGGGCCAGGAATTTCTCGATATCAATTTTGTGCGCCAGGCCGACAAGGCTTTCGAATTTGATATGGTCGATGCCCTGCAATTGGTTTTAGGGATCTCAAAACGAACTTCTTTCAAACGTATTAACGATGTGGTTATCTGGGTGCGCCAGAAGATGTGGGGTGGGCAAATTTCTTACACCAAGTATGCGCTCGAAGAGCCTGCTTTGCAAAAGGGCAGCGCCCGTTACATTGCCTATGGACACACCCACCATCACGAAGTTGTGCCTCTGGATAGCGACGGCGTCCCGCCCACGACCGCATTCCAAATCTACATGAACGCCGGCAGTTGGCACTCGTATTACACCCTGACCGCCAAAAACCCAAGAGACCAAAAATTTGTGCCCTACCAGATGTTTTCGTACCTGGTTTTCTACCGCGCCGACCAGCGCGGCGGACGACATTTCGAGGCCTGGTCAGGCGCGTTTGCATAAGGGTATTTTTGTAAACTGTGTCTCACGCGCCCCCGACGCCCTTCGTGAAAAACACAGAGACGCAGAGATAAACTCTCTGCGTCTCTGTGTTTCTTTAACTATTAACCGAAATAGATCCTGTTAGTTTTTCTCCATGGGCAGACGGATAAAGAAAGTGCTGCCCGGCAGATTGATTTCATCGTAGCCGGGGCTTTCAACCCAAATGCGTCCCTGGTGGGCCTTGACGATTCCAGCAGCAATTGCCAATCCCAGCCCAGGGCCGCCGCCCATGAAGGTGGTCCGGCCTGAAGAATGTAATTCCACTTTACCCAATTGGTACAATTTCTCAAAAATGACCTTGTGGTTGGCTGGGTCAATGCCGATGCCGGTATCATGGACAGTGATCTCGAGACATTCGCCCATGCGCTCATCAACCAACTGACAGGCATTAACCGTGACCGAGCCGCCATCGGGGGTAAATTTGATGGCATTGACAATAACGTTATCGAGAGCCTTCTGCAAAAGTTGCGAGTCTGCCATGATATATGGCATCGTGCGCACCCCGTCTTCAATGGTCAGGGAAATTTTACGGTGTTCCATATCTTGACGGTAATCATTCTGGATTTGGATCAGCATTGGAGAAAGCGCAATTTTCTCGAAATGCGGTTGCAGGGTCTGGCTGTCGAGTTTGACCACATCGAGCATACTGTTGACAACTTGATGCAGGCGGTCAGTGCCTTTCAAAACCCCGTCCACGGCCTGAACGAGCATATCCTGCTCCTGGATGGCTGGCACACCGCGCAGCATGGTCAGGTAGCCCTTCATAACCGTCAGCGGGGTGCGTAACTCGTGCGCCGCCACCTGGATGAAGGACGTCTTGTTCTTGTCCAACTTTTCGAGGTGGATATAGGCATTGTTGAGCTCTTCGACACGCTGTGAAACCATGCGTTCCATCAACTCGTTGAATTTGTTCAATTCATCATACAGACGCGCATTTTCAAGCGCAATTGCTGCCTGCATACCGAAAGTGGTTGCCAGCAACAAATCATCCTTGCTAAACGCGCCTGCTTCTTCTCGGGTCAGCGAGAGCATCCCGATGACTTTGTTCTTTGAGTAAAGCGGGACGCCCATCCATGAGTGATGCAAAGGCAGCCACTCAACCTGCTTCCAGCCGGAATCCTGGTTGACATCATCAATAAGCAACGCATCGCCTGTGCGGGCAATCTGATCGTATACACCATCTTCATTGATTTCAATTTGCAGGCTGTCCACTTCAGGAACGGAAGGGAAGCCGCGGTGGGCCATAATGTGGGTCGTGCCGCCCGGAGCTTCCAGAAGCAAAGCGCCGCGTCCGTAGGGTAACACCTGGGCCAATTGCTCCAGCACCTGCTGAGGCACTTCTTCCACTTTCAGCAGGGTTGAGAGTTGGCGCGAAGACTTGGATAGGGCCTCGGCCTGCTGGCGGCGCGTTTGTTCCGTGCCGTACAGCCGCGCCAGTTCACTGGCGGTTTGCTCGGCCACATCTTTGGCAATAGCCAATTCCCCGGCACGCTGTTTTGATTCTTCCAGCAAACGCTCTACTTCACGCTGGGCCAGTTCACGCTGCTCGCCCAGCATGGTGCGCAGGAGCGCGCTCGAGATCAGGTTTCGCACGCGCGCATAGACTTCCCAATCTGACGGCCCCATTTCCATCCAGACAAACCCAAAGCGATTCTTGGCCAGGGACAGGGGCATGACGACGGCAGTATAGCGGCGGTCTTTGGGTGTCAGTTCGGGGATCAATTTACCCGTAGGCATGGCCTCCTGCTTGTGCGGCATTTGCAAGCCCGATTCATCGTATTTCATCAGCAGGTTATAACTCTTGGATGGCGGCAGGGCGACCGGTTCGGGCCGGGCCGAGTCATGGTAAAGGAGCATGTAGAAATAATCGATGCCCATGCGCGGGAAATTTTCTTGCACCGCTTTGCCGATCTCGGCCATGCTCATGGCCGGGGCCATTGAAAAACTAAAGCCCTGCAAAATTTCTTCTTGTTGTTCGAGCTTAAGACGGTGGAAAGCCTGGGCGCGCTGGGAAAGCTCGCCAACCAGCATGCGCGCCTGTTGGAAAAGATTCTCGGCTTTGAGCGTGGCTTTTTGCTCGCTGATCCCGGCCAGGGCGTGTCGGCGCAAAATCGATATGACATTGTGCCATAAGGTAGCTTCTTCGTCTGTTTCTTGCAAAATCATCACCAGCGACTGGATGGCGCGCAGGAAGGTCTCACTCCCCATATCCTCGCGCAAGTATGCCAGGAGCGCGTCCCACGACTGGCCACAGGCTTCACGATAGCGCTTCGAGATTGGCGCATCTTCAACAACCTTGCCAACCGTCATCAAGGCGCGGATGGCCGCATCGCGTTTATCTTCCAAATGGCCGGTGCGGGCGACTTCCTGCTGGCTGACCGCCGCCTGTGTCACGCTTTCGGGCAGGCATCCGCACGACCAGCGCACAACCATCTCAGCCGGGATTTTAATCTGCGGCTGGCAGGGTCCGCCATCCATCATGCCGAGCAGCGCCTCAACAGCCTGGAAGCCCATGTTGTAAAAAGACTGGTGGACAGTGGTCAGCGGTACGCCCAACGATTGGGCTTCGCGGACATCGTCGAAGCCGGTCACGGCAATATCTGCCGGGACTGTTACGCCGCGCTGTTGCAAGGCTTCCATCGCGCCAAAAGCCATGCGGTCATTGGCGGCAACAATGGCATCCGGTTTTACTTTGCGTTCATCAAACAGGGTGTGAATGGCTGCGCGGCCACCCTGGGCGGTAAAATCGCCAGAGGTGACCAACTTTTCGTCAAATTTGATATTGTGGGATTTAAGTTCTTCGCGGTAGGCATGGAAACGTTGGTCCGAATCAACCTGGTCTTTGATACCGCGAATAAATGCCAGTTTTTTAAAGCCGTGAACCTCGATCAGGTGCCGAACAATGGCGCGCATTCCGCCAATGTTATCTGAGAGCAGGTTGGTGGCGTTTTCAATGTCGATGGCATTGACCACCACTGGCAGGCTGGTGTAATGTTCGCAAAATGCTTTCAGCTCTTTGGGTTTAACGCCGTGGGCAATATCGGCTGCCATGATCAAACCATCGACGCGGCCAGGCTTCGCCAGGTCGTATAGGCCATAGGATGCTGTAAATTCACCTGGAGTGATCAGGGCAGAAGGCTGCCCACCGGCAAAAATGACCAAGTTCAGGTCATACGCTTGAGCAGCTTGAGCAATGCCAGACATAAAATCCTGACCCCAGAGACGCCCCACATGGGCGGTGAAAACACCGATTGTCTTGCGAGCACTCGCCTTGCCGGTTTTTGTCATGCGGCCCTCTGCTCCATAGATATTACTTTCGATTATAAACCACCTTGCGCTGCCTATAATAGAAAAAACATTAAAAATATCGATCCCGCAGGAGCGCCCCGGCAATGATTGCGATTTGGCCAAGGTGGTAAGCGATCATGTAGCCCACCCGGCGAGTTCGCAAGGGCCTGACAAATTTGTTCCAGGCCAGCAACGTGTCAGACACAGCGAACAGGAGTGCGCCGCCGGCCGCCAGCAGGGCTGCGTAAATGGGCCAATCAACCCGCAACAGGGTTGCCAGACCCGAAAGAAGCATAACGCTCAAGACGACCAGGTAGGCCAGTACCGGTTTTCGCAAACGACGCAGTTTTTTCTCGAGCAGACCAGCTCGAATTCGGCGATAAAGGAACGCTGCCGGGATAGCGACAAAAAACGCCAATCCAATGATGGCTGGGTTCGGGGACATCAAGGGGATGTTGAATGCGGCAATATAAAAAACATGCGCGCCAAGGAACATGGCCAGTCCCAATGTAAACCTGCTTGGGAAAAGCAGCAATACATCCCCAACCAATGAAAAAATGACAGCAGCGGCAAAAAAGCCCAGGCCATTGGCAAGGCCCGGGCTTGCCGCAAGCAAGGCTGCAAAAAGGGAGGCCATGACGGCCGGTTTGAAAAACAATTCAGCTTTGTGCCAATGTTTGTAGACAGTTACCCAATGGAAAACAGCCAAAATGAACGTCAGACCGAACAGCAAAAGACTCATCGGCGTTTTTTATTATCGAGTTTAAAACCAAAGCGGCGCAGGAATTCTTCGTTATTGCGCCAGTCTTTCAAGACTTTGACGCGCAGTTCCAGGCGGATTTTCCGATTGCTCATCGATTCAATCTCAGCCCTGGCGTGAATGCCGATCTTTTTGAGCATTCTCCCGCCCTCGCCGATGACAATTCCCTTTTGGGATTCGCGCTCGACGAAGATGGTCGCAGCGATCAAGGCGCCGGATTCATTTCGTTCGGTAAACTCGTCCATGCGCACATGGACGCCGTGTGGAATTTCATCGTGCAGGTGGAACAGGCAAGATTCGCGGATCAGTTCGGCGGCGATATCGCGCTCGTAATAGTCGGTGACCTGGTCGGGGTCGTAGTCAGCTTCGCGCTGTGGCAGGTGGGCGATAATGGCTTCGAGCAGGGCGTCCAGCCCCAGGGACTGGGATGCGGAAACAGAGATGACTTCGGCCTTCGGAACGAGGTCGGCATACGGGGCGATTTTGGCGGGCAGCTCTTCGGGTTGGACCAGATCGAGTTTATTGGCGGTCAGGATGAGGGGAGCGTGCTTCTTGAGTTGGGCCAGATAGGCAGCGATACGCCTGTCGTCATCGGTCGGCTCTTCCGAAACGGCCACCATCCAGACGATCGCTTCCACATGGGCCAACGAGTCTTCAGCCTGCTGGTTGAGAATTTCGCCCAGTTTGTGGTGCGGCTGGTGGATGCCAGGGGTATCGACGAATACGATCTGGGCGTCGGCGCGGGTTAGAATGCCGAGTTGCTGGCGGCGGGTGGTCTGCGCTTTGGGGGAAACAGCGGCCACCTTCTGGCAGAGCAGGGCGTTGATAAGGGTGGACTTGCCCACATTTGGGCGGCCAATCACTGCTACATAACCTGATTTCATTTATATCTCCAGGGCCAACAGCGGAATTTCCATCTCTTGCGGGGTCAGACCGCCGTGGTGGCCATAATATTTTTGTTCAAATTTGCCTTTTTCATACCACCAGACCGATTCGTAACGGTAGGAGAGAATGATAAGGTTTCCCATGCGCTCACGCAAACGCTGGGTGACCTGCGGGCCGAAATAACCGGCCTCGATCAGGTCTGCGGTGCGAACGACGTCGGCTTTGTCCACCAACCCTTCGGTGAGCAGGGACTGGGCTTCGTCGAGCAGCTCGTCTTTGATATACAGGAACATATCGCGACACGAACCGCCGGGGACGAGCAATTGGCCGCCGGCCGTGGTTTTGATGAATTTCTCGAAGCCGGGAAAGGCCCGGTTTAGATAGACGGTGGTCTTGGGGCTGACCTCGGACTGGCCGTGGTCGGCGGTCAGCAGCAGCAGGGTTTTGCCCGCGCTGGTGGGATTTTTGGCAAAGAAATTGCGCTCGACAAGGGTCAGGAAAGCGTCGATCTCGGCATCGGCCTGGGGTGAGTCGGGGCCGTACTCGTGGTTGATCGAGTCGATCTTGTCGTAGTAGAAAAAGGTGTAATTTTTGCCTTTTGTTTCAGACAACGCCCGGCGGATATTGACCATGCTTTCGGGCAGGGTCTTGAATCCGCGTATGTTTGCGCCGTCGAAGGCGATGTTGGAATAGGTGGACGGCGTGTACTCGCGGTGTTGGAAAACCTGCGATTTGACTCCCAGCCCTTTCAGGCGGCGGTAGATGCTGCGCGGCGGATAAAGGCTTTTCGGATTAATGCCGGTCGCTTTAAGCTGGTCGCGTTCTGCGGTGCCTGTAAACGAGAACAGCAGCGGCACGATCATCGCATCCAGCAGGGGTTCGTAGTAATTCCACTCGTGCAGGCCGCTTTCACCCATCGGTTGTCCGCTGTGGATGAAGGGCACATGGGCCGAGGTTGTGGAAGGAAAAAGCGAGGTCAGTTTGGCGACCTGTCCGTCACGGTGAAAACGCTGAAGCAGGGGCGCATCGCCAAAACGCTCGATAAAACGCCAGCCAAAACCGTCGATAAAGAACAAGACAACGTTGTCGTAGGTTTCGGCCAAGCCATCAAAGGGACTCCTGGCTTTGGGGCCGCCCAGCAAGCTGGTGATCAACGCCGGCAGGTTGGCGAAGCCGTGCTCATCGTAGCGTGGTTTGACAAAGGTGGGATTCATGGATTTCATTATAAGGGCTTAGCGCCGCCAGTTGACCAGGATCAAGCCCAAAATACACAACCCGATGCCCACCAGGTTGAGCGGAGACAATTTTTCCCTGAAAAGCAGCAGCCCGATTGGTAGGAGGATTAGCGCCGCAGCGATATGGACAACCACGCCCAACAGGCTGATCTGCCAGCCGAAACGATAGGCCAGCAGGATTCCCAATTCCAGGCCGACAATGCTCAAGCCAAGGGCATAGCTGGCCCAGTTCAACTTGGCAAAATCCTGGGCCAGGTTTTGCGGCGGATAAAAGATAAAGAGTCCCAGGGTTGCCACGGCAGCTGTGCCATACGTCACCAACAGGCTGAGAGCCGGGTTGACCTCGGCGGGCGTGCTTTTCTGAAAAATGTGATAAAGCGTCGAGGCCAGAATTGCCAGGCTGGCAGAAAAAATAAGCATCATTGTCTGTTTTTTCATCTGTTTGGGGATAAAACCTGATTTTGATCGTACCTTGCGTTTCTGTTATGGGTTTATCGGACAATCGTAGGGGAAACGTAGGTTAAGCGTCAAGTATCTTTAGACGCATGGATGTATATTATGTGTATAGGTGATTTCTCTTCTCCTCCTTTCAAAAGAGAGCCAGGTCGGCGTCCTGGCTCTCTTGATTCTAGCACATGTTATAAAATACCCGTGCCGGGTATAATGCCCCTGCCGGGTGTTTTGCCCGGCGCGGGCATTTTTACGCTAAAAACCCGCAGAAAAACACAGGAGGTGGCATGACCGTCCAAATTACGATTATTGGCATGGGCCAGGTTGGCACGTCGATTGGGCTGGCGCTGGCTGCGCACACCGAAAAAATCCAACGCACCGGTCACGATAAGAACTTCGAGCGCGCCAACAAAGCCCGCAGCCTTGGCGCGCTGGACAGGGTCGAGATCAATCTGCCGCGCAGCGTCGAAGGGGCCGATTTGGTCATCCTGGCCCTGCCGATGGATGCCATCGAAGAAACCCTGCGTATCATCGCCCCCGACCTGCGCCAGGAATGTGTCGTGCTGGATACGGCCCCGTACAAAGCGCCGGTGGCGGATTGGGCGCGGACTCACCTCCCGCCGGGCCGCCATTATGTCGGCCTGGTTCCGGCCCTTGGCCCGCACCAGATTACCGGCATGGAGCGCCCGCCGCATGCCGACCTTTTCCGCGAGGGGGTGATCGGCCTGGTCAACCCACCCGGCACTCCCGGCGAGGCCGTCAAGCTGGCTTCAGACCTGGTTGCCCTGCTTGGGGCAGAACCGTTTTTCATGGACATGACCGAAGCCGACAGCCTGATGGCCTCCGCCCACATTTTGCCGCAACTGCTTTCTGCCGCCCTGCTCTATATGACGGTTGACGTTCCCGGCTGGCGCGAAATGCGCCGCCTGGCGGGCCGCCCATACGCGACGGTCACGCTGTCCGCCGCCAGCCAGGACGAGCCAAAGGGCTTGGCGCATGCTGCGCTGGCGAATCCGCAGACCAGCCTGGCGGCAATCGATTCTTACATCCAAACCCTGAGCGCCCTGCGCACAGCCATTGCCACCGGCGAAGCGGATGAACTCCGCCAGCGCCTCGAACAGGCCCAGGCCGGTCGCGATAAGTGGTGGAGCGAGCGAGCCAGCGGCGACTGGCAAAAGGTGGAGTTTGGCTCGGGAGAGCGTCCCCGGCGTCCCGGGTTGTTTGGCAACTGGTTGGGGCGGGATAAAGGGCAATGAGTTTTTATTGCTACATCCTGGAATGCGCCGATGGCACTTACTACACCGGCTGGACGACTGACCCAATCCGGCGCGAGAAACAGCATAATGCTGGTCGGGGTGCTCGTTACACCAGCACCCGCCGACCGGTCAAAATGGTTTATCTCGAAGAACAACCGGACAAAATCAGCGCC
>JAKLPV010000237.1 GCA_022013685.1 Anaerolineae bacterium
CGGGCAGTTCGTCAAGGATGCTGACCCATTCATCACCCAAGATTTGCTCAATCGCGGCCTGTTATACCGCGCCGAAACCTATACTCATACCTATCCGTTCTGCTGGCGCTGCAAGACTCCGCTGCTGTATTATGCCCGCGAGGCCTGGTATATCCGCACCAGCCAATACAAGGAACTGATGGTCAACCTGAATCAGACCATCAACTGGGTCCCTGATCATATTAAGGATGGCCGTTTTGGCAACTGGCTGGATAACAATATCGATTGGGCGCTTTCACGCGAGCGCTATTGGGGCACGCCCTTGCCGGTTTGGGAATGCGAGTCGTGCAAACACCAGTACTGTATCGGATCACTGGATGAACTCTCGCAGCTGACCGGACGCGACCAGGCCAATCTCGATATGCACCGCCCGCATGTGGATAAAGTTCACTTCCCATGCCAGGAGTGCGGCGCCAAAATGACCCGTGTGCCCGAGCTGATCGATGTCTGGTTTGATTCTGGCGCGATGCCGGTGGCGCAGTGGCATTATCCGTTCGAGAATAAAGAACAGTTTGAAGCCCAGTTCCCGGCAGATTACATCTGCGAAGCGGTCGATCAGACGCGCGGCTGGTTCTATTCCTTGCACGCCATCAGCACAATGGTTTTCGAGAGCGTGGCCTATAAGAATGTGATTTGCCTGGGCTTGATCATGGATGGCGATGGCTATAAGATGTCCAAGTCGCGCGGCAATATCGTCAACCCCTGGGACGTGCTGACCGTTAACGGGGCCGACGCTTTCCGCTGGTATCTCTACACCGCCACCCCGCCCGGAAATGAACGCCGTTTCTCGGTGGATTTGGTCAGCGAAGTGCTGCGTAATTTCACCCTGACGCTTTGGAATGTCTATTCCTTCTTCGTCACCTATGCCAACCTGGATTCGTGGAAGCCGGGAGAGACAGGCCAGGCGTTGAGTTTGTCTTACCTCGACCGCTGGTTGCTTTCGGAATTGAACACTCTCGTCCGGGATGTGACCGATGCGCTGGAACATTACGATGTGACCGGGGCGACCCGCCCGCTGGAAAAGTTTGTCGAGAATCTCTCGACCTGGTACCTGCGTCGCTCGCGCCGCCGTTTCTGGAAGTCTGACTCGGATTCCGATAAACAGGCTGCTTACTACACGTTGCACACTGCTCTTGTCACGCTAAGCAAATTGCTTGCGCCAACCATGCCTTTCATGGCCGATGAGTTGTACCAGAACCTCGTCTGTGCTTACGATGCGGATGCGCCCGAATCGGTGCATTTGTCCCAGTGGCCCGACGTGAACACCGCGCGCATCGACGAGTCGCTCAACCGTGATATGCGCCTGGTCATGCGCCTGGCCTCGCTCGGCCACGCCGCGCGCGCCAAGGCCAACCGCAAGGTGCGCCAGCCGCTCTCTGAAGCAGCCTTCTCGGTCGGCAACCCCGAGGAGCGTCGCGCTGTCAGCAATTTCGACGACCTGCTGTCCGATGAATTGAACGTCAAAAAGGTGCGCCTGTTGGATGCCTCGACCGAAGCCGTCTCGCACTCGGTCAAACCGCTGCCCAAACAATTGGGCCAGAAGTATGGTAATCGCTTCCCGGCAATCGCCAGGGCCATCCAGGCCATGAATGCCGAAGAGGCAGCCACCACTTTTGCCAAAGGTGGGACGCTCAAGGTTTCTGTCGACGGTGAACCTTACGAAATCCTGGCCGATGAAGTCGAGGTCAAGACTCTCGCAAAAGAGGGTTTTGCCGTTGCCGAAGATGGCCCGTATGTGGCCGCACTGGTGACCGACCTGACGCCGGAGCTTATCCGCGAGGGAATGGCGCGCGAGTTTGTGCGCCGGGTGCAGGACTTCCGCAAGACTGCCGCCTTCAACGTCGCGGACCGCATCCTGCTCTATCTGACCGCGACGCCTGAACTGAAGGAAGCCATTGAAGCCCACCGCGAAACCATCATGACCGAAACGTTGTGCGTTGAATTGCACTTTGCCCATTCATTGGTGACTTCCAAGATGCAAGTGGAAGAGTTCGACGGTGAGCGCGTGACGATTGCGATGGTCAAGGCCGGGGCCATGCTGTAATAGTTGTCGATCCATTGCGCGGGCCGGGCTGCCAATTCTATTTGGCCCCGGCCCGCTTTTGATTCGCTTAGATTCGGCTATAATTGCGCCCATGATGATCATTAAACCACCTTCCAATACACTCGTTCGCAAGACCCTGGCGATGGGTGTGCATCTTTTTACGGCTAGCGGAGCCGTTTGGGGTCTGCTGGCGCTGGCGGCAATTTTCCGTCATGATTGGCGCACGGTGATTTTCTGGATGGTTTTGGCCATGATCGTGGATGGATTTGACGGCATGCTGGCCCGCTGGGCCGATGTCAAGACCCATGCGAAAAATATCGATGGCGCTTTACTCGATAATATCATCGACTATTTCAACTATGTTGTTGTCCCGGCCCTTCTCCTGCTTGAAGGCGATTTCTTGCCCGAGGGCTTCCGCCTGGCCGGGGCGGCGGCCATCCTGCTTACATCCGCCTACCAGTTTACCCAGGTCGATGCCAAGACCGATGAAACCGATGAATATTTCTTTAAGGGTTTCCCCTCTTATTGGAACGTGATGATTATTTACATGCTGGTTATGGGGCTAAACCTCTGGATCAACCTGGCTTTACTAACCTTGTTCAACATCCTGGTCTTTGTGCCGGTCAAGTATATTTATCCCAGCCGTAATACCCGCCTGCGCCGCCTGACGCTCGTCTTTTCGTATTTGTATGCCGTGGTCGGCGTTTGGAGCGTTTTGCAATACCCAGATGTTCCGCAGTGGGCGATTTGGGCCTCATTTGTTTACGTGGCCTATTATGTTGCCCTCAGCCTGTGGCCGCGCCGCGCAGTTCAGCAAGCTGCGGCTTGATAGGTGAAAATATGGTCAATTTACTGCGCTTTAGCGAACTTGCCACCGAGCGCGACCTGCGCCAGGCGATTGTCGAGGCTGGCCGCTTGTGCTACGACCGGGGATTGATGCCGGCCAACAATGGCAACATCTCTGCGCGCATGGGCCAGGATCGGATTGTGATCACCCCATCGATCCTGTGCAAAGGCCGCCTCGAGCTGGACGATTTGCTGGTCACAGACCTGGACGGCAACTTGCTCAAAGCCGATCCGCGAAAAAGGCGCCGGATTTCTTCGGAAACGCCGATGCACCTTGAAGTCTACCGGCAGAGGCCGGATATTCGCGCGGCCATCCACGCCCACCCGGCGCACGCAACCGCCCTGACCGTGGCCGGGATGCCGTTTCCGGTCGATGTCTTGCCTGAATTGCTGGAAGGCCTCGGCCCTGTCCCGACCACTGATTTTGCCACCCCTAGCACGGACGAGAATGCCTACGCCATCCGCGAGCATATCGTGGGCTATGATGCCGTGCTGATCCGCAATCACGGCGCAATTACGGTTGGACGGGATCTGGATGAAGCCCTGATCAACCTCGAACGGATTGAACATGTCGCCAGGGTGATTGTACTGGCGCAGGGCCTGGGCGAGATTCGACGGCTGCCCCCTGAGATCATCGAAAAATTGCACGAATTACGTAAAAAAATGAAGCCATGAATTCACTTCGCCGCCTTGAAACCGTTCTTCCTTTAATCTTTGTCATTGGCCTGCTTTTTGTTTTGGCACTGGGCGTTTTATCGCAGGCCGACCCCTTGCACAACTTTCCTTCGCTCGACAGTGGTTACTACCTGTATACTGGCCAGCAGATTTTGCAGGGAAAAATCCCCTATCTCGATTTCTGGGAGAGCAAGCCGCCCGGTATTTTTTACATCAACGCCTTCGGTCTGCTTCTCGGGCGCGGCACACGCTGGGGCGTTTGGGCGCTCGAACTGGCTGCGATTCTGGCTTCGGCGGCGCTTGGTTTCGCTGTCATTCGGCGGCGTTATGGCTTTTTCCCGGCCCTGTTCGGCGCAATCGCCTGGCTGTGGGGAATTCAGGGTGTTTTGCAGGGCGGCAACCTGACCGAGGAATATGCGCTGACCTTTAATTTTGCGGCAATCCTGTTCTTTGTGTTTGCGATCGAGTCTCCGCAAAAGCGTTTGTATCCCTTTTTGATCGGTATCACCTTTGCAGGCAGCTTCCTGCTGCGCGCCAATAACACCGGTGTGCAGGTGGCGTTGGTGCTGGCCTGGATCCTTTATGCCTTGCTCCAGCGTGAACATCGCCTGCTGATTTTCCGCTTGCTTTGGTCGGGGCTGGGTGTGCTGTTTGTCCTCGGGCCGACAGCTCTGTTCCTGCTCTGGCAGGGCAGCCTGGCTGAGATGATCGATGCCGCGCTGCTCTTCAACTTTTATTTGAGCGAGGGCGGCAAGGATTTGCTGGCCGGGCTGGCTGCCGGATTTGGCTTTATCGGCATTCCGGCAGGATTTGCCCTGTTGGGGTATCTCCTGCTGGCGATACTTGCCCCCAAGCGCGACTTGTGGACCTTGTTCCTGCTCATCCTTTTCCCGCTTGAAGTTGTCCTGAGCAGCCTTTCTGGGCGCGGGTATCCGCACTACTACATTACCTGGATGCCTGTCCTGGCGCTTTTGAGCGCTCACTTGCTGGCCGGCCTGCCGGGCCTGTGCGCGGCGCTTGATGCGCGGCGAGCCTGGGTTGTTTTCGGCATACTGGTTGTCGCGATTGTCTTGCTCTCCACACCCTTGGCCGGGATGGCCGCCAGCTTGCGCCAGGTGGCGACTGACCGCCAGCAGGGTATCGAGATGGATGACCGGGTTGCGGCCTACCTGCGCAAGAATACCGAAGCGGAAGATTCTGTCCTGGTTTGGGGCGGGCGGCTGGTTTATAACTACATGTCGCGCCGCGAAAGTCCCTCGTCGGTGCTGTTTTACCCGTTGCTGGTCGATTCTCCCATTTCGGAGCGCCTGTCTGAGCGTTTCCTGGCCGAAGTTAGGGCCAATCCGCCTGTTTTGATCGTTGACACCCACGCAGTCAACCAGGATTTGCTGCCCGCCCTCGACCCTGTGATCCGCCGCGAACAGGAGAAAACCGGCAAGCTGTGGAAAACGCTGCCGGCCAACATTGACCTTTTTTATGAGTTTGTCAGCCAAAATTATGAACTCGAAACGGTTGTGGGTGACAGCTTTCTATACCGTTTCAAAACGCCTTGAGATGGAATGTCCATGCAAATTTTTCGCGTAGCCAGTGTGGCCGATGAGATATATCAGGCTTTTCAAGACCTGATCCCGCAGCTGACGACCAATGTCCCGCCGCCGACTCGCGCCGAACTGGAAGCACTGGTGGCTTTTGAAGGCAGCGTCCTGCTGGCGGCCCGTCTCAGCACAGAGGGGAAGATCGTCGGCGCGGCGACCCTCAGCCTGGTGCGCACCCCGACGGGCGTCCATGCCCGCCTCGAAGATGTCGTCGTTGACGGGGCTGCGCGCGGTCAGGGAGTTGGTGTGGCCCTGACGGAAGAAGTCATCCGCCTGGCGCGTGAGATGGGCGCAAATTACCTGGCACTGACCTCCAACCCGCGCCGCGAAGCCGCCAATCAGTTGTACCAAAAGCTGGGCTTTAAGCGCTGGGAAACCAACGTTTATCGTTTCGATCTTTAGGTTACTTAAACCTTTTTTGGACACGAATTTCGCGAAAAGAGCTTTAAAAAATTCGTGTCAATTCGAGACATCGTGCCCGTAGGGTAAATTCGCGTCCTGTTTTTTTTTACGCCTTTTCCGCGATCTCTGGCAAGGGCAGCGCCTCGACCAGCCCGCGCACGCGGAATTTTTCGATGTATTCTCTCGTTTCCCAGTAGTCTAATTCCAACTCATCGGCGATTTCAAAGACGGACTGTTTGCCCTCGAAGCGCATCATCATCTTTTCGATGGCGCGGTTCAGTTTCCAGTTAACCTGCCAGTCGACGAACAGGCCGTGGCCGGAGAGAAAGACCGGCCCGCGGAATTTGCGCTTCGGCAGGTAGTCGCTGGCGTAGACGCGGATGATTTCCTCGATCACATCCGCAGCTTCTTGTAGTTTGTCTTCGTGCATGATCTCGAGGTTGTCGTCAGTGGTGTGGTATTCGGGGTAGGGGTAGCGGCTGATCGAGAGACACGGCACATTCAGGCCGGGGCCGTTCAGCACGCGCTCGTCGTTGGCGATCACGTCCGCAAAGGTTCCCTCGCGGAATTCCTGGCCGCGTTTCTTGAGCACATACTGCCCGACCTTATCGAGCGCGGAATCGTGCTGGCGGGTGTGCTGCAAAGCGATGCTGTTGTCGTTGCCGGTCATTTCGATAAAGATGCCGCCCTTGAAACCGGGAATCAGCTCTTCGTGGTGGGCCAAATACGCAATCGTGCCGATCGTCTCCGCGCCGAACCAGAAGCGCACGCTCATCGAACCGGCCGGGAGCGGATCCGCCGCCAGCCGCCGGGCAACTTCGATGGCGGTCACCACGCCCGCGGCGTCGTCATTGGCCTGGTTGGGGTGGCAGACATGCGCCATGATGAACATTTCCCCGGCTGCCGGGTTTTTCCCGCCTCGCGGGTGGATGAGGGCCTCGGCCACTTTGAATCCGCCCGCCGCCGGGTCGGTCAAAAACTCGGAGCGGATCACGACCCGGTAGTTTTTATCACGCGGCAGCGCGTCGAACTGGTTTTTGCTCAGGCAGAAACCCCACGAGCGGTCGTAGTATTTGAACTTCCAGGGGATGGCGTGCGGTCGTTTTTCATTGAAGTACAGGTGCGGCTCCAGCTCGCTAAAGGGCATGATGGCGTCCATCGGCAGCGAGTACGAGACCAGGTGCAGCGGGTTGTCTTTGAAATCCACGATGCGCTGGCCGTCTTCAGTTTCCAGATAGGCTTCGTGGACGACGTAGCGCTCGGGCACGTACCAGGTCCAGACCGGGGTCAGCGGGGCGTAAGTCTCGATTTTGTAGTGGGCGGTTTCGGGTAGATACGATCCGATCAGCTCGAGAGCGGTATCCATCCCGTCTGAGGCGAGAGTCCGGTGCAGGGGCAAAATCTCCCCCAGGACATCCTTCAAAGAAGAGATCGGCTTCATCGGCGGAATCCAGTCTTTGGCGCGCTCGGGGCTTTCGAGGATGTAGGTCAGGCCGGGGCCGGGATGCTCCTGCATGGCTTGGACGGCGACGCGGAAGACATCGTTGCACTTCATCAGGCGGCACTCGCCCAGGCCGATGGCGCGTTTGGCGACCACCTGGCTGTCGAGCAGGGCCCCGATCGGTTCAAAATCGAGCACCACGCCGCGCTCGACATCGCGCACGAACATCGTGATGGTCTCTTCGCTGGGTTTGCCCTGGGCGTCGATGGCCGCGCCCTTGAATTCTTTCAGGAAGCGGTAATCGACCCCGGCGGCCTGTTCGCAATGGTGCAAAAAGGTGATCGACTTGCTGTAGGCCAGGCCCAGGATCAGGATCTTGGCGTCCCATTCGCGGAATTTGCTGAAGATGGTCGTTTCGCCGAAGCAATCAGTGGCGCGGTGGGCGGCCACTTCGTCGGCGTGCGCCCCGATGGCGGCCATCGAGTAGACCGGGTGGAACATGCGTTTTGCGCGCGGGTCTTTGCGCACGACTTCGGTCAGCACGCCCATTTGGGAGGGGCTGGTGCGCATGTCCCAGGGGGTGCCGCGCAGGAAGTCGTAGTTGAAGGTCGGCATGATCAGCGTGCCGCCTGGGCCGATAACCGAGAGAATGGCGTCGATCACGGTCTGCGGCCCGCCTTCCACGCCGCCGGGGGCGCGCGAGAGCGTGGTGTAGGCGCTGTGGACAAAGATGGTGTCGCCGCTGGTTATGCCGAGGGCGCGAAAGTTGCTGGTGAGGGAGGGGAGAGTTAACAAGGGAAGCTCCTGGAATGCGGAATGCAGAGTGCGAAATGCTGAATGTAGAATGGTGAATGCGGAATGATGAATGGTTGCAGGGGAGATTTTAACCGCAAAGTGCGCGAAGGGTGCAGGGTTTCTTGGTTTGAACGTAAAAGAGCGCAGTTCAAACCCGGCCTCCCCCAAATTTGACGTTTCCCAGTTGCATTTGGGAGAGGTTGGATGGGTCGATTCTTTTGCCGGGGCGGGGAACGCTACCGGCAGAAGAACAAGTCCGCGCGGCAGGTGGTGGAGAACTGACTTTACCCCCTCCCATCTTCGCAAATTCATGCGAAGCGCCTCCCCCATTTTCCGCACTTAGAAAATGGGGGAGGCTTTGACGACTGGCTATAAAAATGTGACTTCCCTATCTGTGCGCCAGGCCTCCCAAATTCGACGTTTTCCAGTCGCATTTGGGGGAGGTGGGAGCTTTTAGGTGTAGGTTTTTGGTTTTCCCGAAGGGAAAACGGTCGCCTTCAGGCGAGTTTGTAAAAGTAGCCCCGATGTTTACATCCGGGGCGGGGCCGAAAAGCGATAAAACCCATTAAGCGGGATTCCCCTTCGACAAAATAGCCCTAATCGTCAGTTTGTTCCGTTAAACGGGCGTTTTCACCCTGTTGCGCCGCCCGGACGTGGAACGTCCGGGCTACTCTTACGAAGTCCTTTGGACTGGTCGCCTACGGTGACTTCGCTCTCTAAAAAACCTACCCTTAAAAGGGAGGTGGGATGGGGGCGAATTATTTTGCCGGGAGGGGAGCGCTACCGGCAGAAGGACAAGTCCGCGCGGCAGGTGGCTGAGTAAAAGAGAAAGCCCTCCGTTTTTGGTGGAGGGCTTTCTCTTTTAGTAGTGATACCGGCAAGCCAAAATGCGGATTTTTCCTTCCAGAATTTGATAGACAAGCCGGTGCTCATCATCAATTCGTCTTGACCAACAGCCCTTCAACTCATGTTTCAGTGGTTCAGGCTTGCCCAGGCCTTCAAAGGGATTGCGTTGAACATCCTCGATTAATTTCATAATCCGCAGGGCAATTTTGCGGTCTTTTTCAATCCACCAGGCCAGGTCGTCGAAGGCAGCAGGGTCAAATTCCAAGCTTTTCACGAACTTGCTCCAGCGGGAGGCCGTCAGTGCGCTTTTTGGCTTCTGTCAGGCGTTTTTTCATGGTTTTGCTTTTGAGCAAATAGGCGGTTTCGCGTTCGGATTCGATTTCGCGCCAAAGATTAATCGGAATGACAACGCTGGTTTTGTTGCCGTTTTCATCAGTAAGAAATTGAAGAGTGTAGTTAGTCATAGGAACCTCATTTGAACTTTGCAATTCTATCTTACTGTATTTATGAGCTTCTTTCAAGTCGGATGTCCGCGCATATTTTCCGGATTCAGAGTCGGTCAATGTGACGCTGTGGTCGGTGATTGAGTTGGCAAAACATTTGCCGGGCGGAGAACGCTATCGGCAGAAGGACAAGTCCGCGCGGTAGGTGGCGGAATAAACGCAACGGATCTAAGCCTGAAAAGGAGACAGTTATCTCGCAGATAACTGTCTCCTTTTCAGGCACAATCTTTCGGCGTGCGCCTGGGCGAAAAGTTATCTGTTCACCAACCTGAAAACACCGTTGGGCGTGGTTGCGCATACATTGGATTGCGCATCAATGGCAATGGAATAGATGATTGTCGCGCCGATCAAGCCGTCGTTGATCTGGCTCCAATGTTCTCCCTGGTCGAAAGAAATAAAAGCGCCTTCCATCGCGCCAGCATAGACGATATTGGGTTGGTTGGGGTCTATGGCAATTGTGTTGATGTGAGAACTTGTCAGGCCGTTGTTGCGGGGCTGCCACTTGTGGCAGCCATCGCGGCTGAATAATATGCCAGCATTTTTCGTCCCCAAATACAATATCTTGCCATCTCGCGGATCAACCGCGAGGCCCGATTCTGAATTGATCAATGGTTCATTCCCCGAACAGGGCTGCCAGGACTGACCAAAATCGTCAGAGCGAAGGACGCTATTGTCAAACGTGGCGTAAATCGTGCTGCCCTGGTCATGGTCAAAGTAAAGCTTCTTGAGATTGTGTTCGGCGATATTCGTGGTTTGCCACGTCTTGCCGCCGTCAAAAGAGGTTTCGAGGATTGGGTTCTCGTTGTTCGTTTGGTAGGCGTATAAAATATTCTCATCTTTTGGGTGGGCTAATATCATTTTGTAGAAATGATTTCCGTTAATGTCGCCTCTGTAAAAATGGGACCAATTTTTGCCGTGATTGGAAGACTTCATTACGAGCGGATATTGTTGGTAGGAATAGAAGATGTTGCCGTCTGTGCCCAGCGAGAATCCGGTCCCCGTATCGTTCAGTATGCGCTGCCATGTGACTCCGCTGTCGATTGACCGATACACCCGGCGCGTAATCTGTCCTCGATAGAAATCAGGATCTTTTTCGAGGATATAGATTGCCGTGTGGTTGGGGCTGAGCATGATTTCAAGGCGGGTTGCGCCAATGCCGCTGCTGCGGTCTTGCCAGTTTCTGCCGCCATTGTTGGAGATAAACAAACCCTGTGTACCCACAAAAACAGTCTGCGGGTCTTGCGGGGAAAGTTGAACATGAGCAATAAAGTCGGTTGGGAAAGTGTAGAGTTTTTTCCAGTTCTGGCCTCCATCCGTTGTTTTCGATAACGAGCGTTCTTCCCCGATATAGTAGGTTTGATCGTTCTGGGCATCGAATGCGATTGTGTAAGGCCCGGATGTCAAGTCTTTAATCTGGAGCCATGTTTTTCGATTGTCTGTTGATTTTTGTAATACCACAAAATATAGGTAGGGATGGGCGCCGCTATATACCCTGAAAAAAGTGTTTTTGTTGAACGGGTCTTTCCATTGAGGTTCTTCTGGGATGCTGCGGGCTGTTTTCACTTGCGGGTTTTCGGCCGGTTCCCAGGTCAGGCCTCCGTTGTTGGATTTGTACACACCGGAGGATTGCGTGCCCAGGTAAAGCAGGCTTGCATCGTTCAGGTCGAAGCCTGTATCCGTGACCGTGTCGCGGGCAAATTCTTGTCCGCTGGAAATTTGCAGCCAGGTCAGGGGAATGGCCGTTGGTGTCGGCTGGGGCGTTGGTGTTGGTTGAGGGGTTGGCGTCGGTGTCGACTCTGCGCTTGCAGGAGTTTTTGTTAACACCATGATCGTGGGGCTGGGAATGATTTGTTCCGCTTGTGGCGCATTATTTGGCCGAAAAAACCACAGTATTGCAATAATCAGAGCGATCAATCCGAGAATTCCCCAAACCAATTTCGGATAATGATGTCCGAGTTCATGATTTCGACTTTTGCTGCTTGGCATCTTTCTCTCCCTTTGCGATGAACTTGACTTCTTTAGCATACTCCAAGAATCGAGCGTATGCAAGCAAGTTCGAGATTGATAGTAAGGAAAGATAATCTAAAAAATTGAAATGACAGTCTCCTTATGTTTAATTCCAGGTTAGCGCATAAGAGAAAAAGACGAATACATCGGGCACAAAGTGAATGAACCAGGCCCAGCCCATGCCGCGCGTTTCGAGCATACTTTTGCCGAGCAGGAAGGCCAGGAAGGCGGTCAGGGCGAAGCCTAATACTCCTGGTGGTGAGCCGTACAGGTAGTGTGAGAGTCCGAAGAAGACACAGGCCATCAGCAGCGCCTGGGTCTTGCCGACCACGCCCACCAGCGTGGCAAGGATGGGGGCGCGGTAGTAGGCTTCTTCGGCAAAGGCGTTCAGCGCCGCCAGCAGGATAGCCACCGGCAGCAGGGGCAGGGCGCGCGAAAACGCCTCGGCGGTCAGCGGAACACTGAAGGCCAGCGGGATGACGATGGCGGCCCCGGCGCCGGCGGTGAAAATCCAGCCGAAGACCCGCCACGATTCGCCCTGGCCGATTCCCAGCCAGCGCACCGGCTCGATGGGCGCGTCCAACTGGCCTTTATCCAGGAAAAAAGCTTTCCTGTCCCGCAGCAGCCACCACAGGGCGGCGATCACCAGCAGCGCGCGCAGAACGTCCAATACCTGAAAGCTGAGATAGGTGGCCGTGTAGGAAGGCGGCTCCTGGTAAAAGGCGCTGCGCCAGAAGTCCGAGCGGATGATCCAATCCACGCTCCAGTTTGCCAGCAGGAATATCAGGAAAACGAAGCCAAACTTCCATGCCGCGCGGATTGGTTCCCAGAGCCAGCAAAGGATCAGGAAGGCAGCCAACAGGCCAATTTTGGCCCAGGGCAGCCAGCCCGGGTCTGCGCCGCTCAGGTTGACGAGCAGGATGTTGGGTAGGTCGGAAACGAGCAGGAGGACTGCCCAGATGAAGAAGGGGATGGGGTGTTTTTTGAGGGTATCCATGCGCAACTCCTTTTTATTCCTTGTACATTATTGCACAAAGACGGGCAAGTTTGCATGCGTTTTTGGGTGTTATTTTGCGAAATTTACTATCTCGCTGAATATATTTGCGATAAAATATGTCTTATTTGTGGCCTGATATGGGAAAAGGAGTAAGTTATGGACCCGAACGAGCTTTTTGCGTTATTGTTTGGCGGCGGCATGATTATGACGGTGGTCATTGTTATTTTTAGCGTGTGTCTCTCGGTGCTTTGTACCGTTGTGCCGATCGGCGCGGTGGTCTGGTTCATTCTCAAGCGCAAAAAACAACGCGATGTTTTGCAACAGGCCAGCCTGGCATGGCGCAGCACGCAGGGCCGGGTCTTGAAGTCGCGGGTCGAGGTTTCGGGCGGTGAGCACACCAGCGTCTCGCCTTACGTGCTCTACGAGTATGAAGTTCACGGGCAGGTTTATCAAAGCGTCCAAATTCGGGCTGGCGACCGCTTCATGCGCTCGGGAAGTTCGCGCGATGCTTACGAGACCGTTGATCTGTACCCTCCCGGAGCCTCCGTTACCGTTTACTATGACCCGGCCAACCCGGCAGAGTCCGCGCTGGAACGGGCCTGAATCCAGCTGACATTTAAACCGATCGAGAACAGGGTCAACTCGCATACCGGGGTTGACCCTGTTCTCGATTAACTCACCTTAGGTAGAACGTCCCGAAGGTTCTCTTGAAAAACCTTGTTTTGCCGATCAAACCTTCGGGACGGTGCGTAACATCAGTTATTAACGCAAAGTTGGGTTTTACGGCTTGATCACCAGCATCAAAAACAAGACGCTCGCGATCAGTGTGCCAACGAAGACGATCGCCGGGGCGGGGTTGTTCTGCTCGACCGACTCCTGGCGAATGGCTTCGAGCGACTCGAATCCCAGCAGGCGCATCACGATCCAGACGAAAAGACTCGAGATGGCGGCGATGATCGGGCCCCAGAAGGCGATCATGCTCAGGATGCGCCCGAGCACGTTGATAAATCCCTGCCACGAGGCGGGCGAAGCTGCAAAGGAGATGGCCTGCCCGATGACCAGAGTCAGCAGCAGGATGATGATGAATTTATAGCGCGCGAAGATGTTTTGCATGATTTCTCCTCAAGGTTAGAACTTGATCTCGTTTTCGTTGATCTGCCAGCCGCGCCAGAGCGTATCCTGTCCGCCGCTGCCGCCGCTCTGGAAGTCGTCCAAGACCAGGGCTTGCTTCTCGCTGCCGGAGTGGATGAAGCGCCCGATCGCGCCTTTGCGCAGGTGCAGGCCCTCGCCCTCCTCAAACTCGATGGCGAAACGGCCAATATCCACGATCCGCCAGTAGGCATCCTCATAGCTGAACTGCACCCGCGCGGTCTGGTTCGACTGGGCAAACTGCTTGGCGTAGGGCATGAAATCGCTATTGATATCCATATCGGTCAGGGCGCGGCGCGTCTCAAGCAGGTAGAAACGCTCCTGCCAGTTGAGCAGGAAAGCATCCGGCTCGAGCGCAAACCCGGCATAATAGTTGCCGGTCGGCGTCCACGGGACGCTTGCGCCGCGCGAAGCCTGCCACAGCTCGGTGTACAGCAACCGTCCGCGCACCTGGTAGGTTTGCTCACCCTTTTGCGGGTGGATCACGCGCACGGTTTTGCCGATCTCGAGCGCGGCCAGCTTGGCGGGTGTGGGCAATTCGAGCAGCGGTTGCAGGTTCGAATTGCAGTAATTGCATTGCCTGTCGGTTGGCTTGATGCTTGCGCCGCAGGACGGGCATTTCAAATCAGCGGGGATGTTCTCGGGCATTTCTCTCTCCGGCAGGATAACCTGCGCTGTCGCCGCGCCGGACTGGGCCGGGGCCTGGCTCGCGCTTTGGAGGATTGGGGCTGCGCTCTGGGGGCTGCCGCTCTCCTCGTATTCGGCATACCCAATAAAAAAGAGTATGAACGCCCCGATCAGAAAGACTGGCGGCGGCAGGAAGGCCCACGTGCACAGCATGATGATCAATAAAACGCCACAAATCAGCCATCTTGTTTTCATGATTGCCTCGTTACCAACTGCCGCTGTCTGAACCGCTGTCCGAAGAATCCCAGCCGCCGCTGTCGGAACCGCTGTCCCACGAATCGTCGCTCCAACTGTCATCGTCTGAGCCGCTGTCGCTCCAGCTATCGTCGCTGCTGCCCGAACTGCCTGAGTCGCTCTCGCTGATCCAGTCCCACCAACTGCCTGAGTCGCTCTCATCTGTGTCGTTGTCTGAAGAGTAACTTTCAGAATCGTCGCTCTGGGTCTCCTGCCAGGCGGCCGGACTCTCGGACGAATCTGTCGTGTCGATATCGGCCGAGTTTGCCAGGCTGCCCATGGCGAAAAGGCACATTGAGATGATTCCAAGCAGAAACCAGGGAAGAGCTACAGAGATTTTTTTTCTTTGGGTCATGTCTGCCAGCCTGCTGAAGTTGAGAGTAGTTTCATAGGAAATAGTATAGCGAAAAAAGCGCGCAAGTTCAATCGACATCTTGCAAAAGTCGTATTTTACTTGTAACTGTCCTTCGACTTCGCTTCCTTGTTTAAGTTATCGCTGTCCTGAGCGGAGGGCGAAGCGTATTTTGCGCAGCCCGCAGTCGAAGGACGCTCCGCTCAGGACTTGTTGTAGCACTTATGCAAGATGTCTAATAGACTTTGCGCTTTGCTTTATTTTTCTGATAATAGGAAATCAGGAGCGCATTGGTCAGCGCGTCGGCGGCATAGGTCAGGGGCGACAGGTTGATCTTGGGTTGTTCTTTGCGGGGGCTGGGAGATTTTTCATCCAATTCGACGGTCGAAACGGTTAAGTTATCTCCATTCAGGCTTGCGCGGCTGATGATTTCTCCCTGTTTGTCGGCGATAAAAGTTTCATCAAAATATCCGCATTCGATGTATACATCCCTAGCCTGGCGGATGTATTTCCACAGGTCGGGGCGGGCGGTGAACAGGACGCCGAGCGAGAGCTTTGGGCGCGGCAGGAAGGAGCGGAATTGCCCCGCGCCGGTTGTGTTGACCAATGGCGCGCCCAACCAGGCGGCCTGCCGGCGCATGTACTCGCCAAAAACCTTCTCGCTGTTGCGATAAACCAGCTTCATCAGTGGCCCCAGTTCGCGCGGCAGCACCGATTTTCCGTCTGGGAAGATGAAGGGCGAAATATGCCCGAGCGGCGGACAACTGCTGACCAGCATCAAATCCACTTGGCCGGCATAAGCCGCCCACAGTTTGGGGTGGGCCACATCCCAGCAGATCAGCATCCCGATTCTGCCGAAATCGGTCTCTGCGGGGGTGATCGGATGCCGGCGCGGGCGAAAATAAGCCCGCTCCCAGATCCAGGGGTAACTCTTGTCGTAGCGCCAGGTTTTGCCATCCGGCGCTATCAATAGCATCGCGTTGAAGGTCTCTGACCCTTCGCGCAGCAGCAGGGTCCCGGCCAGGTACAGGTTGTGCTGGCGGGCGGCTGCTTTCATCCAGCGCACGCTTGGTCCGTCGAGCGGTTCTGCCAGGGAGTAATTGCGGTCGTGGTATTCGTAACCAGTGTTGAAGACCTCCGGCAGGACGGCGATCTGGGCTGCCTGCGCGGCGGCTTGCGCGACCAGGTTTTCGGCCCGTTCCAGTCGGGATTGGGTCTGGGCGGGCGCGGCGTCCATGCGGATGGCGGCCAGGCTGATTTTTTGTCCCATCTTTTGCCTCCCAAGAAAAGCGGGGAATTTGGCGTCTTTGCCAAATTCCCCGCCATATACTCACTACAGCTTTGGGATTTTCAAACTAACCGCGCAGGGCTTCCCAGCCGGCATACCGGGCGGTCTCAGCCAGTTCGGCTTCGATGCGCAGCAGTTGGTTGTACTTGGCGACACGGTCCGAGCGGGCCGGGGCGCCGGTCTTGATCTGGCCCATGTTGAGCGCAACCGCCAGGTCGGCGATGGTGCTGTCTTCGGTTTCGCCCGAGCGGTGCGAGGTCACAGCGCGCCATCCGTTGCGATGGCAGAGTTCGACCGCTTCGATGGTTTCGGTCAGGGTGCCGATCTGGTTCAGTTTGACCAGCAGGGCATTGGCGGCGTTTTCCTTGATCCCGCGGCGGACACGTTCCGGGTTGGTGACGAGCAGGTCGTCGCCGACGATCTGGATCTTGTCGCCGAGTTCCTTGACCATCAACTTCCAGGAATCCCAGTCATCCTGGGCCAGGCCGTCTTCGATCGAAACGATCGGGTAATCCTTGACCCACTTGGCCCAGAATTCAACCATCTGCGCACCGGTCAGCTTCTTGCCTTCTTTGCGCAGGTTGTAGGTCTTGGTCTCTTCATCGTAGAGTTCCGAAGCGGCAGGGTCGAGCGCAATTGCTACCTGCTGACCGCGGCCAGCCTTGAAGCCGGCTTTTTCGATGGCTTCAAGAATGACTTCGACGGCTTCGTTGTTGGCCTTGAGCGCCGGGGCGTAGCCGCCCTCGTCGCCGACCAGGGTGGTGTAGCCTTTGCTTTTCAGCACGGACTTGAGCGCGTGGTAAATCTCAGCGCCCCACTGCAGGCCTTCAGCGAAGGAGGCAGCGCCAAACGGCATGACCATGAATTCCTGGGCATCGGTGCTCTGCCAGCCGGTGTGCGCGCCGCCGTTCAGGATGTTCATCATCGGGACGGGCAAAACGTGGGCATAGACGCCGCCGATATAGCGGTAGAGCGGCAGGCCCAGCCCGTTGGCGGCAGCTTTGGCAACCGCCAGGCTGACGCCCAGCATGGCGTTCGCGCCTAGGTTCGATTTGTTGGGGGTGCCATCCAGCGCCAACAGTTCCATGTCGATGGCTTTCTGCTCGGCAGCATCCCAACCGTAGAGTGCGTCGCTGATCTGTTCGTTGACGTTGTCAACAGCTTTCAAAACGCCTTTGCCGCCATAGCGGGCTTTGTCGCCATCGCGCATCTCGAGGGCTTCGTGAACGCCGGTCGAAGCGCCAGACGGAACCGCGGCGCGGCCCCAGGAACCATCTTCGAGAACGACTTCGACTTCAACCGTCGGGTTGCCGCGTGAATCAAGAATTTCCAATGCTGAAATGCTTTCAATTATGGTGCTCATATTTTTCTCCTGAATATCGAAATAAGGGCTGCGGGGTTATGCTTTGCATACATCAAACGGGGGAATTTCCCGTAAATTTGCCCGCCCAAGTATAATCCACTTTAAGCCATCTGACCGGAGAATCTCGTGTCCCCTTTAGAAATTCCCGCAAACGACCCGCGTCCACGCTTGCATTATCCCCTTGCTGAAACCTGTTTTCACAAAATTATGGTTGCCCTGGCGCGCTGGGTCTTCAAACCGATCATGGTCATGGATATTCGCGGCCTTGAAAACCTGCCTGCGGATGGGGCGGCGATTGTCGCCGCCAACCACCTGACCAATTTTGATGTTTTCCCCTTGCAATTTGCCCTGCCACGCCCGCTGTTCTTCATGGGCAAGGCGGAATTATTTCAGTTAGGTCCGCTTCACGCGGCTTTTCGTCAGATGGGCGGATTCCCCGTTTACCGCGGCGAGGGCGACGCCTGGGCTTTGGAACATTCTACCCGCATCCTGGCCGCCGGGCAACTGTTGGCGATGTTCCCCGAGGGTACCCGCTCGCGCGGCAAGGGGCTTGATGTGGCAAAAACAGGGGTTGCGCGTCTGGCGATCGATACCGGGGCTCCGATCGTGACCGTTTCGATCGACGGCAGCCAGCGTTTTTTCAAGCAGTTCCCGCGCCGCAACCACGTCCGGGTCGTGATCGCCCCGCTGATTTATCCGCATAAAAACGAATCGGCCATTTCACTGACCGAAAAGATGATGTATACGATGGCCGCCAACCTGCCCGCAGAGTTGCGCGGCGTTTATGCGGAAAATCCCCCGTTCAATTTATAAAAAAGGACGGGATAGCATCCCGTCCCACAATATTTACTTCGTAAATCCGTCGCTGGCTTTGTCCAGCGCTGCAACCTGTTCCTCGCTCAAGCGCCAACCGGCGGCTCCGGCGTTCATCTCGGCCTGGCGGGTGTTCTTTGCCCCGGGAATGGGCAGCGCGCCCTTGCAGATCAACCAGTTGAGTGAGATCTGCGCCGGGCTTTTGCCGCCAAAATCCTGCCCGATCTCGGTCATCAGCTTGATCAATGGCTGCATCTCGCGCAGTTTGTTGGTGTAACGCCCGCCGCGCACACCGGGGGGCGGGTTTTCGGGGGTGTATTTGCCGGTCAGCAGGCCCATCGCCAGCGGAGAGTAGGCGATCAGGCGGATCCCCAATTCCTGGCAGCGCGCCAGCAGCCCGTTCTTTTCCGCGCTGCGGTTGAGCAGGTGGTATTCGACCTGGTTCGATGCCAGCGGAATCTTGTATTTTGCCAGCACGGTTACGGCGCGCTGCATCTGGTTCTTGTCATAGTTCGAAACACCGACCGCCCGCGCCAGCCCAGCCTTATGGACTTCAGCCAGCCCCTCGGCATAAGTTTCGATCGGGATCAACGGGCTGGGCCAGTGGATCTGATAGAGATCCACTTTTTCAAGGTCGAGCCGTTCCAGGCTGGCTTTCAAGGCCCGCACAACGCTATTTTTTGTCCAGCGCCAGGGGAGTGGGAAGAATTTGGTTGCCACGATAACCGGTGTTTCGGTATTTTTCAGGAATTGACCGAGCAGCCGTTCAGAGCGGCCATTGCCGTAAACCTCGGCAGTATCGACCAGCGTGACCCCATTTTCAAGCGAAACGCGGAAACCCTCTTCGATATCCGCGTCTGAATAGCCTTTGCCATAATTCCATACAATCCGGTCGCCCCAGGCCCATGCGCCCAGTCCGAGTTCTGCATTGTGTAGAAATTGAATTGATTCGGGGATGTCAGTCATGTTTGGTTTGCTCCACTCCGTGTAGATATAACTCTGTGCATTCTATCACAGCCGTGTAGTGGATATAAAAAATTCCCGATTTTCGCGCGAAAATCGGGAATTTTTTAACTTCCTTTTGTTATTCGTATTTCAATGCCAGGACGGGGATCATCGTCGCGGCGCGCAGGGCTGGGTACAGGCCGGAAAGCAGCCCGATCACGGTTGAGAATACCAGCGCGAAGGCCGGCAGCCAGAGCGGGGTATAGACGGCGATGCTGGGCGGCGGGCCGCCTTGTTGGGCGGTTTGCCCGGCCAGGTAGACAATTGCGATCACGTTCAGCCCTTGTCCGGCCAGCCAGCCGATGGCGACGCCGCCCAACCCACCGATGAAACCGATCCCGGCGGCCTCACCCAGGAAAATGCCCAATACATCGCGGTTGGTTGCGCCAACCGCCTTCATCAGGCCAATCTCGCGGGTGCGCTCCAGAATGGCCATTGCCATCGTGTTGGCGATACCGATCGCAGCGACCAGCAGGGCGATCGCGCCGACCCCGCCAAAGATGACCTGCAAGATCATGTAGAAGTTGTTGATCCCCTGCACAAACGATTGTGGAGTGAAAGCCTGGAAACCCATCGCGACAATTTGCTCGTTCACCGAAAGCACATTGTCGACCTCGTCCACTTTGACGATCACCTGGGCATACCCGGTCTGGTTATAGTTGATGCGTTTGCCCATCGTCCATTCGTTGATGGCTTTGACATCATCAAGCCCCATATAGATCGACCAGTCTGATTCTCCGCGGGTTCCTTTGATCACGCCCACCACCCGGTAAGTGACCGTTTTGCGGATTTCGTTGCCGTCTTTGTCCACTTTTGTGTAGATGAATTTCAAATTTTTATCATAAAGATCAGGCGGGAGCGGCGGCTCCTGTCCGGGGCGCAGGCGCGGGTCGTAGAAATTCTTCGAGATTTCGGCGCCAATGATGATGGTGCCTTTTTGCAGTGTCGTGATACCCTGCTGGGCTTCCAGGCCCAACTCCGCCAGGTCGCTGGTTCCAACGCCGATCATGTTGCCCCAGCTTTCCAGGCGCTCGTACTTGATCATTGCGCCGGCGTACATAAAATCGCGCGGGATGACGTTCTGAACATTTGGCAGGGCCATCAATTCCTTGATGGCCGAATTGGTGAGTTGTTTTGGTTTTGATGTGCTGCTGCCGCCGACTACGACGCCGCATCCACCACCTCCTCCGCCCATGTACATGCCTTCATCGTAAGCCGGATAAACCTGGATCTGGGTCAGGTCGCCGATCCCGTAGAGTTGCTCGTTGGCATTGCGCTGCAAACCGATCGCCAGTGAAACGAGAATCACGACCGCCGCCGTGCCGATGACCACACCGATGGCAGTTAACGCCACCCGCGCTTTACGGCGGCTGAGATTTCCAAAAATGAGACGCAGCAGGTCAAAGAACTTCATAAGAAAGCTTTTAGCCTCCTTTCGGACTGCGCATTCCCGGCTCGACAGGGATCATTTCTTCTTCGTACATCGGGGCCGGTTGTTCAACAGGCTGGCCGCTGTCCAGGCCGAACAGACCAAGCACAAAACGCCAGGCTTTCTGCCAGAAGGTTTCTTCCTGTTCCATGGGTGGGAAGCCTTCTCCACCACCGCCACCGCCGCCTTCCGGGAAATTTGGGTCGAAAGGCATTTCTTCCATCTCGATCACGTCCAGCGTAAGGGGTTGGGTAATGGTGCGGGACTGGTTGAAGTCGTCGGTGTAGTCGATCGTTACCGTCAGGTCAAGCGGGCCGGCGGCGTCGGGATAAACCATTGCGTCCAGGGTGAAGTAGCCGCCCGATTCGATGGAACCGACCAGAGTCTGGGCATTTTCCAGTGCCCCGCCGGTTGTTGTGACTTTCATGCTGCCCAGCACAGACATCTTTTTGCCGAGATTAACCACTTGCAGCGGCAGGAAGTTGGGCTGGCCGACGAACAAGGTTCCAACGGGTTGGTAGAAGCTGACATCCACATTCGGCAGGCTGTAGACCAACAGGGTGATGACCTGGTCATCGTTGATCGTGTTGCCGCTTTCGTCCAGGTATGAGAACGTGATTTTCATCGGGTAGGCGCCGGGGTTGGTCGAGACATTCACGATCAATTTTTGGCTGGCTACCAGGGATGCGCCGGGGGCAAAATCTCCCAGGGACTGGATGTTGGAAGCCCCAACCGGTGCGAAGTTGGTAAACTCACCGCTGCCGCCCGAGACGCCGCCGGGTTGGGGAGTCCCGTTTGCGCCGGAGCCGCCGGATGAGCCGCCGCCGATGATCATCGTCACGTTGCGCGCGCTGGCGTTGCCCAGGTTTTGTACGCCGATCTCGAGCGAGAACAGGCTGCCGGGTTGCAGAATTTCCACATCCGCATCATACGATGTGATCACCAGTTGCGAGCGTTTCATTCCGGTCGGGGTGGCGGTGGCCGCGGCGGCGTAGTTTATCGCCTTGACAGGCACATTAAGGGTGAATTTTTCGCTGTAGGGTGCGCCTTTATCGTCGTAGTAGGTGATGCTCAGATCAACCTGAACGCCGGCTTTGCCATAGAGCGAGGTGGTGGCGCGCATTTTTTGGGCGATGTCCACCCGGCCATCGGCATCCATGCCTGGGACAGCCGATACGCCGCCGGTCTTGGTTGGGGTCAGGTCTGGCGAAGAGAACACCGCCTGGATGTTGCTGGCGCGCACCTGCCCGGCATTGTGCAGGCGCACCACCAGGTTGAATTCTTCGTTGTAGATGATTTCGCCGACATTGGTGCGGTAGGAGTCGATTACGATCTGCGGGCGGCCAAAAGCCGGCGGAAGTGGTGTGGCGGTTGGCGCATCCTGTACTGTGAATGAGTGAAACTCTGCCGGAGGAGGGGTGGGAGATACAGGACTTGTGATACTAACTGTATATATTCCCGCAGTTAATCCGGCGGGAACAATCACAACCAGGCTGGTTTCAGACCAGGATTGCAAGGTGAGTTCTTCTGTGTCAGTTGTCCCAATCAGCGTGACTTGTACGTCTGGCAAAAAGTCAGTTCCGCTGATAGTTACTTCCGTGCTGACGTTGTTGGGTGCGATTGCAGGGCTAATCCCCGTTATTGAAAGCGCCGCCGCCGGGCTGACCTGCAAGGCAGAAATGAAAAGGCTCAATAGAATTACAAAACTAAAAATTTTATGTTTGATAGACATGGCAAGCTCCAAATTTTTCAATCAATCATTCCAAACTCGCGCTGCGATATTCGGCCTCGCTGACAATTTGACCGTCCAGCAGGAAGATCTTATGGCTGGCAAAATGGGTCATGCGCGGATCGTGCGTTACCACCAGCACGGTCCGCCCGGCCTGGTGTAATTCGGACAGCACCTGCATTACGCTGCCGCCGCTGGTTGTATCCAGGTTGCCGGTCGGCTCGTCGGCCAGGATCAGGGCCGGCTCATTGACCAGGGAACGGGCAATCGCCACGCGCTGCTGCTGCCCGCCCGAGAGTTCGTTGGGCTTGTGCTGGCTGCGATCTGCCAGCCCGACCCGTTCAAGCAATTCCAGCGAGCGCGATTCGCGCTGCTTCCCCGGAACCCCGGCAAACTGCATCGGGAAGGCTACGTTTTGCTGGGCGGTCATGCTCTGGATCAGGTTGAAAGACTGGAAAATAAACCCGACTGTTTTGCGCCGAAACAGCGCCAACTGGTTCTCGTCCATCGCATCCAGGCGCTGGCCGTTGACTTCGATCTCGCCTTCGCTGGGCCTGTCCAGGCCACCCAACAGGTAGAGCAGGGTGCTTTTCCCGGAGCCGGAAGGCCCCATCACGACCGTGAACGACCCGGCCGGAATATCAATATCGACTCCGTCGAGGGCGCGCACAGTGGTCCCGCCCATCTCGAAGTGTTTTTTCAGGTTATGAATGCGGATAAAAGGGGAGTCGCTCATGGTTTAGAAAAACGGGCGGGAAATCAACATCCCACTCATGTTTTGCCCCAGCATCCCCAGCCCGGCCTGGGCCAGCAGGATGAGAAGCAAGACGCCAACCACCCCCAGGGCGGCCTTGCCGCTACCCAGGTTGTCTTTGACGCTAAAACCAATCACCGTCAAAATGGCGTACCAGACGAAGAACAGATCCATCAGCCCGAGCAGTTGCCCGACGAAGAGCATCCCCGCTTCGCTCCCGCTGACGAATCCCGATAAACCGGGGCTGGCGATCGCCCGTCCAACTGCGAGCATAAAGATCACCCGCAGAATGTCGCGCACAGCAAACGGAATGCTGGCCCAGGCGATGACGCTCATTGCCGTACCCATGCTGCCGCGCCCGCCCAGCAGGGTCGAGGCCAGGTGCAGCAAGCCGCTGACCAGCATCCAGCCCAGCCAAAGGCTGGTCAGCGCGCCGACCAGCGGGATGATATAGACAAAGACCGGTCCCTGGGTTGCCTGCTGGGCCTGCATGTAATTGTTCTGCATTTCAGGCGTCCACCATTGCCAGTCGGGCGGAAGCTGCACATCGCCCATGGCGGCAGCCCTGGCGCGCAGGAAACCGGCTACAGCTGTTTGCAGGGAGAGTGTCAGGCTCAAGACCAGCATCGGTAAACGCCAGCCGCCAGGGTCAAGCGTAAAAAACTGCCGCGGATGGGTCAGGAGCGCCAGGATGCGTTTGAAAAAATTGGGTTTTTCAGATTGGGGATTTGAAATAGTTTCGCTCATTGTTGTGCCTTTTTGAACAAACCGGCATGATTCTATCACGCATTTGTGTTAGACGAATCCGCACCCAGTTTTGTTCCAGAAAGATGCCTGATTTTCGGCGGCTCCCAAGCGGAAATATATCAATAAAATCACGATGCCATTCAACAGAATGGCATCGTGATTGTTGTGTTTTGGGCTGCCCTGATGGCAGTTTGGTCGAAGGATTATTCTTCCTTTTTGGCTTCCAATTCTTTCTTGTGGGCTTCAATGATTGGCTGGGACAGGTGGGCCGGAACAACATCGTAATGATCGAATTCCATCGTGAAATAGCCGCGGCCGCCGGTCATCGAACGCAGTTCGGTGGTGTATTTGAGCATTTCGGCCAGCGGCACATGCGCATTGACGATGGTTTGTCCACGTTCTGATTCTGTGCCTTGTACCCGTCCGCGGCGCGAGTTCATATCGCCCATCACGTCGCCCATGTTGGCATCGGGGACAACGATGCCAACGTTCATGATCGGCTCGAACAAAACCGGGCCGGCATCATGCACGGCCAGCTTGAAGGCCTCACGTCCGGCGGTTTCAAAGGCGATCGGCTTCGAATCAACCGGGTGTTCCTTGCCGTCATAGACGATGACCTTAACGTTGCTGAGCGGATAGCCGGCAAAAACACCCTGTTCCAGCGCTGCGCGGATGCCTTTTTCGATTGGCGGCAGATAAGATTTCGAAAGATTCATGCCAACCAGCTCATCGGTGAACTCGAAATCAGCTTCCGGCATGGGCTCGATGCGCAAGTGAACTTCACCAAACTGGCCCGAGCCGCCGCTTTGCTTCTTGTGGCGATACTGGGCCGAGGCCTTGCGGGTAATCCCTTCGCGGTAGGGAACTCTGGGTTCTTCGGTCAGGATCCCAACCTGGAATTTGGATTGTGCGCGGTGAACGGCGGCATCGATGTGCTGATCGCCCATCCCTTGCAAAATGGTTTGGCGGGTGGCAGGTTCGTTATGCCATGAAAGGGTCATATCTTCTTCACACAGGCGGGTCAGAACGGTCGAAATTTTTGCGGCATCAGCCTGGGTCTTCGGGGACACAGCCACACGATAAAGCGCCGCTGGATACTGCGGCACCGGGATGACCAGGGGATGGTTTTTCTCGCACAAAGAATCGCCGGTGACCGTGGCGTTCAGTTTCGAGACGATGGCGATATCGCCTGCATGGGCGGTCTTGATGGCAATTTGTTCCTTGCCGCGCTGCAGGTGCAGGCCAGCCATGCGTTCATCCACGCCTTTGGCCTGGTTCCACAGGTGGCTGTCAGATGCCACACTGCCAGACATAATCTTGAAATAAGTCATCTTGCCGACGAAGGGATCGGCGGTGGTCTTCCAGACGTAGACCGCAGTCGGGCCGCTGTTGCTGGCCTTGAGTTCTTCATCGCCGCTTTTGCCCTGGGCGACGACGCTTGGGCGCTGGGCGGGATTGGGCATCAAATCCAGGATGGCGGAAAGCAGCGGGCCGACGCCTTTTTCATGTCCGGCAGCTGCCACAAAGACGGGGATATAGGTGCCGCTCTGGACAACATTCTTCAATCCGCGTAGCAGTTCATCCTGGGTCAGCTCGCCGGTTTCAAGATATTTTTCGAGCAGGGCGTCTTCGCCCTCGGCAGCAGCTTCGATCAGGACCATGCGGGCTTCTTCGGCGTCGTCTTTTAGCTCTGCCGGGATGTCTTGCGCCGATTTGCCATCGCCGCTATAGGCTTTCATTGAAATCAGGTCGATCACACCCTTAAAATCGAGTTTCTCGCCCCAGGGCAGCTGTACCTTGACCACGCGCGCATCGTTGGCCTGCGCAAACTGGTCGACAGCCTGGTAAGTCTTGGCAAAGTCGGCGTTTTCCCGGTCCATCTTGTTGATGACCACAAAACGCGGCAACTTGAACGTGTCACAATGTCGCCAGGCGATTTCGGTGCCGACTTCAATCCCGGCCACCGAATCGATCAGTACCATCGCGCTATCTGCCACGCTCAGGGCAGAGATCATTTCCCCGACAAAATCAGTGAAACCGGGAGCGTCGAGCAAGTTAATCTTGTGATCACGGTATTCTATGGGGGCAACGCTGGTGTAGAGCGAAATCGTACGTCTGATTTCTTCTTCATCGTAGTCCGAAACCGTTGTACCGTCTTCTACTTTCCCCAAACGCGTGATCGCGCCGGTGAAATATAAAAAGGCCTCCGCCATCATCGTTTTCCCGGCGCCGCCGTGGGCGACAAGGGCGATGTTGCGAAGGTACTCGGTGGTATACTCTTTCATGGAGGCTATACCTTTCTAGTGGGGTTTTGATGAATTTTGACCGGCCAAGTTTAAGTTTTTGACTCGGTATACAATGTTCAGCGATAGTCTAGCCCGTGAATTTTAAGAGATGTCTGTATAATTGTCAAAGTGTGATTTGTCACGTTTTACGTAATTTATTTCATTTTTCGGGAGATTTTCATGTTTGACAATTGGCAATATTACTCGGCAGTTTGGCTTGCATTGGCATTACTGGTAATTGTTGCGGTCGTTCTTTTCCGTAATAAACCGCGCCTGTACGAGATTTTGGCATTTGCTGGCATTTTTATCGGTCTGGCTGCTCTTTATTTTTACATCAGACCGGTTCAAACTGAGTTGATGGGTGAGGCGGCTGAGGTGCAGGCTATGATCGGGCAAGGGACGCCGGTATTGCTCGAATTCCAATCACCTTATTGTGTTGCCTGCATAGCGCTCAAGCCGACCATTGACGCCCTTGAAAATGAGTTCGCTGGTGAATTGATCATCTTGCGCATAAATGTCCAGGAACAGGTTGGCATGCAATTGGCGCCCATTTATCGCTTCCAGTATACCCCAACCTTTATCTATTTCGATGATAGTGGCGCAGAGCGCTGGCGAACCATCGGATCTTTTGATGAGAACCGGTTGCGCCAGGACCTCGCCGGACCGTAATCCATGAATTTTTTGCGTCGGCTGGTTTTTAATCTGTGGTATGCCTTCCGCCGCCCACCCTGGGATAGCGGTGTTACCCCGCCCGAACTGTGGCAATTCATCCATGACAATTTGCCGGGCCGCGCCATTGACCTGGGCTGTGGCACGGGCACAAACGCCATTACCCTCTCGAAGAATGGCTGGCGTGTGACCGGAGTTGATTTTGCCAGCGTAGCCATCCAGCGCGCCCGCGAGAAAGCCCGCCAGGAAAACCAGCAGATTGTTTTTTTTGTAGACGATGCTACCCGCCTGCCTGAGGTGATTGGCCCTTTCGACCTGATTCTGGATATTGGCTGTTTCCACGGCATCGCCCCTGCACTGCGGCCTGCCTATTTGCAGACGATTGACCGGATTCTAGTCCCAGGCGGGACCTGGCTGTTGTATGCCATGCGCCGCGCCCAGGCCGATGCCGCCTTCGGACTTTTGGAAGAAGAAATTGCCGAGATCGCTGAGCACTTTTGCCTGCGCCGCCGTGAAGATGGTTTTGACCCTGGCGGACGGCAGTCATCGTGGTTCTGGTTTGTGCGCACATAGCAGTCTTCTGTTTTGCCCCAAGAGTATGCCAGAATTCTTTCCCTATCTTTTGACGAAACGGATCACTAATCCGTCTGTCAGGTTTTTCGGTTGGAAAAAATATGCGAATCCTTTTCATGTTTCTTGATGGCGTTGGCCTGGGCGCTGACGATCCGACCAACAACCCTTTTGCCCGCGCCACGCTGCCCACGCTGACATCTTTGCTTGGCGGCAGGCGAATGCTGGCTCAGTCTGCGCCCATTTTTGGTCCCCAGGCCAGCCTTCTCAGCTTGGATGCCTGCCTGGGGGTTGCGGGCCTGCCGCAGTCGGCTACGGGCCAGGCTGTCCTGTTGACTGGCGAAAACATTCCCGCTGCATTGGGGTACCACTATGGGCCAAAGCCCAACCCCGATGTGGCGCACTTCCTGCGCAGCGGCGGTCTGTTCGGGGCATTGACTCGCGCAGGGAAGCGCGCAGCCCTGTTGAACGCTTATCCACCTGGCTATTTCGCGGGTATCGAGTCGGGCCGGCGGCTGTATTCGGCTATTCCGCTGGCTGTTTCACAGTCCGGGTTGCCTCTTTTCACTGGCCTGGATTTGCAAGCGGGCCAGGCTATTTCTGCCGATTTTACTGGCGCAGGTTGGCAGGAGCGCTTGCATTTGCCTGACACGCCTCAGCTTTCATCGTCCCAGGCCGGTCAGCGATTGGCCGAGCTGGCGCTGAATTTTGATTTTTCTTTCTTTGAGTATTGGTTGAGTGATTACGCCGGGCATCAGCAGGATATGCCCGCGGCGCTGGCCTTGCTCGAACAATTTGACACTGTGTTCGGGGAGTTGTGCGCCAACTGGGACATGAACCATGACCTGATTCTACTGACATCCGATCATGGTAATCTCGAAGATTTGTCCACCCGTCGCCATACCGCCAACCCGGTACCTTTGCTTTTGGTGGGCAGCCCTGTGGCCCGCAGTGCGTTTGCAGAAGTGTCCAATTTAACCGAAGTGGCTGGCGAAATCTCTCAACTCTTGCACTTATATTAGGCTCTTTAGAAATTCCCGTTCTAAGCCCCCGCATTTTTGGGTATGAGCGCAGGTATGCGCTCATACCCAAAAATGCGGCCTTCTTTACGGCAAATATCAGAGAACTTTATATTAGACAAAAATACCCTGAAATGGTAGGATTGCTCTATTCAAGGAGAGAGACGATGCAAAGAATTATTTCCACCCTGGTATTGGCTTTTTTGCTTGCCGCCTGTGCTGCTCCTCAAATAACTTCGCAGCCTCCGGCCTCATCGGCAACTGACCCGACCGCTACACAGCCTCAAGCGCTGCCGGCCGAAACCGAAACCCCCTTGCCTGAATCGGCAGCCACCGCATCTGCGCCCCTGGCCGTCCCCACTTCGCGAGGAAATGCGCTGGTTGCCAGTGATCCGTCTCAACTAAGCCTGGCGTCTGGCAGTCCTGTGCTGGTCGAATTTTTCCGCTTTACCTGAAGTACCTGCCGCTCAATGGCGCCCGTCGTGCACGGGCTTGAAGTGGATTATTTCGGCAAGATCGATTTTTATTATGTGGATGCAGATGATCCGGCCACTCGCGAATTGCAGCGCCAGCTCGGTTTTAACTACCAGCCGGAATTTTACCTGCTTGACGGATCTGGAAATGTGATCAAGAAATGGATTGGTTTTGTCAGCGCCGATGAATTTCGGGCCGAATTTGACAGGCTGGTTCAGCAATAAAAGTGGCGGGCTGATGTCATCTTCAGACATCGGCCCGCCACTTTTTTAGATGACAACTTTGATGGCTTTCAAGCGCACGCTGAATGTGCTTCCCTTTCCGGGTTCACTTTGCACTGTGAGCCGCCCGTTATGCTGCTTGATGACCTGGTTGGTGATCGCCAGCCCCAGCCCGATTCCGCCGAACAACTGGGTGCCTGTACGTTCGATATGATAAAAACGGTCGAAGATTTTTGAGATTTGGGCTGTCTCGATGCCGATGCCTTGGTCGACCACATCCATCGTAACCAGATTCTCTGCTTCAGACAAACGGATGATGACCTCGCCGCCATGAGGGCTGAATTTGATGGCATTATCCACCAGCGCGATCAAGGCGCGTTCCAATGATTTCGGGTCGCCTGAAATCATTGCCAGGTTTTCGGGCGATTCAATTTGTATGGTGATCAGGTTTGCGGCGGCCTGATTTTCGTATTTTTCGGCTACATCTTCGGCCAACAGGCGCAGGTTTACCGGCTGGAACTTGGGCAGGATCAGATCCATTTCTTGCAGGAATAGGATATCGTTAACCAGGGTGGTGATTTGATGGATGTTGCGCGCGACGGTATCGATGGTTGTTGGGAATTTTTCTTTTGAAATCAGGCCCTTTTGCATAAGTTGCAAAAAGCCCCCGGCTGCCATCAGCGGTGTGCGCAGTTCATGGGCGATATTGGTCAGGAATTCGCGGCGGGTTAATTCTTGTTCGGCCAGTTTTTGGTAGGCTTCAGCCAGCTCTGCTGCGCGAATTTTAAGATCTTCAATCGCCATTTCGTCGTTTTCACGCAGCCGGTTTGATATTTCCCGGACCATGGCCATTGACACACTGGTCGAGCGCTGTAAAACCCGGTCGAAGTTTTCTTTGTCAATTTCCATGACCGTTGTCGGTCCGGATGTTTTGACGGTAGCAGCGCGCGGGGCATTGTGAATGATGGCCATTTCGCCAAAAAAATCGCCCGCATCCAGGGTTTTAAGATGTTTTTGCTCGACATTGTTGATGGTTTTTGTCACCTGTACCTGGCCATCAAGCAAAATATAAAATTTGCTCTCAGTTTGGCCTTCGTGACAAAGTGTAACACCATCGGGGTAGTTGCTTACCTTGCTGCGCGTGACCAGCTCATCTATTTCAAGTTGAGAAATACCCGGAAATGCTTTTGGAATAATTTCTTTTAGGGAAGGCAGGTTCTTGCGCGGAAGATTGTATTTGTACATGAGTACCTCGTTCACAATTCAAGAAAAACCAGTGCCTCTGTTTTGCACAAATTACAGAAGCCACAATTTTATGACAAGTTTTTCGAAAAAATCATTGCAGGTTGCCTTGCATTTGCAGGGCCTTTTCGATCTCTGGGTGCACTTGCCACTGTCCATCGATATAAACTTCCTCATCCCAGGGGAAGATGATGAGCGCGTCACTATCTAGGGCGCTAAAATCGGGACGAGGGTCAGACCAGGAGTGCGCGGCCAGGGTTGCAGTCAAGACGCGCGGCACGCCCCGGCGCTTGACCAATTGTACGGCGCGTGTCAAAGTCTGGCCTGTGTCGGCAATTTCATCGATCACAACAGCGCATTTGCGATTGGCTACCTGAATGGCGACATCCAATAGAACCACCGGAGTGGAATGGACGACCTTGTCGTGCATTCGCCGTGTGAGCCTGATGGGGAACATTTCGCAGCGCAGGGCTGCGGCAACAGCGGTGGCCGGAATCAATCCGCCTCGCGCGATCCCGATAACCACATCCACTTTTTCCAGCGCCAGTTGCTCGACCAATCTGTGAGTCATTTGGCCGAATCGTTCCCAACTAATTTTTTCAACTCCTTGCCGGTTTGCGTAGTCATAACTTTTCATGGGAGCCTCACCTGGTTGCTTCAAATAAGAATTCGATAATGTTCTTGCCAAAATCTGCTTCCATTTTTCGAGGTACAAAGAAGGTCATGCCGTGCTTGATGCCGGGATAGGCAAAAATTTTGTAGTATTCGTTGGGCTCAATGCTCCAGCAGGTTGCCGGAGACGGGCCGTCGTTGACTGCATACATGCAGCGAACATGTTTGCCCTGTTCGAGCAGCCTTGCCGTGCTCTGACTGTAATCAATGCCCAGCCAACTTCCTGGAGAAATGGCGAAGGCGCCACGGCAGCCATTTTCGCAGGCATTGATGACAGCATCTGCCCCGATGCTTGTTCCGATGCCGACGATTCGCCCAGGGTCAACGTTCGGCAGGCTGCGCGCGGCCTGATAGGCGGCCCTGGCATCCGTCAGGTAAATGCTGAAATCTGCAGATCGCTCTCCGTCACTTTCGCCATGTCCGCGAAAATCGAAAGTCATCACGTTAAAAGTCAGGATTGGGTTGAGCACTGGTAAAGCTCCATCTGCGCTGGGGGTGGGCAAGCTGCTGTCGTTGGGTGGCCAGTTTTGAAGCCAGGTGAGAAAGCCGGAGTTTTCGAGGTCCCATAAGCTTTGGTCACCCTCGTTTTGATGCATCATGACCACGACAGGGGCGTTTTTTTGTGCGGCCGGATAAAAGTAGCCTCGCAAGGTGACACCGTCTGGGGTTTGGAAACTGATTTTTATTGGCCTTGGGTCGTTGATACCTATTGCTGTGACAGATGGTACAGGTGTAAGACTGGGCGGAACGGTTATCGTAGCCCGGGATGTTTTTTGCGGGAGAAGTGTCTGGGTTGCGCGTGGTGTGCGGGTGGGCAGCGATGCCTGGGTTGCCTGGGGCTGTTCGGCTGTATTACCGCCGCAGGCGGCCAGCAACAGGGTCGCAAGTATTAATAAAGTCAATTTTCGCATACCGCTATTATACGGGAATGCTTATTGTAAGGTTCAATCAAAAGGCGCGGGTTTTTCCCGCGCCTTGCTTAAAGTTTATAGCCAATCATACGCAGGAATGACTTGCGCCAATCTTTTCCGGCATCATCCTCAACACCCTGGGGTGTGGATCCGTCGATTACACCCAGAATGCCGCGTCCCTGTCCGCTTTCAGCCACCAGAACCTGGGTGGGGTTGGCAGTGGCGCAGAAAATGTGCGCCACTTCGGGTACGTTTTTGACAGCGTTAAGTATGTTGATCGGGTAAAAGCCCTCGCCCAGAAATAGGATGAATGAATGCCCCGCGCCGATTGCCAGCGCGTTCTTTTTCGCCAGCTCGATCATCTCTTCGTCGTTGCCGCTGAAACGCACCAGACACTTGCCTGAAGCCTCACAGAAAGCCAGCCCAAACTTGATCCCTGGCACAGCGGTGACCAGGGTTTCGTGAATATCCTCAACCGTCTTGATAAAATGCGACTGACCCAGAATAAAGTTGATTGGTTCAGGTTTTTCGATTCGAACGAGTTGAATATCCATATGCACTCCGTAATTGCAAGTCTTTTGATATTGTTATAGCATATTTCAGTCTTCTTTTGGTAGTCCCAAAAAGGAGTTCGTTCGATGCGCATCAATCACAGCACCAGTATTCCGCCAAAAACGATTTCCACGCCCAGGCTGATCCAGTTCGAGCGCTCCGATGATTTATCGAGAAAGATCGAGACCAGGCGCACGAGCGCGATGCCGAGATAGGCCCAGCCGAGCATCACGTAGCCATCCGTACTGGCGGCCAGGATCGGATACAACCCCAGCGCGATGAACAACCCGCCCAATGTCGAGCGGATTTCGGTGATTCCACGTCCGCCGACCGGTTGCAGGCCGGTAAAACCGGGTACGGACTTAGGCGAGAAGAGCGCCAGCGCCCCGGTGGCAATCGTCAGAATGGCGGCGATCAGCTTGAGAATTTCGAGCATGGTTCCTCCTGTGTGAAATCCAAAGTCAGGAGACTTTGGACTCCGGCGACTCCAGTTTTTTGTAAAAAATCAGCAGGGTGCTGCCGTATTTTCTTTCGTCGAACTTCTCGAAGTTCTTGAGTTCGACTTCCTTGTATTCGACCGGGTTGATTTGGACAATCGCCCAGGCGCCTTCACTCCACCACTCAAGGTGTTCATCGGCCAGTTGCAGGGCCTTGATCCACATTTCCTTGTATTGCGGCGGGGCGATGTAGAGATAGTCGAATTCTTTATCCGCTCGGCCTGCGAGCATGGCGAAAGCGTCGCCGCGCCGGATTTCAGCCTGCTTGCTGAAACCGGTTGTTTCAAGATTGGCTTTGATGACTTCAACCGGCAAGCGATTCAGGTCGCTGAAACGGACAAAAGCCGCCCCGCGGCTGAGGGCTTCGATGCCGATCGCGCCTGTGCCGCCGAACAAATCCCACCAGCGCGAGTCATGCACATCGCTGCCCAGGATGTTGAACAAGGCTTCTTTAACGCGGTCGGTTACCGGGCGGGTGGTATCGCCAGGCACATCTTTCAATTTGCGGCTCTTGGCCGTCCCTGCTATGACTCTGAGTGGCATTTTTTCCCTACTTCAAGCCCTGAGCGGAGGCCCTGAGTGAAAACGAAGGGCCGTAGTCGAAGGGCGGTTTATACCCGTCCCGGTCACAAATTGCGCTTTTTATAAGAGATGGAACGCGCAATTTGTGACCATGGGCATTATATATGATTGGCAATGATAATGATGGTTAAAGAAAACGTCCTTCGAGTGCTCCGCAGGAGCAGTCGGCTCCGCTCAGGACTGTGACACTGTATCCAAATTCCCGTGCGGCGCGATTGTCTCGACCACGCAGCCGGTTCCCAGTAAAAAGCGTTTGCCACCGGTTTGGGACAGGGCATCTTCGATCTCAGCGCGGATTTCCGCCGGGCTGCCCAGCGCCAGGGTTTCGCGTCGCATTCCGCCGCAGGTGATGCCGCTGAACCGTTTTTGTCCTTCAGCCAGGTCGGGGGCTGTGTCGCGATCGTGCCAGTTCAAAACCTGCACCGGGTAATCGGCCACGGCATCGAAGTAAACGTTATGGCCGTGCAGGTGAGCCATGTTGAACCAGAGCGGGTTGGCGGCTTCGAGCACCGGCAGGTCGTAAGCGCGGCCAAATGTGGCAAATTCGCCTTTGGTCAGCAGCCCGGCCTGGGCGTGTTGAACGGCGAAGAATATTCCGTCGATACCGGTTTCGATGGCAGCTTTGATGAAGCGGCGGGTCGTTTCGGCGATGATTGCCAGTCCGCGCTGGACCAGCTGCGGGTGTTGGCGCAGGTGCAGGATCAGCCGCTCGCCGCCAGCCAGGTTTTTGGCCTGGGACATTGGGCTGAAGATGGTCTGGATCAAGGGTTCAGACGCCGGGAGCCGCTCGCGGAGGATGCGCAGGCATTTTAATTGGGCGGCAAGATGAGGGGAGTTCGCGTCCAGCACTTTGAGCGTGGCCCAATCACCCGGCGCGGAGATAATCCGCTTCGTGTAGCGACGAGTTCCTTCGGCGGCTCCTTCCCAGACATCTTCTGCGCCCCAATCTTTCAGGCAAAACGAGGAGGCCGGGGTGACTTTTACCAGATCCCAGCCGTAGGCGGCCTGCCAGTGTAGGGTGGCGGCGGCCAGGCTTTCGGGGGTTTGATCGTCGACGGGGAAGTGCCGCCAGAGCGCGACCGGCGGCCGGTCAATGATTTCGCCGCGCAGGGCGGCTTCAAGACGTTGGCGATGAAGGTTCATATCTCCATTATAATGGGGCCGATGAATTTTTCGACCCCAACCTTTTTATTCCTTTTCCTGCCGCTTTTCCTGACGATTTTCCTGCTCAGCGAGCGGCGGGTGCGTGTTTATCTGCTGGTTGCGGCCAGCCTGATTTTCCTGGCCTGGGGTCAACCCGTGGCGTTGGCCTGGTTGGGCGCGGCATTCGCAGCTACCTACGGCTTCGGCCTTCTGGCAGAACGGGGACGGGGCCGCCTGCCCTGGCTGTGGGCCGGGATAGTGGCCAATCTGGCGCTGTTGGCTTTTTTCAAATGGACTCCGCTCTACGGGCTGGCCTGGTTTCCGTTGGATTGGTCGGAATCTGCCCGTGGGCTGGCTGTGCCGCTTGGGCTTTCGTACTTTGCCTTCCAGGCCATTTCGTACCTGGTCGATACCTGGCGCGGGACGATCCCGGTCGAGCGTAACCCCGCCCGGTTGGCGCTCTACCTGCTCTTCTTCCCGAAACTGGTTTCGGGGCCGCTGGTGCGCTTTAAGCCTTTTAGCGAACAGTTGAACGATTTGAACCCAAACGCGGAACAGATCGCAGATGGGATTCGGCGTCTGCTAACGGGTTTTGTCAAGCGTGCCTTGATCGCCGGGCAACTGGCGATTTTTGTCGATGCGGCTTTTAACCAGCAGACGGCCAACCTTGAACCGCGTTTTGCCTGGCTGGCGTTGCTGGCCTACTCCCTGCAAATCTATTTCGATTTTTCGGGGTATACCGATATGGCGCTCGGTCTGGCGGCAATGACTGGCATCAAACTGCCCGAGAACTTCAATGCGCCCTACATCGCCGAGAGTATCAGCGATTTCTGGCGCAGGTGGCACATCTCGCTTTCGACCTGGTTCCGCGAGTATGTTTTTTTTCCGCTCGAAAGGCGGCGCCTGCCGTTTCTTGGGCAGCAGATTAACATCCTGATCGTGTTTGCGCTAACCGGCCTGTGGCACGGTTTCAAGCCAACTTTCCTGGCCTGGGGGCTGCTGCATGGGCTGGCGATTGCGCTCGAGATGAGCGGCTTTGGCCGCTGGCTGAAGACCACTTGGCGGCCTGTTCGTCATTTTTACACGCTGACGGTGGTGCTGGCTGGCTGGGTCTTTTTTCGGGCCGGCAGTTTCCCGTTCGCGCTGGAGTTTTTCCGCCGTTTGGCTGGTGATACGACCGGGTTGGTGATGCGCTCGTTTAGCGAGACCACTCCTTTGCCGTTTATCGAGCCATCCTTTGTAATTGTTTTGGTGATCGGGCTGTTATTCTGTCTACCGCTTGGCCCCTGGTGGCGCGGCCTGCGCGCCCGCCTGGAGGAGAAGCGCCCGGCCCTGTTCTTTATCTTCCAACCGCTGGAAGACGTCCTGTTGGTAGCGCTGTTCGTGCTTGGTCTGGCAGCCCTGCTGGCTGGCGGCTTTGCGCCGAATATTTATGCAAATTTCTAAATGAAAATCTCTTACTCTCTCGTTCTTGTCTGGTACACCCGCTTGTTCGTGCTGCTCTTTCTGGGTGCATCGTACTTCCTGCTCATCCGCAGTTCGGATGGCGGTATTTTCGGATTCGATACTTCTTTTTGGGGGCAGCGCAAGCTAATTGC
>JAKLPV010000238.1 GCA_022013685.1 Anaerolineae bacterium
CCAGGCAGCGCTTGCCGTGGAAGGCTATGCGGGACAGGTTATTTCTGTTCACCATGCAAACAGCGTGGCGCCCTTTCACCTCGGATCTGGTTTATCACCATCATTCGATGCATGAATCAGGCTTGAAATTGATCGGGTTAACGAAGCGCCGGGAAAGCCGAAGTTGCTGATCCCTTTTCTTAAATCATTATCGGTCTCTTTAGAATGCAAAACGGCTACCTTTCGTAGCCGTTTTGCATTCTGAGCGGGTGATGGAATACGAACCAGCGACATCGCACATGGGAGCAAGTGTTTTTGAATAATCGCAGAAAGCAGTTAACAAATTTATGTAGTCAATATATCTCGCAGAAGGTAAAATATTGGTGACAGATCGATAAAAAAGTGAATGAGTTTCAAGATTTGCCATGTTACAGCTTATCCATATAAATTTCACAAACCGGTACATGTCGAGGTAGCTTTATGGGAAATACGGAAACTATAAATACCGTGGATGAATTTGTTGCCGCGGACTTTACCGGTAACCCGGAAGAGTTAATTCCCCTCTTGCAATATTATCAGAAAACTTATGGTTATATTTCTCCGCAGGGTGCGGAGCAAATAGCGCTTTTCTTGGGGATTTCCCCTGCCAGGGTTTTCACAGTGGCTTCTTTTTTCGCGCAATTCCGTTTTAATAAGCCAGGCGAAAACCATATTCGCGTTTGTCTTGGCACCGCCTGTCATGTTCAGGGCGGGAGTGAGCTTTCAGATGAGGTTCAGCAGCATTTACACATCCATCCAGGCGAGACCATGCCTGATGGGCATTTTGACTTCGAAGAAGTAGCCTGTCTTGGTTGTTGCGCGCAGGCGGCAGTAGTGCAGGTAAACGATAAGATTTACGCCAAGATGTCTCGCAGCAAGCTGCGTAAAGTGCTGGAGGCCTATGGCCGGGCTTGAGCAGGTTCGTCGCGAGGCTGAGAAACGTTGGCTGGCGCGCACTGGATGCGACCAGCCGGTAATCTATATTGGCACGGCTTCCTGCGGTCGGGCGGCGGGTGCGCTTGAAACGCTGGATGCGATCAAGGCGACACTGCGCGAACTGGGAAAAGATGCCCGGATTGTTGAGGTTGGCTGTATCGGGCCTTGCTATCTCGAGCCTCTGATGGATGTGGCCCTGCCAGGTATGCCGCGCATTTCTTACGCGAATGTCAACCCGACCAGGGCCAGGAAAATTCTCACATCCTGCCTGGTCAAGGGCGATATTCTGCCTGGCCATGCGAAAGGGCATTTTGGAAATGCCGAATACACACAGCAGAGCGGCATTCCTCGTTTTTTTGATTTGCCCATGCTCAAACCGCAGGTGCGCATTATTCTCAAAAACTGCGGGCTGATCGATCCTGAAGATTTTGACGCGGCGCTTTCAGCCGGAGCCTATCGCGGGTTCGAGCGGGCGCTGTCCATTTCACCGGACTGGGTTATTCATGAGGTGAAAGAAGCCGGGCTGCGCGGACGCGGCGGGGCAGGTTTCCCCACCTATCGAAAGTGGGAACTGACCCGCGCCTCGGCCGGAAAACCGAAGTATGTGGTTTGCAATGCTGACGAGGGCGACCCTGGCGCGTTCATGAACCGTTCGTTGCTCGAAGGTGATCCTCATGCTGTCCTCGAGGGGATATTGATCAGCGGCTATGCCATCGGTGCCAGTGAGGGGATCATTTATGTGCGCGCCGAATATCCCCTGGCTGTTGAGCGGCTGCGCCTGGCGATAAAGCAAATCCGCTCGGCCGGCCTGCTGGGGGATGATATTCTCGGCTCTGGTTTTGGGTTCAACATTCGCATCCAGGAGGGCGCGGGCGCATTCGTCTGTGGGGAGGAGACCGCTCTGCTCGCCTCGCTCGAAGGCCAGCGCGGCACGCCTACACCCAGGCCGCCTTTCCCGGCGGATCGGGGATACCGGGGCAAGCCAACGCTCATCAATAACACCGAATCTTTCGGCGCTGTCCCGGCCATCCTGTGGGAAGGCGGCGCCTGGTTCCACCAATTCGGCACTCCGACCAATCCCGGTACCAAGACCTTCTCGCTTGTCGGCAAGGTGCGTTACACCGGCTTGATCGAGATACCGCTCGGGATGACGCTGCGACAGGTGGTCGAGGAGATTGGCGGCGGAACGGAACAACCCTTCAAGGCCATTCAGACGGGTGGTCCGCTGGGCGGCTGTTTGCCAGCTTCGCTGCTTGACACCCCGATCACCTACGAGACCATGCGGGATTCGGGCTCGATCATGGGTTCGGGCGGTTTGATTGTCATGGATGAAAGCAGCTGCATCGTTGATATGGCGCGCTTCTTTATCAACTTTGCGCGCTCAGAGTCCTGCGGTAAGTGCACTCCCTGTCGGATTGGCACCCGCATCCTCAGTGATACGCTTGTGCGCATCACGCAAGGCGAGGGCGAACCCGAAGACATCGAAGTGATGCGCCGCGCATCCATGACGATGGTCAAATCGTCCCTGTGTGGTCTGGGACAAGCCGCGGCCAACCCGGTACTCAGCAGTCTGAATTACTTTGCCGCTGAGTATGAAGCGCATATTGAGCAACAACGCTGCCCGGCGGCAACCTGCACCGAGCTGTTTGAGTATTCCATTTTGGCGGAGCGCTGCACGGGTTGCGGCGTGTGCGTCAGGGTCTGTGGGGTCGACGCAATCCATGGGGAACGTAAACAGGTGCACACCATCGATACCGTGGCCTGTGTAAAATGTAAAGCCTGCGTGCAAGCCTGTTCCTTCCATGCCATCATCGGGGTGCCTTTGAATACCCAGGCGGACACTAATCTGAGCAAGGAGGCGATGGTTTGAGCATGAAGTTGACCATGAATGGCAGGGAACTGAATGGTAAACCGGGGCAGACCGTGCTCCAGGTGGCTCGCGAGAACGATATCTTTATCCCCACCTTATGCGATTATCCCGGGTTGCCCCCGCACGGCAGTTGTCGATTGTGTGTTGTCGAAGTGGCGGGGCGCTCCAATACGCCCACTGCTTGCACCACGCTGGCGGAAGATGGCATGATCATCGAGACTGATACTCATCCGGTTCGCGAATTGCGTTCCGAGCTTTTGCGCATGCTGCTTGCTGAGCACCCCACAGCCTGCTTGTTCTGTCCTGAAGGTTTGCTTTGCCAGGAAAGCATGGTAACGCTGCGCAAAACCGGCGTGACAACGGGTTGCCGCACCTGCCCGGCAGATAAGCAATGTGAGCTTCAGGAGATGGTTGAGCGTAGCGGCCTGCAAGGTGTAGCTTACCCGGTACGCTACCGCGCCCTGCGGGTGGAAAAGGAAGATCCTTTTTTCGATCGTGACTATAACCTGTGCGTGCTATGCGGACGCTGCATCCGGGTCTGTGAATCATTGCATTTCACCAATATTCCTACATACGTTCAGCGCGGCGACGAGACTCGGGTCGGGACAAGTTTTGGGCAAACACATCTTGCGGCGGGCTGTAGTTTCTGTGGCGCGTGCGTTGATGCCTGCCCAACCGGGGCACTCTGGGAAAAAGCGCGCAAGTGGGATAACAAGCCGGTGGATGGCCCGCATTCGACCTGTCCTTTCTGTTCTATGGGCTGTGAGCTGCGCCTGTTGACAACCAAGAGCGGAGATGCGATCATCGGCAGCCAGCCGGCTGCGGTTGGCGGAATGTTATGCGTAAAGGGCCGCTTCGGGCTGACCGAGATGCTCAATCACCCGACCCGCTTGAAAGGCGTGTTGAGCATCGACCAGGGACATTCCATGCGCAGTGGTTGGGATGATGCTGTTTCCCACGCGGCAGACAAGCTGGCGAAATGCGGTGCGAATGATTTTGCGCTGGTTGTTTCTGCAAGTTGTTCCAACGAAGAATTATACGTGGCGAATAAGTTTGCCCGTGAAGTTATGGGCACAGCCCCGATCCTTGGTGCGGCAGCGCGCTATGGTGCAGGGTTGGGAGCGGTAAGCCGGCTGCTGGCCGCATCCAAGCCGTTGGATGTTATGGAACAAGCAAATCTGATTTTCTGCCTCGGTCTGGATGCAAGTTATGCCCAGTCCGTGGTTGAGCCGTATTTGAAGCGGGCCAAGGCGCGCGGCGCAGAATTGATTACACTGAATGCCGCGGAGCATGTGCCGGGAAGATTTGCATCCATGTGGCTTAGACCCACCGCTGGCAAAGAAGAAGAAATGCTCAACGAGCTGATCCAGAGCCGGGCAGATGGGCCGGTTGGCGAGGCCAGTCATCTTCTTCGCTCAACCAATGGGGCGGTCTTGCTTGTTGGACCAGATTTCCTGTCACGAATGCCGGATGCGATCAGGCGTCTGCATGCTGTCAGCGGGGCGGACCTGATTGTTATCCCAGCCGAAGGCAACCTGGGAGGTGCTTTGCGGCTGGGTTTGGGGTCCGCATCGAACTGTGCCACCCCACAAGTTCTTTACTTGGTTGGCGCGCCGATCCCCGAGGCACTGGCCGGGGATACATTCATCCTGTACCAGAACACCCATGCGCCATCGGATACCCCGCAGGATGGGATTTTGCTGCCGATGGCAGCGTTCGGCGAAACGGAAGGCAGCTTGTCGGATCAAAGCGGTGGGCAGAAGCATTTTGCTGCTGCCGTTGTGCCAGCCGGAGAATCCCTGCCCGGCTGGGAGATCATCTGCCGTATCGCGCGGGCAATGGGCAAGCCGGGCTTCAATTTTACTTCTGCGGCAGAGATTGCCAGCGAAATGGCTGGTGTTCCTGCCAGACTTATTCGGGATGTCGAGCTGCCGACCTGGCTGAAAGCGCCGGGGGAGCATGATTTTCTCGGCAGTGAGCTTTCGCAATGGGTGGCGGGTTTGGCTGCGCTGGAAAGTGCTCAGCGAGAGGAGAAACAAGGTGTTCTTGCTGATTGAAAACAAAATGATCGTGCCAAACATGTATCAGGCTGTGATTTCTGCGCCGGAAATTGCTGCAGCGGCGCAGGCGGGACAGTTTGTTATTATCCGCCCCACTGAAGAAAGTGAGCGCATTCCGTTGTCTCTCTCAGATTGGGATGCCGCCCGCGGGACAGTTAGTGTGGTCTATATGATTGTCGGGAAGACCACCGGTCAACTCGCCGCACTTGTCGCTGGAGCGAACGTGGCTACAGTGGCCGGGCCGCTGGGCAACCCGATGGAGATGGGTCATTTTGGACATGTAGCCTGTATTGGCGGCTGTTATGGCATCGCCAGCATTTACCCGGTTGCGCGCCAACTGAAGGCCCTGGGGAACCGTGTGAGCATCATTGTTGAGGCGCGCAGTTCCTACCTGTTGTTCTGGCAGCAAAAACTCAAGAGCGTTTGCGATGAACTTGTGGTCATCACCCGCGACGGCTCGAAAGGGCTGACGGGTCATATTAATAGTCTGCCGGCGATTTTTACTAAATTACCGCTGCCTGTTGACCGGGCCATCATTAACGGCTGTAATTACCTGATGATGCGCGGTTCGGAAGAAACCCGGCCTTTGGGCATCCGCACCATCGTCAGCCTGAATACGCTTATGATCGACGGGACCGGGATGTGCGGGGTGTGCCGCTGCACCGTGGGCGGGGCCACCAAATTTGCCTGCGTGGATGGTCCGCACTTCGATGGGCACGAGGTGAACTGGGACGAAGTCACCCGCCGCCGTCAGGCTTACCTGCGCGAAGAATTGCAACCCCTGCGCTCGAGCGCAGGAGAGTTTGCAAACCTGGAACAGGGATGATTGGATATCAGAAATGACAGATCAGCCAGAAAAAACGGAACGGATTCCACGAAAACTGGATTTAAATCGCCGCGAGATGCCCAAGCAGGAAGCAGAAGTGCGGAGCTGCAACTTTGACGAAGTGGCGCTTGGCTATTCTGAGGCAATGGCGATTGAAGAAGCGAATCGCTGTTTGCTGTGTAAAAAGCCCGGCTGTGTTGGTAATTGCCCCGTCAATATTGCCATCCCTGATTTTATCCGCGCCATTGCGGAAGGCGACTTTAATCGCGGCGTACAAATTCTTAAGCAAAGGAACTCCCTGCCGTCAGTATGCGGACGGGTTTGTCCGCAGGAGGAGCAGTGCGAGAGTGAATGCGTTTTAACCAAACGCAAAGGTGAAATCGCCATCGGACGCCTGGAGCGCTTTCTCGGTGATTGGGAAGCGGCCCAGGAGGGCGCTGCCCTGCCCGAGATTTCTTCGTCGACGGGCCGCAAGGTGGCAATTGTCGGCGGCGGCCCGGCCGGGTTGACCGCTGCGGCGGACCTGGCAAAGCTGGGTCACAGTGTGATCATTTACGAGGCGCTGCACAAGATGGGCGGGGTGCTTTCTTACGGTATCCCCGAGTTTCGTTTGCCTAAAAAAATCGTTGATCGCGAAGTGAACTATTTGCGCCGGCTTGGGGTAGAGATGCGCACGGATTATGTTATCGGCAAAACCCGTTCGGTTGACAGCCTGCTCGAAGCCTTCGATGCGGTTTTTGTCGCTACTGGCGCGGGCCTGCCCTGGTTCATGGAGATGCCGGGCAATAATCTCAACGGTGTCTATTCGGCCAATGAATATTTGACGAGAATCAACCTGATGAAGGGTTATGATTTTCCCAATTCAACCACGCCTGTCAAGCCGCATCGTAATGTGGCTGTGTTGGGCGGCGGCAATGTAGCCATGGATTGCGCGCGCACTGCACTGCGCCTGGGCGCGCAGGTTTCAATCCTTTACCGCCGCTCGCGCGACGAACTGCCGGCGCGGCTCGAAGAAGTGGAAAACGCGGAAGAAGAAGGTGTCAATTTCCGCTTCCTGACGCTGCCAATGCGCGCCATTAGCGACGAGAATTTCTGCGTAACGGGGTTGGAGTGTGTTCGCATGGAGTTGGGTGAGCCAGATGCTTCAGGGCGGCGCAGCCCTGTTAAGGTTCCCGACTCCGAATTTATTCTGGATTTCGACTGCGTTATTCATGCCATCGGTAACAGCCCCAATCCGCTTATCGCCGCGACCACCCCGGAATTGGATATCAGCAAGAAGGGTACGATCATCGTTGATACGCAAACCGGACGAACATCAAAGGAACGCGTTTGGGCGGGCGGAGATGTTGCCAGCGGCGCGGCCACCGTGATCAACGCCATGGGAGCCGGGCAGCGCGCTGCCAGATCGATCCACGCTTATTTGTGCGAACCCGACCCGTGGAAAAGTTCAACTGAATAAAAATGGCTTTACCGTGATATGCTTGAAATATCAAAGGAAGGTTTATTATGAAAGTTTACGTGATTACCAAGAAATGTTGTCAATGTGGGTCTTGTGCAGCTTTCTGTGAAAACAAGGCGATTGAATGGCTCGATCACGAATACGCTATTGTTCAGGAACTTTGTGACGGCTGCGGAACCTGCCTTGAATACTGCCCGATTGATGATGCGATTGAGGAAAAGGTTTCTGAACCGGCTTGATTCTCAAGGCATTTCGTCAACTTCTCTCAGCGCCGCCAGGTACTTCACCGCCTGCCGCCTGGGCAATGAATAATCTGATCATCTTGTTTCGTCGGATGCCGCATCTGGATTATTCTCCCGGCCACGCGCCGCTGAACTGAAATCCATTCCGGCCAAGATGTCATGCCGAGAGCAGCTTTTTTCACCCCGGTTTGTTCCCACCTATGTTCGATTAAAAACGATCCACCCCGAGTTCTATTAAAACTCGGGGTGGATTTTTTTTGAGCGGGTGACGGGACTCGAACCCGTGATATCTTGCTTGGGAAGCAAGCGTTCTACCACTGAACTACACCCGCTTGGTGTTGCAGGATTATAGCCACGCCGGGAATCCCTGTCAAGCCTTGCCCGGCTAATACGAAAAAATAATCTCGATAACAACATCTTCCCGTAGCGGGAATTCGCCGTATAAGATTCCGTTTTCCTGGCGAAGCCTGTCTGGGGAGTTAATCGGAGTTGCCCCATCGGGCAAAATCAGGCGAAACGAAACCGGAATTGCAACTGTGCCAGGCTGTTTTTGTATTTTTATCACATAGGTATAGGATTTATCTGCGTTTTGCGTGATGATATTTATCGGAGATTCAAGGGTGAAAGAAGTTGAAAGCGTTTCCCCTGAAGGAACAAAAAAATAAGTACCGAAAACGCTGAATCCATCCAGATCGTCTGTCAGGGTATCGACCCGCGCCGGGACAAGTTGGCCGTTCACAGTCCATTCGGCTGGAACGGGGTGGGGGGTGGCTGCGGTTAATAGGCTGCCTTCTGGGGAATAGATTCTCAGGTAATTACCGTAGCAGCGAATGATGGGATAATAGCGATCTTCTTTTTGACCTGGTTCACCGCAATCTTTACCATTGTCCAGCGGATTAAAGTATGTGATTTTTATATTCTTTCGAGGCTTTGCCAAATCGGCGATGTCAATCTCAATGTCGATATTTTGCTCGATGATTGCATTGGTCTTGGAAAAACCGATATTTGAGTCAACCACCATCAAATAGTCGCCAGCAAAGGGTACAACTTGCCCGTTCCAGCCTTGTTCGATCAGTAAGTTTGTTATGTTTTCATCATCAAATTGTAAGATGATATGCTTCTCATCCAAAAGTTTTGTTATGGTTTTGATCATACCTTCCCAGGAAAACCCCTGACCAGACATAATCTTTTTCAAAATGGGTGGAGCTAACTCCCCGATGAAATCTTTCCGGTCCCAATCTGAGTCAATTTCACCTTCTGGTGGGACTTTTGATGCTCTCATTGTTTCGATGATGTTTTCGGACGTGATAGGTTGTTCGTAACCTGTTACCTTTACCGGGCCGGTTGTTTCGAGGATTCTGGCAATGGCGTGTTGGTCAATTGCCAGAATTCCATCAACAGAATGAGAGCGGGTGTATGCATAAAGATATTCCGCCCAGGCTGCCGTGGTTGGAAAATCAGGAGACCAGTTTGAATCGCGCAGAAGGTAGATGGACGCGTCCATGTACTCGGTCAATTGCCAGGGCGGCGGCGGGTAGGGTTTGCTGAGATCATCTATGTCATATGAATTCTCGAAAACCATATTGATAATTTCGCCATCCCTAACGACGACCGAGCCGACAGCTGTCAAAAAACCACCTGTGGCGCGCAATTCATCTTCATTTTGCAGAATGAGCAGGTAGGTTTTTGGCCCATCACTTCCAGCGCCGAGTAGGCCGGGAAGGGCGCTGGCGGCAACCAGGCCTTTTTCGAGCTGCATGAGCGCCGGGTCTATCTTTTCCAGAACCAGGCCTCGAACTTGTGGGGACAGCTTTTCAACGAGAATGCTGGCGCGCTCCTCTTTGGCATCTCGTAAGGATTGGCTGGCTGCTTGCAGGGCTGGCTGGCTTTCCTTGATTTTTGCGATCAGATTGTCCATTTCGATTGATTCGCGTTCACCCAGAAGACCGATGAACGGTGAAATGCCTCGATAGGTTTCCTGCAGGCTGTCATTGATGGAAAGAGCCATATCAAGCAAAGCTTCGCTATTTTCGATATCTCCGCCATGGATGGGAATCCAGCCCAGTGAGCGGGTCAGCCACAAGTAAGGTCGCGCTTCTTTGTTCAGCTCGTATAAATTTTGGTCAATATTTTCCAGCGAATTTGTGATCACCGCTGTATTGTTGATGCTCTCGGTTGAAAGTTCCAGCGCCTGGATGGTTTGTAATTCCTGGCGCAGGGATTGGGCAATTTCCATCATTCGTTGCGCTTTAAAATAGCCCCAGATGGATCCCGTCAACAAAGCGGCTAGCAGGAGAATCCCTGCCAGCTTGAATAACCAGCCATAGCTGCGAGTTTTGACGGATTGTGAGTTACTGGCCTCGGCTTTTTTTATAGCCTCGTTTTCGATGTGTTTTTCGCGCAGAAGGACAAATTCACCAAAACGTTCGATGCCTTTTCGATGCCAGTCACTGATCGTGCTATTGGCAGCCTCTGGTTCGCGGGTAAGCAGTTGATATTGCTCGGCAATTTCTTGATCGTTTAGTTTGAGTTTCTGCGCTACCATAAACGCAATCGCCTGGTCTATGTATCCCCATGCATCTTTTAGAGAGCGTGGGCTTGCTGTGCCTGAAAGAAAGGGCACCACATATTGGGCCGCCAGTAAACCATATTCTCCCCAGCGATTGTCCAAACGCTTTCCTTGTCGAGGCGGGCTGGAAGGCATCCACTCTAGAAATAGCCTTGCCACAGCCGAAGCCAGCTGCCGCCCAGGTTTCAGTTCCTTGGCTTCAGGGTGAGCGCTAAGATATTCTTTTGTGAATGCACTCATGGCCCAGGGATGATTATCCAGCATCTCTGGGTTTTGCACGTGTTCAAGGATAAATTTTATCGTTTCGGCGGGTTTATTCAACAGCATGGCATGTTTGATCCCTAAGGTGCGCGAGGGATGACAATCCAACTGCCTTGTTGGATTGCGCAATTTTCACAGCCATTGTAATATTTCAGCAGTTTTGCATCAATTCCCAGCAATTGCCCAAGCTCATCCAGTGTAATAACTGGTTGGGATATCTGGTAAGGTTCGAGGGCGGGCTGATCTTGCCATGTCTTTATATCCAAGGGGATTACAACGATTTTTCCGGCCCATAGCGGAATCACTAGTTTGTAAGTTGCATCCAGAATAGCCTTATCGGTAGTCCTGTACGTTTGGGCCAGGGCTGACAGGCTTTCACCGTCTGCGATTCGATGAACTACGACTTTGTAGTTGTTCCCAAGGATTGTTTCCAGCGGCAGGGAAACAATTTCGGGTGCTGACGTTGCGCTGCTGGTGGGAGTTTCGGTGTTAATAGCAGTTGGGATGGGTTTTGTGGCAGTTGACGGGATACCAGTTGCTTGGGCCGTGTTTGTTTTGGCGGCAGGGGCGGGTAAGGTGTAGGTTGGATTGGGAATTGGCGCGTTCCAGCTGGGGCTGGTCTGCTCTGAAAAGATATTTGGCAAGAAAAGAATTGCCGCAACTATCAGGATGACGGCAACGATGCCCATCATTAAAATTCCCGCCCAAAAATTATTGGTATTGTTAGTATTGGGGCTGCTTTTGTGCAATAATTCCCGCGGCATCGGGATTGGGTTTTCTGCCAGATAGACAGGGCATATTTTGTGCTCTTTGGTCAGGCATAACTCTCGTTGGTGGACCAGGGTTGGGACAGCCTCAGGCAGGCAGCCATAACAGCAGTTCGAAGCAGACGGGTAAGATGCCAAACTGCGGGGGTCAGTTCTTAACCCTAAGAATTTACAAGTTGTGACGGTGTTTTTTTTATCGGCACTTTTCATTGATTAAGTTAACCACCAAAATAGCGTGGATTTCTCCCTGTTATTTGCTGCCCGATTTCCTGTATTGATTATACTTTGGTTTGGAGAACATCCTGAATGAATTTCAAAAATACGGTTCTGTACCTGGCCATTTTCCTGGCTCCTTCTGTTTTGCCTTTTCATCCGCTGGAACCAACTCGGCAGTTCGATCTCGCTGCGCAAGCGCAGCCTGGTAATCGTGTAGTCAATCTGTTGTGGTACGCTTTTTAATATTTCCCACAGGGCATGAATTGTTTTTCGTATAAGTTGGCGTACAAGCCCTTTTGGGCCAGCAGGCTTTTGTGAATGCCTCGTTCGACGATTTTGCCGTGTTCGAGAACGAGAATTTCTTCGGCGTCGTGGACAGTGCTTAAACGGTGGGCAATGACCAACGTAGCGCGTTCCTGGCGCACTCGAAAAAGGGCGTCCTGCAACAGCGATTCGTTGATGCTGTCAAGGTGGCTGGTGGCTTCATCCAGCAGGAGCAGGGGCGTATTCTTAAGCAGGGCGCGCGCAATCGCCAGGCGCTGACGTTCGCCGCCGCTTAAGCGCGACCCAGCCTGGCCCAGGAAAGTTTCCATGCCGTGCGGCAGGCTCTCGGCCCATTCGGCCAGGTTGGCCTGTTTGAGTGCGGTGCGCAGTTCGTCGTCGCTGGCGTGTGGTTTGGCGTAGCGCAGGTTATCGCGCAGGGTGCCGGGCGCAACATAAATTCCCTGGCTGACCAGGCTAAGCTGTTGCCTGAGCCATTCAAGCGGCAGGTTGCGGATGTCTTCTCCATCGAGCCTGATTTCGCCCTGGTTCGGGTCGTACAGGCGCGGAATTAGGTTGAAAATGGTGCTTTTGCCTGCCCCGC
>JAKLPV010000022.1 GCA_022013685.1 Anaerolineae bacterium
ACACAGCGCAGGGGCTCGCGGGCTTTGACAATCAATCATCCCGCTGTGTCCCTATCGACCCGACGAATTACATCTGCGTCCGCTGGAATAACCATACTCCTGCGCCAAAATAGGCCAGGGTCAGGACGGTTAAAGCGGCCAGTTCAAAAGCCACATCACCCAGACCAGCGCCGAGAGTGAATATTTTATTGAGCGCCACAACGGCATGGGTTGGGGGCAGCAGATCGGGCAGGGCAAAGCCGTGCCCAAAGACCGTAAACAGGTTGTAGCGCGGCAGCGGGAAGGCCGCGCCGGTCAGGAACATCAGGAAACCGAGCGGGAAATTGGCGATCACGAAGGCCTGGGCAACCGTTTTGGAGAAACAGGCCACCATCAGCCCGATGCCGATGATCGAAAGACTGGTCAAGGCCGCTACCAGAATCGCCAGCCAGAGCGGCCCCTGGCTGCGGAATCCGCAGGCCACGGCTGTCGCAAAGGTCAGCAGGACGGCCAGCAGCGAGACCAGCGCCAGCCAGAGAGTCGTCCCGCCCAAGTAATCGAAGGCTGATAGGCGCGTCAGATGCAGGCGCTTCATCGCGCCCGATTCGATGTCGCGGGCCGGGCTCATCGCCGCCTGGAAAACCACCAGCACCACCGCCAGCACCAACAACCCCGGCACATAATTCTCAAATTCAGTGCGCGCCGCCGAAGCCCCGAGCGGGATCTCGATCAGGTTGACCGGATAATCGGCCTGGGTCTGCGCCCGGACGTAATTGTCAGCGGCGGTCATTGCCATTACTGCGGCAACGGTGTAGGTCGGGTTGGTCAGGTCACCGCTGAAAATAATGTCAGCGCGGGCGGATGTGTCCCCGGCGCGGTAGGCGCTCATCGTTTGCGAGAAATTCTCGGGCAGGATGACCAGAGCCGCCGCCTCGCGGTTGCGCAGGCGGGTTTCGGCCTCGGCCCGTTCGGTGGCTTCGCTCACTTTCAACAGCGGCGCGCCGTTCTGGTAGGTCAGCCCGCGCAGGGCCGCCACCACCTCGGCCCCGGCGGAATATTGCCCGAGCGGCTGGTCGTGGTTGATGACCAGCACGCCATACGAGGTCGAACCGGTTGCGCCGGTCATCAGCCAGTAGATGAGCACGAAGAGCGGGGCAAATGCCAGGCTCAGGCCGATCACCCACAGGTCGCGCTTTTGTTCACGGACAGATTTACGGAAGACAGAAAGAAGTTTCATGTTTAGGACTTACGCAAGATGCATATGAACATCGGGCGAGTTGAGTTGTTGGCGCAAATAGTCATCCAAAAGGTCATGCTTGACGCGATAAATGGTTCGTTTTGTTTCAATCGCGACTTGTTTAAGGCGAACCCAAACCAAGATAGCACAGCCAATATGGTTTCTGACGATCCGGGCTTTGCGGCACTGATTTCCTTCAATTCCGGTCAACTGCTTGGTTTCTCGGTGAAATTGCTCAACCTTCCAGCGAAAGCCGCACAAGTCATGCACGACTGCCACGTTATCTTGAGCCATCTCGTTCGTTACGATATAGTCCGTGCGCTTGGTAGAAAGCACTACTCGGAAAACTTTCACCTTGTGTTCAGCAGGAAAACCTTTGATTTTGATGACCTTGCCTTGTTGTTGTTCATCCTTTGTCCACGCCAAGCCATCCACTCGTTGGTAAGCTTTTGAACCACCCGAATCGTCCACCTGGCGATTATCCTTGAGCGGACAGTAGTAGATTTTGCCAAGTTTCTCAATCTGGAGCATGATTTCTTTGGTCGCATACCAGGTATCCATCAAAACCGCCCAAAAATCCAGACTCTTTTGATAGACGCAGTTCAAAAGCATATCTTGCATGTGATCCAGTTTCGTTTTGCCATCGCCTTCCGGGTCATAGATCCGATAATCAATGATCCAAAACTGGTCTATTTGTGGATTGACGTACACACAAGTTACCACACCGATGCCTTTGATAACGCCATGTGCATTGCCGCTGTACTGACTTCTCACCAATTCGATAGAACGTGAATAGTTCTTGTCAATGACCGTGTCATCAAAGACCAGAAATCCATACGTCGTTGGGCGTACTTCGTTTTTTACATTCTCCCAAACCAATCGAGGTCGGACTTCATCACCTGCTAAATATCGATTCGCCATGTCATGGCTAAATTTCTCAGTGTGCTCGGCATAATTCGTCAGTGTGTAATTGATTTGGCTCACCAACAAGTATTGACAATAATCCAAACGGGTTACTCGTTCTTTTTTCGGTATCATCATCTAACACTAACCGCTTTTCACTCAACCGTCAATTTCTCTGTCTTGCGTAAGTCCTAATGTTATTGCTTATCCTTGTCATTTCGAGCCGCGTAGCGGGGAGAAATCTTTCGTACATAGGCAAAGATTTCTCGCTGACGCTCGAAATGACAAAAAGTCAGGAGACTTTTGACTCCGGGATCTACTCGCGCAGCCGCCGCCCGGTCAGACTTAGGAATACATCTTCCAGGCTATTGGTTCTTAGCTTGATTTCGCTTTGTGCTATATTGGCTACACGTAATTTTTCAAGAAAGACTGACAAGCGGTCAATCAGAGCGTGGTCGCGGATGACCAGGCTCTGATTGACGGTCGAAACCCCGGCAAACAGCTCGCGCGCAAGAGCGGCGGCTTGCACCAGCGCCGCGCCAACTTCCAGCTCGAGCACATCGCCAGCGCCTAGGGAACGTTTCAGCTCGTCGGGGGCGCCGCAGACCAGCAGCTTGCCGTGATCGATGATCGCAACCCGGTCGGCCAGGCGCTCGGCCTCGTCCATGTTGTGCGTGGTCAGGATAACGGTTTTGACGAGTGCCAATCCGCGAATATACTCACGCACCAAGACCCGGCTTTGGGGATCGAGACCGGCTTCGGGCTCGTCGAAAATGACGATTTCAGGATCATGAACCAGCGCCAGGCAGATGTTCAGGCGGCGCTTCATGCCTCCCGAAAGCTTGCCCGCCGTTTCGTGGGCCTTGGACTGCAATCCGAGCGCTTCCAGCAACCCAAGGCCACGCTGACGAGCCAAACTGCTGCGGACGCCGTAAGCCTCCCCGATGAATTCCAACTGCTCGAGGCAGGTCAGCTTGTCCCAGAGAATGTTCTCCTGCGGACAAACCCCAACCCTGGCGCGAGTCGCAGCCTCGCCGCCCCGGACCGGGATTCCGCCGATGAGCACCTCGCCAGCATCGGGGGAGATGAGTCCGCACATCATTTGGATGGCGGTCGTCTTCCCGGCGCCGTTCGGGCCTAAAAAGCCGAAAATTTCCCCAACCCGGACCTCTAAAGAAAGATCATCGACCGCCGTCAGCGCGCCAAAACGTTTGGTAAGATGGTGGGTTTGCAGGGCAAAAGTCATAAAAACTCACGCGATGCCCGGCAGGTAGCCTTCAAAGACAACCACCTGTCTCATGGAAAGCTTTAGAGAACCATAGAATTTCTTCGCGGGTTCATTCTCAGGCTCCGTAGCAACCCAAATTTCCTGGCAGCCTCTCTTGGCCGCAATCTCAAACAAATGTTCAAGCAGGCGGGTTGCGATTCCGCGCCGCTGAACTGTTTCAGAAACCGCCAGGTCATCGATATATAACTCCGTGGGCTTATCGGGGTGCCTGTGAATTTGCGCCAAAACTTGCCCTACAACCATGCCTTCAGTGATCGCCGCAAGCAAAATATGATTCTGTTCCTTGAGCAACGCAGCCAGACGAACAGGGTCGATTTTTTCATCGAAGATATCTTGATCAATGCTTTTAAGCAGACCCATGTTACTTTCATCAATTTGAATGATTTCTACAGTCATTCTTGCTCCACAATTCAGGCTATTTCATGGCCAGCCAAACAAGGATGGCGGTAATGACAAAGGCCCACGGCCAGGCCCAGCCGCCAGAGTCGAAGGCACCGCTGCCCAGGCCAAGCGGCTGGAAGCGCAGCACAGGCAGGTCGGCTATTTTGGTTTGCAATTCGGCGTCGCTGATCTTGAACGGGTTGTAGCCCTCAAAAAAGCCAGCAAACCCGGCATTTTGCAGCACTTGGCGGGCGACGATACGCTTTTCATCAGGGTCGGTCACTTCTTCGGCGCGGGCATAGATCGCCCCGCCAGGCAGGATCAGCTCGAGCTGCGGGGTGGCGCGGATATTGCGGAACCAGTCCGAGCTTTCGCGCCCGCCTGAAATGCAGTAGATAAAGCCGTTCTGGATGGCATAGTTGACCGGCGCAAAACGCACTTTGCCGCTTTTGCGCCCGACCGGTTTCAGGATCATGATGTAGCCCGAGAACGGGTTGCCGAACAACGCGCCAAAGCCCAGGCGGAACATGGGAACCATGAAGTATTTATTGACGAACCAGAAGATTTTGCGCATGAGTGGGGGCATGGGACTCCAAAGGATGAATGCAGAAGGCAGAATATCAGAACAAGATAACAACAAATTGAAGCAGCGAGAACAGTAACATCCCCCAGATGATTGCTTTAGAAACGGGAACGTTGAATTCAGGGTGGCCGGTGCGCAGGAAGTAGGTGTGCAAGCCAAAACCGATCAGTCCGGCCACGCCGACAACGACAGCATAAACTGTCCCGGCAGCTGTGCCCAACCAGACCTGCACCGCGCCGTAGATGGCCAGCGGCCAAAGCGGCAGATGCATAAGCAGAAATCCGGGTTGACCGCCCGGCAAGTGGAACAAATCCCACTCCTTCCAATAAGTCGAGTCCATTTCATGCAGGATGAGCAGGGTCAGGTTGGTGATGTAGAGATAGAAAAGAATGGATGGCATGGGATGGAAACCTAAATTCAGAATGATGAACTCAGAATGCAGAATAAAACCTTAAAATCCTGGTGGCTTTGCGCAGGGTTAGTCTTAAGTTGAGTCTGGGGACAGTCCGCGCACGAGGATGTCGATGGCGGCGGCCAGGGAGCGGTCAAAGGAGATGGTTTCGTCGCTGACCTGGAAGTAGGTATTGAGATAAGGCAAAAGCTGGCTGTCGCCGAGGGCGATCATCCAGGCGTTGATGGCGCGGGCGGCGGCTTCAAGATCGAGATCGGGGCGCAGTTCGCCGCGCGCCTGGGCTGCAAGCAGAATCTCACGCATGGTCTCGCGCATGGCGTTCGCCACCGGACGGACAACTTTCTCAGCCAAAACCGGGTCACCCTGGTAGGCCGCCCGGCCAAAGAACTGGATCAGCCCCATCAGGGTCTGGCTCCACTCCACGCCGCCGGTCAGATAATAATAGAATGCATCGCGCAGAGGTAAGGCAGCCAGCATCGGACGAAACTGATCGAAGGCATCGGTCAACAGGCTGACGCACAGGCGGGTTGAAAATTCCAGCAGACCGTCGCGGTTGTTGAAATACTGGTAGAGTGAGCCGATCGCCACATCCGCGCGTTCAGCCACCTTTTTGATGTTGATCGCTGCCGGGCCCTTTTCAAGAGCCTCGCCGAGAATGGCATCAACGATCGCCTGCTGGCGTTCGGGGTCGAGGCGGCGAAAGGTGCGCGTGACCACTCCTTCCCTTTCAAGCTCAAGGATGTGGTTTTGAATTTGTGTCCATTCGGGCAAAGAATTATGAACCATTAGTTCATATTTTATGCAAAAATGGTTCGCTAGTCAAGATGCAATAACAGAGCAATCTGTAAAACTTGTCTGGCTTATCGGGGATGATAAAATAGAGCGATCTTATCCACTTTACGGAGGCGCTATGATCGCAAAATTGTCCGATTTTCTGGCCCGGATGGCCAAACCCTGGCTGATCCTTGTTTCGTTTCTGGTGATGGGTGCAATGCTGGGTTATTTCCTGCCCAGCGCTCAGGTCCGCCTCGAAGCGAGCGGCGGCGGACCAATTGATCTTCTGATGTTCCCCACCCCGGTGGCGGTACTGGCCGGGATTGCAGCTTTTACCGACGAGGGCCGGGCCTTTTATCTTCTGGTTGAAATTACCTACGATTTGGTCTACCCTATTGCCTACACGCTGTTTTACGGATTGAGCTTGACGGTTTTGCTGAATCAGATCACGGCTCCGAACAGCCATGTCCGGCGGTTAAACCTGCTGCCGGTCGCGGCGTTTGTTTTCGATCTGCTGGAAAATGTGGGGATTATCAGCCTGCTGATGAGCTTCCCGGCGCAATCCGCGGCGCTGGCCGGGTTTGTGAGCGTGGTCAACAGCGTCAAATGGATGTTTGCGTTCGGGAGTATATTCGCACTGTTCGTGGCGCTGGTTTTCTGGGGTGTAAAAAAAGTTTTCGGCAAAAAACAAACCCCGCAACCAACTGCTTGACAAAAAAATCCAACTGGAATGCCCTGGCTGGATTTTTTTTAAGCTGTTACAGGCTATTGTCCCAATTCACTCGGGGCAACCAGCAAACAGGCTGCCCGGTGCGTTGCGCCGAGCTGAACATAACCTGGGTCGGTCAGCTTGCAGGCATCGACGGCCACCGGGCAGCGCGGGTGGAAGCGGCAGCCGCCTGGCACGTTGAGCGGATTGGGGGTCTCGCCTTGCAGGATAATGCGCTCACGGCGCAAACGCGGATTCGGCACCGGAACGACCGAGAGCAAGGCTTTGGTGTAGGGGTGCTGCGGATTTTTCAGCACTTCGGCAGTCAGCCCGCTTTCGACAATCCGTCCCAGGTACATAACCGCGACCCGATCCGCGAAATAGGCCACCGTACCCAGGTCGTGGGTGATGAAAACAATCCCCACCCCGCGCTTCTTTTGAAGATCGCGCAGCAAATTGAGAATCTCGGCCCGGATGGAGACATCCAACATCGAAACCGGCTCATCGGCGATCAACAGCTCCGGCTGGAGCACCATTGCCCCGGCGATGACCACGCGCTGGCGCTGTCCGCCGGAGAGTTCGTGCGGATAGCGCAGGAAGTAATCTTCCGCCGGGCGCAAACCGGCATCTTCCAGCGCAGCCTTGACCCGCACGATGCGCTCCTCGCGTTTGCGGGCCAGCCCATGCACCATCAGCGGCTCGGCAACGATCTCAAAGATGGTCGCGCGCGGGTTGAGTGACTCATACGGGTCCTGGAAGATCATCTGGGCATGCTGGCGCAGGTGCTTGAGCGACATGCGCGGCAGGGTTTGCTGTTCGCGCGTGCCAACCCCACCCGATTCAAGCGGGATCAACCCGGCCCGCAATCGTCTCTCCTGTGGGCCAATTTTCTGACCGTCGAAAAGAATCGTCCCGGCGGTCTGTTCTTCCAGGCCGATCAGGGTGCGGGCAATCGTTGTTTTACCGCAGCCCGATTCGCCCACAATCGCCAGCACCTCGCCCCGCCCCAGGGAAAAAGAGATTCCATCCACGGCTTTAACGACATTTGGCTTGCGCCGCCGGAACATATCGCCCAACGAGGGCGTCAGCGGGAAATGCTTGACCAGGTTTTCGACAATCAGCAAGGGGGAATCATTCATGGGGTTTGTCGGGGAAAGCCAGAAGATGGCAGGCGGCAAAATGTTGTTCGCCAACCTGAAGCAACGGCGGCGACTGGGTCTTGCACTTTTCGATACGCAGGTGACAGCGCGGCTCGAAACGGCAGCCCGGAGGCAGCTCTGTCAGGCGCGGCGGCGTTCCGGGGATGGATGCCAGGCTGTGACCCGGACCCGTGGTCGGCTCATTCAGATCAGGAAAAGACTCGAGTAGTTTTTGGGTGTAAGGGTGCTGCGGGTCGTTAAAAATCACATCGACCGGGCCATATTCGGCCACCTTGCCACCGTACATGACCACCACACTGTCGCAAGTCTCAGCGACCACGCCCAGGTCGTGAGTCACCAGCACAATCGCCAGACCCAGGCGCTGCTGGATTTCCTTGAGCAGTTCCAGCACCTGGGCCTGCACCATCACATCCAGGGCCGTGGTCGGCTCGTCGGCAAACAGGATGCTCGGCGAGCAGGCCAGCGCCATGGCAATCATCGCCCGCTGGCGCATCCCGCCCGAATACTGGAAGGGATACTGCCCGCCACGCTCACGCGGAATGCCGACCAATTCCAGCAGTTCTCCGACGCGCAGGTCAGCCTCGCGCATGGGCATCAGGCCGTGCAACAAAATTGCCTCGCGGATTTGCTCGCCCACGCGCATGACCGGATTCAAGGCGTTCATCGCGCCCTGGAAGACAATCGCCAATTCGCGCCAACGATAAGCGCGCATTTGTTTTTCGGGCAAGGCCAGCAGATTGACATCCTTGAAAAAGACCTGTCCGCTGATCTGGGCGTTGGCCGGCAGCAGGCGCAGGATCGACATCAGCGCAGTTGTCTTGCCGCAGCCCGATTCTCCCACCAGGCCGAGCGTCTGGCCGGGAAAACGTCAAAGGAGATGTCTTCCAATGCGCGCGCATGGCCTTTATGCTCCGGCAGGATGAATTCAGTATTGAGATGGCGGACACGTAAAAGCGCGGACTCAGACAAAGTGCTACGCATGGCTGGCCTCCGCTTCGACGATTTTCGCCTCGCCCTCCAGGTGGTGGCCGGTCAGGCGTGGATTGAGCATTTCCTCGAGCACATTACCGAGCAAGACGCAGCCCAGCGAGACCCAGACGATGGCCAGTCCCGGCGGCAGGTAGAACCACCAGGCCTCGTTGCTGATGGCGTTGCGGTCGAAGGCGAAATTGAGCATTGTTCCCCAGGATGGCTGGGTCGGGTCGCCCAGGCCGAGGAAGGCCAAGCCCGATTCGATCAGGATGGCGGTCGAGAGAATTAGCACGGTATTGGCGACGATCAACGGCATGATCTGGGGGACGATGTGCTTGCGAATGATGTGGGTATGCCCGGCTCCAATTGCCCGCGCGCGGGAAACGAACTGGCGCTCCTTGATGCTCAATACCTGCGAGCGAACGAGGCGGGCCGTGCTCGTCCAGTATAGCAAGCCGATAACCAGGATCAAGACCGTCAGCTGTGAAATCTTCAAGTCCATCTGGCGCAGGGTGGCAACCAGCACCAACATCAGCGGCAGATCGGGGATGACCAGCAAAACATCGGTCACGCGCATCAGCAGGTTGTCCACCCATCCGCCAAAGTAACCGGCCAGGATGCCGAGAAAGCTGCCGACAAACATGGCGATGAAACCAGCCAGGAATCCGACTGTCAACGAAATACGCGCGCCGTAAACCAGTTGAGTCCAAACGTCGCGCCCGGCATCGTCGGTGCCAAGCGGCCCGTGGACGGAGGGAGGAGCATACGTCAGCCCGCGCCCGTCCGCGTCGCGGATGACCGTAGTCGGGTCGTAAGGCGAGAGCAGCGGCGCAAACAAGGCCAGTAAAATGGCAGAAAGCACCAGCGCCGCACCGATCATCCCCATCCGGTTACGCCGGAAAGCGCGCCAGAAATCGCCAAGGTTGCGTTTGAATAGAATCCAGTTTTCGCGCATCTCAATTTGCCTTTACGCGCGGGTCGAGGTAGGTGTAGAGAATATCTGCCAGCATGTTGGCAACAATGACACTGAAAGCCAGCAAAAGGAAGGCGCCTTGCAGCAGCGGGTAATCCTGCTTGACCAGGGCGGTCTGGAAGAGTTTCCCCAGACCATCGTAAGAGAAAACCGTCTCGATATAGATTGCGCCTGAAACAGTGAAGCCCAGGTTGAGCGCGATCATGGTCACAATCGGCAGCATCGCGTTTTTCAATCCATGCCGCCACAAAACCTGCCACTGACTCAAACCTTTGGCGCGAGCGGTCAGGATGTAATCTTCACTCAACACTTCAAGGATGGAAGAGCGCATGATCAGCATGTACTCCCCCAGGTACAGAATGGTCATTGTCAGGGTTGGCAAAACCAGATGACGCGCCAGGTCTGGCAGGACGGTATAGAGCGGTTTGCCGACATTCTGCGGGCTGACGATTCCGCCCGTGGGCAGCCCCAGCCATGTGCTTCCCGCTGCCAGCAGGATGATCCCCAGCCAGAAGGTCGGCGTGGCCCAGGCGATCAACGAAAAGGTCAACGCGCTGACATCGAAGGTTGTCTTGCGCTTCCATCCCGCGAACAATCCGAGAAGGACCCCCAGGATGATCGAGAAGACCTGCCCAAGACCGATCAACAGCAAAGTGTTGCCCAGCTTGGACATCAGCACTTCAGACACCGGCCTGCGCAACGACCAGGAAACACCCAGGTTGTCGGTTGCCCACTGCCCGAGGGTCGCCACAAACTGGTCTGGAAAGATGGGCTTGTCCAGGCCAAATTGCTCACGCAACGATTGCTGCACTTCAGCGGAAATCTTGACGTTTCGCCCGATCACCGCCCGCACAGGGTCGCCGGGCAGAATGCGAAATAGCACAAAGTTAATGATGACCACCACAAAAATGGTCAGCAGCGAAAGCAGAAGTTTGCGCAGCAGGTAATCACGACGGGACATTGAGATTCTCGCAAATCACAAAGACACGAAACAACCGGTGAGTCCGAAGACTCCCAAGTCTGGGAGTCAAAAGCTCCGGACTCTCGACTCCCAATTTCAATTTCGTGTCTTTATAAAAAGGTTTCTACTTGACTGGTTCGACATTGAGCAGTGACTGGAAAGAGTCGATGCCAAGCGGGGATTCGATAAAACCGGTGAACCGGTCAGAGCGATAAGCTTGCAGGATATTGCCATACCACAAAACAATGTAGGGTCTGTCGTTGAAAACCATTTCCTGCATCTGCCAGATAATTTTCTGGCGTTCAGTTTCGTCAATCACAATTTGCTGCTCGGCATAAAGCTGGTCATACTCCGGGTTGGAATAGCCGCTGTCACTCCAGCCGCCCTCCGCATACTGGTCACTGGTCATCACGCTCAACATAAAGTCCGGGTCAGGGTCAGAGCCCCAGCCCCAGATGACCATGTCATAATCGGCGTTCGGGTTGGTCGCCACCACCAAGCTGTCCGGGTCAACGGAGGACGGAGTAACCTGCATCCCAACTTCCTTGAGCCAATTGGCAATCATATCTGCCGCTCGAGGATAGCTGGCCTGATCCGATGGAAACTGCAGGCGGAATTCCAGGCGCACACCATCTTTCTCCCGCACGCCGTCGGAGCCCAAAACGTAACCGGCCTCGTCCAGGATGCGGTTGGCTTCTGCAATATCGAACTTGACATCAGGCAAATCCTTATTGAACCAGAATCCGCCGCCAAGCGTTGGCGGGATAATCGAAACACCAGGAACGCCGTAACCCAGCAAAACAACATCGACCAGGTCCATTTTGTTGATAGCGGTTGCAATCGCCAGGCGCACCTGCGGATCGGTAATGGCCGGGTTGCGATTGGGGGTCGGATCATGACCTTCTGGCGCAGAGTTTAGAATCAGTTCGGTCAATGAACGGCCCGGCAGGGAAACGGCCTTGACATTTTCAAAGGCAGCCACCGCCGTAAAAGCGCTATCAGGCACTTCGGAGGCCAGATCAATATCGCCAACCTTCAAAGCCTGGATGAGCGCATCGCTGTTGTCGAAAGTCTGGTAAATGATCTGATCAATTTTAGCCCTGCCTTCGAAATAGTCAGGGTTGGCATCCAACAGGATGACACGCTGATCTTTATCAAGTGTGTTGATCTTGAAAGGGCCGGTGCCAACCGGGCTGAAGTTGGTGAAGTTTTGCAAATCTTCAGGAGTGGTAAATTCCTCGAAGTCTTTGGGGTAAACAATGTAAAGGAAAGAAACCCGGTAATCCATATTGCTGATCGGGTATTCAACCTGGATTTCCAATGTGGTTGCATCGACCGCGCGCGCCTCGACGAAGCCAATGATGTAGCTATAATTGGTGACCCAGCCGTCAGAATTGGTGATGAAGGCGTTGATGTTCCAGGCAATCTGTTCAGCCGTTAACGATTCGCCGTTATGCCACTTGATGCCGGGCCGCAGATTGTACGTCCACACCAGGCCATCGTCTGATACTGACCAGGTCTCAGCCAGCAGGCCGATATAATCACCGTCCGGTCCTTCGGTGGTCAAGGTTGAGTAAACATAGTCGAACATGGTATAGGATTCGGTCAGGAAAGCGTAGGCCGGATTCAGGGTGTCTGGAAAACCCAGCCAGCCAACCCGCACGCTGGCCTGCGCCGATTCCGCAGGAGCGCCGCTGCAAGCCGCAAGCAGCAAAACAACGATCAGCAAAGCAAAAATATTTTTAGACATTAGGTAATCCTCCTTGGCGTTTGAAACAAAAAAACAGGTGGAACGAAGGAACCGTTCACCAACCTGCTTTCCGGCAAAAAGATAGAAAATACGCAATATAAAAAATGTCCAATTTCTCGCCTCCGCATTCATTTTACATGATATTTGCAGGCTGGCAATAAAAATTGCGCAAATTATCCAGGCAATTTTTGCAGACATCTCGTATACTTAAGGAGTGGAGGAAAGCATGTCAAAGATCATTCCCGTAACCGAAAAATACGAGCGCAACGGCTGGCCGTCCATCCCACGCCCGGATCTCAAATCACCTGACGGCTGGAGCCTTTCACTGATCACCGCCCAGGAGCGCATCCGCAACCACAAGCTCTCGCCGGACGGCAAAACGATCGCCTTTATCAAGGATGACGGCCATCTCTCGGATGTCTTCACCCTTCCCACCGTTGGCGGCTGGCCGGCGCGCATCACCACCCAGCGCGGCCTGGTCGCCTACTGGGACGATGAAATCCCGCAATGGTCGCCAGACGGCCGCTGGCTGGCCTTTGGCCTCGATGGACACGTTCACATCGTGCCTGCTGCCGGGGGATTGCCCAAAAAGCTGACCGACTTCACCGAATCGGCCAGCAGCCCAAAGTGGATGCCAGATTCACGCCAAATCATCGTCAGCGTCACCCGACACGAAGCGAACCAGTTGGTTATGACCGACCTCGACGGGACCTGGCCGCGCCAACTGACCAACGATGCCGACGGCGACCACTGGCAACCCGAACCCAGCCCGAATGGCAAATCGGTGGTTTTTGCGCTGCGCCGTTTCAATGATCTGAACCGCAGCGACATCTGCCTGCTCGATCTGGAGACGGATCAAACCCGCACGCTCTACGGCCTGGACAAAATCCGCGCCTGGCAGCCGCGCTTCTCACCGGATGGCGCCCAAATCGCCTTTACCAGTGAACAGGGCGGCTGGACTGATCTCTGGCTGGTCCGCCCGGATGGCGAGGGCTTGCGGCAACTTTCCAAATTGGGCGCGGACATTATCCAGCACGAGTGGTCACCGGGTGGCAAGAGCCTGGCGGTCATCGTCAATCGCGGTGGCGCCTTCCATCTCGGCTTGCTGGACGCCCAAAGCGGCCAATACAGTGAGCTGCGCGCAGGGAACGGACTGCATACCAATCCATACTTCACGCCGGATGGCGCGCGCCTGACCTTCGAATACGAAAATCCGCTTCAGCCGCCGGAAATTTACCAGATCGACCTGGCAACCAAAGCGGTCAGCCAGTTAACCTTTTCCTTTATCCCGGCCCTGGCGGCCAACCGGCTGGTCATGCCCGAAACGGTCAGCTACAAATCCTTCGATGGGCTGGAAATACCGGCTTTTCTGTACCGGCCGCACCAGCCCAACGGCGCGGCCATCGTCCACCCGCACGGCGGCCCTTCGTCACAATACGCCTTTGAGTGGGATGTGCTGGCGCAGTACCTGGTCGCCAAGGGTTACACATTCATCGCACCCAATTACCGCGGCTCTACCGGCTACGGCATCCCGTTCGAACACGCCAACTACAACGACTGGGGCGGCGGCGACACGCGCGACTGCATCGCAGCCACAAAATATCTCCAAAGCCTGCCGGGCATCGACCCGGCCCGCATCGCCAGCATGGGCGGCAGCTATGGCGGCTACATGACCATGTGCGTGCTCGCGCGCGACCTGGAATATAACTTTGCCTGCGGCATTGCGAAATATGGCGACAGCAACCTGCTCAGTTCCTGGGCGCAATGCAAACGCGAACTGCGCCTGTATACCGAGATCTTCCTCGGCCACCCGGCCAAAAATCGCGCTGTGTACCAGGCCGGCTCGCCCATCGACGATTTTCACAACATCCGCAAGCCCGTCCTGCTGCTGCACGGGCTGGAAGATGATGTTGTGCCGCCCGAAGCATCCGAAGAGATCGTCCACGAACTGAAACGGCTCGACAAAACCTACGAGTACAAAACCTACCCTGGCGAACCGCACGGCTTCTTGATGCGGGCAACACAACTGGATGTCTACGAACGCCTTGAGCGCTTTCTCGATTGGTATTTGTTGCCATAAATTGCAATAAAACTGCCAACACTTATTGGCTACACGCTTATCTTGGGTAAAATAAATGGCTGAATTTTTCCGCTTTGACGATCTGACCTGGCCCGAAGTGGCCGATCTGCCCCGCGACCTGCCCCTGATCCTGCCGCTCGGAACGGGCTACCCTGAACCTGTCCTCGAAAAAGCCCTGGACTACCCAACCCATATCGGATTGCTGCCAGCCTTTCCGTTTGGCTGGCCCGGCTCCGAGCTGGAGCTGCCGGCGCCAATACTGGCGGCTTATATAAAAAACCTGCTCGACTCCCTGCGCGAGGACGGCTTCAGCCGCGTCTACGCGCTGACCCCGCCCGAAATCGATCTCGGACTGGCAGATTCGCAGCTTCGTATCAAACCCGACCAGGGAAATCTGGCGCTTCCCCCGCAGACAGAACTGAACAAAGTCATCCTGATGCCGATCGGTCACACCGAGCAACACTCTCTGCACCTGCCGCTCTCGGTCGATACCATGATTATCGAAGCAATCGCCAAGGGTGCTGTAAAATCGGCCCCTGATATTGGCTACACGCTGCCAGTCATGCCATACGGTGTCAGCACGCATCGCGAAGCCTTTGCCGGGACGATGAATGCCGGGGGCCGGGCCTTCGAGGACTTCTGGCTGGCGGTGGTGGATGCGCTCGTTGCACACGGATTTAACCGTTTTTACCTGATGAGCGGCCACGGCGGCAACTGTTCGTTCCTGGTCAATGTGGTCAAATACGCCGGGGATCGGCATAAACGCATCTTTTGTGCAACGGCCTGGCTGCACACCTCCGGCCCGACCGGCGTGGCTGCACTCGAAAAATACCGCGAATCCAAAATCGGCGGAATGGGACACGCCTGCGAACTGGAAACATCGATGGCGCTGGCCCTGCGCCCCGATCTTGTCCACATGGAAAGAGTCAAAGACGATACCGATTTCGTTGCCACCCCCAACTACTACATGGACTGGGTCGAGGGCGGCGCGCTCGTGGCGAATCCGCCCTGGGACGATGATTCAGTCTATGGGGCGTACGGCGCGGGCAGCCTCGGAACAGCGGAAAAAGGCCAGATATGGCTGGAGGCCGCAATAGCGGAAAAAGTCCAGCACATCCACGAAATCCACGAACAACATCGATTGCGGGATGCGCGCCGCGAGGTCGGCTACGGAAATTGGGGAAATTTAATTGCTTGACAGCATAGAGAAGGCGATTATAATACTCCCCTGCTGCGCGCTGGTGCTGGAATTGGCAGACAGGCATGGTTGAGGGCCATGTGCCGCGAGGCGTGGAGGTTCAAGTCCTCTCCAGCGCACAAGAAAACGTCAGGATAAGGTGCTTACCTTGTCCTGACGTTTGGTTTAACAAACCCGCGTCGTATCTACGGAACAGTGCGCACAGTCAACTCGCCCAACGCCACCGGGATGGCATTGCCATCAGAATCTGCGAGCAATGCGCCGAGCGATGCCGCCGGAGTAGCTCGAAACCAAATGGGCGAATCACCACCGGCCCTGGCGCGAAATTCGATCACCAACAGCGCCCCACTGCCCTGCACCGCCGGCTGGCCGATCTGGGCAACAGCGTAATCGATTGTCCCGGCTGCATTATCGAAGACATTCTGGACAATAAAATCGGGCTGCAAAAAATCACCCGGCTGCAGGGCGACCACTTCCAACACAGCCGGGTCAAAGGACAGGTGCGCTTCTGCTGCCGTCAGGTTGCTCACATTCTCTGCCTGCAAAGTTATCGTAAACGACTGGCCAACCTGCACCGAAGCGGCGCTGGAAGATGTCAGATTCAGCGCAGGCTCCGATGAACAGGATGCCAGCAAAAGGGTGAGAAACCCTATTACCGGGTTGAAATGCGGCAGACGGCGGCAAAGTTTCATTTCACATCCCTACTATCAAACATTTTATGGAATACACAAACGCTGTCCGGCATAGATCAGGCGCGGATTGGCAAGCTGGTTGGCACGCGCAATCTCTTCATACGGAACACCATAGTTGATGCCGATCCGGTAAAGTGTTTCACCAGAGCGCACCACATGATAAGCCCGGCAGGAAGCAGGAGTTACAGGGATCGGGGTTACATGAATCGGTGTCGCAGTTGGCGGGGCAAGCGTTGGGGTTGGGCCTGTCGCTGTTGCTGTTGGAGTTACCGGAGTAGGTGTTGTCGGAACAAATTGGGCATTGCAAACCGGACCGGATGGAATCGAGTCCCAGACAACATTTGGGATGGTCAATTTCTGGCCGGGGAAGATGAAGTACGGCCACCAGATGCGGTTCACTTCAGCAATCGACCAGGGGTTGACACGATAACCGCGCCCGATACAGTACAACGTTTCTCCCCAACGCACGGTGTGCGTTCCGCCATCCACGCTAACAGGCGGAACTGTCGCGGTGGGAACGGATGTAGTGGTCGCAGTGACAACCGTAGAGGTCGGGGATAGAACCGGCACAGTGGTTGCTGTGGTCGTTGCGGTCGCAGGCACAGCAGTTTGCCCCTGTCCACTTCCCACGGTTACGGTTCCAGCAGTCCAGACAGCCGGGATGGATGTCCCGTTTAAGTCAGCCATGAGCAGGCCCGTCGGCGCGGCCTGGACAGTACGTAGCGCCAGCGGCGAACTGCCATTGGCCTTGGCGCGGAACGTGATCTTCAGCAAAACGCCGCTGCCCTGCGCCGGAGCGCCATTGAGCTGGGCAACTGCATAATCAATCGTTCCCTCGGAGTTACTGAACGTATTCTGCACCGTAAAATCCGCCGTCAAAAAGCCGCCATTGCTCATCGAAACCACTTCCAGCACAGCCGCATCGAACGAGAGATGAATTTCAAAAGCGGTCAGCCCGCTGATATTGTCGGCGCGGATAAAAGCATCGACCGTATCATTGACTTGCGCCGAAAGAGCAGCCGGATCCACTCTCACCGTAGCGCCAGTTTGGGCCATGGCCGGCGTGAAGCTGAGCAAAGCGCTCATTACCAGGAACAAAACCAGCAAGACCCCTGTCAGGTTTTTTATACGCCACATAGCATACTCCATCCATCAAAATTCTTACAAATTTCCATACTTACGCGCAAGACACGGCAAGCTTATCACACATCTACGGCCAGGTGGTCGGGCCAACCTGGCCCCAGTTGCCGGAAAGGATTGCCAGGTCACTGATGTTGATGCGGCCATCGTCGTTGATGTCAGCCGATTCATCGGCTACAGTACAGCCGGCAGAAGCAGATCGTACCGCCACACCCGTTTGGCCGAACTTGCTGATGATTAAACCAACATCGAGAATATTGATTACGCTATCGCCGTTGATGTCGCCGCCGCGCAAAGAAATGGTACTCAACACCAGGTTTAGCTGGGCATTGCTCAGGACGACTCCGGATTTTTGTGCGGACAGGTAGCCGGGATAAGAAGCGCGGAAAGTGAACGTATCCAGATCCAGGTTAAGCAGGCTGAAAGCACCGCTTGAATTTGTATTAACAGTTTGCGAGGGCGTCACAAGACCAGTGGCGCTCACGCTGGTGCAGGAAAGTGTCCCGCCGCCCGCATTCGGGTTGGCTGGCACGCCCTGACGGGTAACCACACCAGTAACATCCACCGCATATTCGAATGTCACGCATTGCTGTGCGCCAACCGTGTGAGTGACCGCAAAGCCATCGGAATTAACCAGGTTCGATTGCAAGATCGAAAAACAGGTAGCGCCCTCGGCAGCGCCGGTGAAATGGAAACGCGCCGCAAAGCCGGTTCGGGTCGTTTGCGGGGTTCCGGCCAGCACCAGATGGATGCAAGGCTGCGCGCCGCCAGGACACTGTGCGGCCGGGAGAATTTCATTGATGCTGACATTGGGTGTGCCGAAAAAACCGGACAGAATCTCGGTGGTTGTTTGCGGCGACCCGAGCGGGGTAACAAAAGCCGGGTCATAACCAACATAAACTTCAGCGCCCGAAACCCCGGGGGTAACATTCGTCGCCGAGAATACCAGGTCGAAAATAACTTCTCCTCCCACCTGCCCGATCGCAGGAGATGGAGCGCTCAACGAAACAGAAGCGGAGGATGTGACCTGCGGCGCGAGTGTTTCTGCGCTTGCACTCAGTGGCGTGAGTTGAAGCATCAACGCGAGAGCAAAAAAGACAACCAGCCATTTGGGCATTTTCATAGCGTGAACTCCTTGTGATGTAAAAAATTGAGCATTGTGAGTGCCAGGAAAACCCTGGCGCAACAAAGCGTAATAAATTTTTTACAGCATATCACACGCATAAAAACAAGCCGTTGCAACTACATTATTGAATAGTTGCCAAATCATTGTATAAGCCATTTCTGCCAGCCAGGAAGGGCAATCACATAAAAAATGCAAACAGGCAATTCAACCATCGATATAAACGTTTTATAAGCATTCCGGTTTTTGTCTTGACAAATCGCCCAAACTTGAATAATATCTATCAAAATTATCTAATAAATCTTTGGAGAGATTCAGAATGAATTATTGCTTATGTATGCGGCGGGTTTCGTAGTACCGTCGCTTCTTCAAAAATAAACAACGCCAACTGACCGAAGAACGGTACGCGAATCCCGCATGTGACATTTGAATTGTTGCATGGCGTTCGTCGCCGTTCTTTTTGTTTTGCCGTGAAAAGCGGCAAAGCGGTCAGTTGGTTTTATTTTATCCAGAAAAGGATCTCCAAATATATGAATGAAGTAACCCAAAAAGTAGATCATGCCGCGCTGAAAGCGAATCAATTGGCCATCATTACACTGAATGTGCTGGCCTTTGTGCTCAATGCTCCCTGGCTGGCCGGGCTGGTAGCCATTGTCATGCTTGCCGGTACGCTGGCTGGCAAGCCATTTTTCGGGCAGTTGGTTCGAAAAGTCATCCAGTACAAACCCGATGTCATCCAGGATAATCCTGAACCGCATCGCTTTGCCCAGGGGCTGGGCGGCGTCTTTATGCTTGGCGGCGCAATATCCCTTTTCGCGGGGCTGGGCGCGCTCGGTTGGGGATTGGTGTGGACAGTGGCTGCCCTGGCAGCGCTCAACGCTTTTGGCGGATTCTGCGCCGGATGCTTTGTCTACTACTGGCTGGCCCGCTTCAGGGTTCCGGGGTTTCCCAAGACTGCCCCCGCCGGAACGGTTCCCGGCTTTCGCCCAAAGGAAAGTTAACGGATGAACACAGAAATTTTTGAGAGGCTGATCATGGCAGTAGCCATTTCAGGGTTGGGCGTTGCGGGTTACATCCTGTTTAACCGCTTCACGCTTAAACGGGCCGAGAGCAAGGTGGCGCGTTTCCAGTCCTATCGTCCCGGCCTGCCAGCGCTCGTTTATTTCACTACTCCGACCTGCGCGCCGTGCAAAACGGTTCAGCGTCCTACGATTGAACGCATCAAGGGCAATTTTGGCCGCTGGTTCCAGGTCATCGAAGTGGACGCCAGCACACAACCCGAATTAGCCCAGGAATGGGGCGTGATGAGCGTTCCGACCACTTTTGTTATCGACGCCAGTGGCAAACCTCGTTATGTCAACCACGGCGTGACCAATGCTGAAACATTAATCAAACAACTTGAATTGGAGGATTTTTCGATATGAAAATTGCTGCGAACGTAACCGAATTAATTGGGAATACCCCGCTGGTACGCTTGAACCGTTTGAGCGAGGGCGCTGTCGCTGAAGTAGTGCTAAAGCTGGAATTTTACAACCCGGCCAAAAGCGTCAAAGACCGGATTGGCTTTTCGATGATCGATGCCGCCGAAAAAGCAGGCTTGCTGACCAAGTATAAAACCATCGTCGAGCCGACCAGCGGCAACACCGGCATCGCCCTGGCAATGGTAGCCGCCGCCAAGGGCTACAAGTGCATCCTGACCATGCCTGAAACGATGAGCCGCGAACGCCGCATGTTGTTGCGCGCTTACGGGGCCGAACTGGTGTTGACCCCTGGACCGGACGGTATGGGCGGAGCGATCCGCAAGGCTGAAGAGATTCGCGCCAGCGACCCGGAGAAATATTTCGTCCCGCAGCAGTTCCAGAACCCGGCCAACCCTGAAATTCACCGCAAAACCACCGCCGAGGAGGTCTGGCGCGATACCGATGGCAAAGTGGATATTTTCGTCTCCGGCATCGGCACCGGTGGGACGATCACCGGCGTGGGCGAGGTGCTCAAAAGCCGCAAACCGTCCGTGCAGGTGGTGGCGATCGAGCCAGACGCTTCAGCGATCCTTTCTGGCGGCGCCAAAGGCCCGCACAAAATTCAGGGCATCGGCGCGGGATTCGTGCCAGATGTGTTGAACACCAAGATCTACGATGAAGTCGTTCGTGTGACCGACGATAACGCGATGGATACGGCCCGCCGCCTGGCCAAGGAAGAAGGCATTCTGGTCGGTATCTCATCCGGCGCAGCGACCTGGGCAGCCTTGCAGGTGGCCCAACGCCCCGAAAACGCCGGGAAGTTGATTGTGGTCATCATCCCCTCGTTCGGCGAGCGCTATCTCTCGTCGGCGCTGTACGCGCATCTGGCAGATTAAGGGTATCAGGTTTTGCTGTGTCAGGTGTCAGGCAAGATCATTCATCCCTGAAAACCGGCACATCGCACCAGATTTCCATCATGGAGTTCTTATGCAAGCCGAAAGCACACAATCTCAAAAACAACCGAACAAAAAAACGCCCGGTTTCTTCGCATCAGTAAGCGATGATCTGAAATCAGCCCTGCAACGCGACCCGGCAGCGCGCTCACGGTTCGAAATCGCCCTGCTTTACCCCGGCTTGCATGCAGTCTGGATTCACCGCGTCACTCACTGGTTGTGGCAGCGTGGCGCAAAACTGCCGGCGCGCTGGCTGTCGCAACTGGCGCGAGGCCTGACCGGCATTGAAATCCACCCCGGAGCAACCATCGGTCAGCGGGTCTTCATCGACCACGGCATGGGCGTGGTGATCGGCGAGACTGCCGAGGTCGGAGATGAAGTCACCCTGTATCACGGCGTGACCCTGGGCGGGACTTCGCTCGAAAAGGGCAAGCGCCACCCGACCATCGGCTGCCGGGTGACAATTGGCGCAGGCGCGAAGGTGCTCGGCAACATCACCATCGGGCCTGACAGCCGCATCGGGGCCAATGCGGTGGTTGTCAAATCGGTGCCGGAAAATTCGGTCGTGGTCGGCGTGCCAGGACAGATCGTCAGACGCACCAAACTGCACCACGAAGGCGACGCCCCCGACCTGAACCATACCGCCCTGCCAGATGTCTTCGCCGTGGCGATCAAAGACCTGATGTCGCGCGTCGACGAGCTTGAAGGCCGCGTGACCGTCCACGATCACCCTGGGCACGTACATGCCCCGGTGGATGACGCCTGGGAAGGGATCGAGTTCATGATATAGGTTTCAACAAGAAACAAACCAAAGGCAGGTAACCAGATTTGAATAGCGACGGTTACCTGTCTTTATTTTTCCGTGTATACTTGCGGCATGCCTACACTTCGCGTCCCCGCTCCGCTCAAATTTTATCTCGATAACCAGTCTGAAATTGTCTTGAAGGGTGAAACGGTTGGCGATGTTTTGCGCAACCTGTCAAAACAATATCCCAAGATCAACAGCCATGTTTTCGACAACAGCGGACAAGTCCGCCGCCATATCAACCTGTTCGTCAACGCCGACAACATCCGCGACCTGCAAGGGTTGGGGACACCGGTTGACGAGGAAGATATTGTGAAAATTCTGCCTTCCGTCACGGGCGGGTGAGCAAGTATCAGGTTTTCCCGTGCGAGGTGTCAGGTAAAACCAAAACATGCAACCTGACATCAGGCACACTTCGACCTCGCTCAGCCCAAACCGGATAGATAACACCTGAAATGACACATCAACACCTGACACTCCTATGGAACTCTCTCACGAAGAAATCCTGCGCTATTCGCGGCACCTGCTGATCCCCGAAGTGGGGTTGGAAGGCCAGAGAAAGCTGAAACAGGCCTCAGCCCTGGTGATCGGCACGGGCGGCCTCGGCTCGCCAGTATCGCTGTACCTGGCCGCAGCGGGAGTGGGCCGGATCGGGCTGGTCGATTACGATGTGGTCGATTCGTCGAATCTCCAACGTCAGGTTGTGCATGGCAGTTCAACGGTAGGCAAGCTCAAGGTGGAGAGCGCGCGCGAAAGGCTGCTCGATCTGAATCCCGGCATCCAGGTCGATACTTACAATGAACCGTTTACATCTGCCAATGCCATGCAGGTTGCCGCGCCTTATGATGTGCTGATCGACGGCACTGACAACTTCCCGACCCGCTATCTGAGCAATGACGTGGCCGTTTTCCTGGGCAAGCCGAATGTTTACGGCTCGATCTTCCGTTTCGACGGCCAGGCGAGCGTCTTTTTCGCCAAACAAGGCCCGTGCTACCGCTGTCTTTTCCCCGAACCGCCTCCACCCGGTATGGTCCCGACATGCGCCGAGGGCGGCGTGCTCGGCATTTTGCCAGGCACGATCGGCACGATCCAGGCCACCGAAGCGCTCAAACTGATGCTCGGGATCGGCGATTCGCTGATCGGGCGGCTGCTGCTCTATAACGCGCTGGATATGTCGTTCGATTTTGTCAACTTGAAGAAAAACCCCAAATGCCGGGTCTGCGGGCCAAATGCGGATATTACGGAATTGATCGATTACGAGGAGTTTTGCGGCGTGCCCGGCCATGACCACGAAAGCGGCTCTGCCGGCGCTGAATGGGACATTAACGCCCCGCAGCTTGCCTCCCGTTTAAAAGACGAAAATCCGCCGTTGCTGCTGGATGTGCGCGAACCGCACGAACTACAAATTTCGGCCCTGGCGGGAGCGGTCAACATCCCGTTGGGCACGCTCGCTGCGCGCCTGTCGGAGTTGGATTCGGCCCGCGAAATGGTCGTGCTCTGCAAGTCTGGCTCGCGCTCGGCCCGCGCCCTGGAGCTGCTGGCCAGTGCCGGCTTCAAGCGGATCAAGAATTTACAGGGCGGCATCAACGCCTGGGCAAAAGAAGTCGATAACAGCCTGCCGGTCTATTGAGCATCGGATTTTTAAAGCAAAAAACGCCATCCAAAATGGGGTGGCGTTTTTCGTTGCTAGTTGCGGGAATCTCAACCCGCCAAAGCTTGCTCCAGGTCGGCTTGCAAGTCTTCGAAATCTTCGATGCCCACGCTCAGGCGGATCATACCTTCGCGGATGCCGATCGCGCGCCGTTTTTCGGGCGGAAACTCGGAATAAATAGTGTGGAAAGGATGGATTGCCAGCGACTTGTTGTCGTTGAGATTGGTCGCGCGCCGGATGACTTGCAGGCGATCCATCACCGCGACACATTCGCTGGCCGAGGCCACGTCGAAGGTCAGCAGCGCGCCGGGTTTGCCGCCAAACTGGCGGCGGGCGACCTCATAAAAGGGCGAGGAGGCCAGCCAGGGGTAGTTGACTGCGCTGACGCGCGGATGGCCCTGCAGCCAGGCAGATAACTTTTGGGCGTTATTGACCGACCTGTCCATGCGCAAGGCCAGGGTCTCTAGACCAACCGTTTGCAGGAAGGCGTTCATCGGCGAGAGACAGGCCCCGATGTTGCGGTAGACTTCCTTGCGCAGTTTGACCTGAAAGGCAAGCTGGCCATGTTTCTCGACCAGCGCGGCAATCCGCTGATTTTTCGTCCAGTCGAAGTTGCCGTGGTCGATGATCAGCCCGCCGACCGAAGTCCCGCCGCCAGAGACGAATTTGGTGGTGCTGAAGACTTCCAGATCCACGCCGTGACTCTTGGCGTCGAAAACATACGGCGGGGTGAGGGTCGTATCGGCCACCAGCAGGATGTTGTACCTGTGGGCCAACTCGGCCAAGGCGCGGATGTCGGCCACTTCCATCTGCGGGTTGGTGATGGTTTCGAGGAAGAGCATCTTGACCGTCGAGTCGATCTTGCTTTCGACATCGGCGAGCGAGGTCAGGTCCGCCGCCCGGAACTGGACCCCAAACGGGGCAAAGGTGCTCTCGAGCAGCGAGACGGTATTGCCAAACAAATAACGGGTGGTCAGGATCGTATCGCCCGCCGCAAGCGTGGTCATGATGACGTTGCTGATGGCGGCCATGCCCGAAGCGCAGGCCGTAACAGAAGGCGCGCCGGTCATGTCTTTGATGCGCAGCTCAAAATACTCAACCGTTGGGTTCGATGAACGGCTGTAAACGTGGGCGGGCTTGGTACCCATAAATGCCGCAGAAAGATCATCCGCGTTCGAAAACTCGAACGCATTCGAGAAATACACCGGCATTTGCAGCGCGCCATACGGATCGCCTTTGCTGTAGGGCACATTCAGCACCCGGGTGGTAAAACCTTTGGGATTCATGGCAGGTCCAATCTTTTGGTGGGATTATGTCATCGAGGAATAGCGATAAAATTGCTCTATTTTACCGCCAAACCGGGTCAGAAACTCGATATGAATTTGAGCTTTATGCAATTTAAGCGCAAAACGAGACGCCGCCCCATCGACGGGGCGGCGTCTCGTTTTCTCCGGCAAGGTTCACCACTGGAACGGTTCGAGCAGGTAAACAGTATCCTTATATTCGGCCATCCAGCCATCAAAATCATCCCTGGTGCGGATGCGCCACCAGGTAGTCCCGTCGATGCACACCGGACCGCCTGTGATTATCAACAACGTCCCCTCGGGAACAAGCCTGAGCGTTTCCTGCGTGAACCCAGCCCTGGCGCGGATGCGCATCTTCGTCCCATCGGTAAAAGCCACCCTGGCGCGCCCCTCTGGCGAAAGCCTGCTCTGCAATGGACCAGGACAAAGCGCAGCAGTCGGCGTGGCAGGTTTCCCTGAAACCTGCTCGAGCCGGTTTTTTTTGTTCTCATCGATCTCGATCACGTAGCCGCTGGTAGAGAGAGTGCCGGCCGGGGTTTTGACATCAACATAAACCCTGCGCCAGCCGCGCCCATCGGCGCATATTAACAGGTCGAGCGGCGATATTTCGACAACTTGTCCCGGCTCAAAGCGCAGCACCTGGCGCGCCGAGGTGCGCGGGTTGGCATAAAGCCAGGCCTTCCCAAAGGGGCGCACTTCAACAGCCTGTCCTTGAGCCGCCTTAAAATCAATTTGGCTGGCGAAACCGGTCGGGCAGGCCAGGTGCGCCTGGCTCTTCGCCTCGAGCGCCTGACGTTTGGCCAGGCTTTCAGCAGACATGGATGCCTCGCGATTCATCTGGAAACCCTTTTGCAGGGAATTGCTGGTAGTCAGCGGAATCTCCAAGCCGGGTGCGGTCTGGGCAAAAAAATAACCCGCGGCAGCCGGCGCTTTCAACAACAACTGCCCGCTGGCATCCAGTTCGAATTCCTGCCAGCCCTGAAAAACATAAACATCCGATAAATAAAAATACAAAAACAAACGAATCTTTTCATGAGGCTGGAAGTTATTAAACAAAAGGTGACCGTCGTCAATGGCGTAAAACCGAGGAACCAGCGGCGCGCGGAAATAGACATTCGATTCAAACTTCAGCCCGCGCCCCGAAATCTCAAAACGGTAAAGGCCCTCAGGGTCATCCAGCGCAGGGCGGTAGGAAAAAGCCCCGCGTCCGCTTTCGTCAACAATTGCCTTTTCCTCGGCCATATGCCCGTTTGGAAATGTGACCGTGAAGGTCAGTTCATCCCCTTCAGCCCAGCCGCAGGTAACCACCTCGGCTTCCATCATCAATTCGGTGTCATCGGGGTCGCTGGCGATGCTTGGCTGAGTATAGGGAAAACTGCAAAAGGGATCGCCGCCGCCAAAGCCCAGGCTGACGATCTCCTTCAAAATTCCATCGGGAGGAACGTCATTCAGGTTATCAGTCGAAAATACCTCGGGGCCTTTCGGCGTGGGCGTATCGGTGGGCATTCCCAATTCCGGCGTCACCCCTGTCGGAACTGTTGGAGTATCCGTCTGCGCATCCGGACTCGGGGAGACGCTTTCGGGCGCAATCGTCGCCGGGCCGGGCGTGCTGCAAGCGGCGAGCAAAAATCCGAAGAGAATAAAAAATACAGGCAGGATATTCTTTGCGTTCATTGTTCTTCCTCCGCAACATTACAGAGCAAAGCCCGGCCAGACATGTGGCCAGGCTCAATTCTGGTCAGGGTTCGGGCGTTAACTGACTCAACAGATTGGCTACGCGCTCTTTGTAAATTTCCTGGCGTTCAGGGTAATCTTCCAGCAGATCGACAGCGATCTGGTATTCATCCAGCGCCAGGGGCAGGTCGCTCTTGAGCAGGTAAATCGCTCCCAGCCGGGCATGCGATTCGGCGGCCAGCTCTTTCAGTCGCGGGTTGGTCCCCTCACCATAGGCCTGGATAACCAGCAGGAATTCCTCGCGGGCGGGCGAGAAGGAACTCTCCGCACCGGCCAGGGCTTTCAAAAACAGGCATTGTCCGCGCGAATAGTGGATTTTTGCGTCGACATCCGCCAGCGGCGGCTTGTCGGGTGCATGATCGGCCAGAACAAGCTGTTCGAGGCAAATATCGAGAAACGCCAGGTCAGCATCGCCATACTGACCGGAAAGCAGCGCAGGCGCCAGGGCGCGGGCATAGGCCAGGTTGGCCATGGTGATGTAAGGCCGGGCGTAGTCGGGGTCGATGGCGATGGCCTTGCTCAGCAGTTCGGCGCTGCGCACAAAACTGGCTTCGGCGTCTTCGGCATCTTTTTCCCTGAGGGCTGCCTCGCCGACTTTGGCAGAGGCATTGCCGGCCATCAGGTACAGAACTTTCTTGCCCTGCAGATCATCCCAACCGGAAACGGATAAGCCATTTTCGAATGATTCGAGGGCTGAATCGTACTGACGCAGGGCAAAATACCCCAGGCCGACCGACATGGCCGACAGGGCTTTGCCACGCGAGAACATTTGCTTGCCAAATTCAAAGCGCCAGGCTGAGTTCGAAGCAGAGCCGGGCAGATCGAGCGGCATCCCCAACGCGTGCGGGCCGATGATCTCGCGTGCTTCGTCAAAATTCTCAGCGGCGATATAAAACTCGGGCAGCACCTGCCAGCGCGTACCGGCAGCCTCGACCGCCCCGTAGATCACCAGATCGGCGTGGATCTTATCTGCCAGGGCTTTGGCGGCCTCGGCGCGCGCTTCGGACGTTTGGCCTCTCACATCCCCGGCCAGGTCCGGGCCCCAGATGCTGATCACCAGCTGTGGGTTGATCTCCTGCAGATCCTGCTCCAGTCGCAGACGGACGCTGTCGGCCAGGTCGTAGCCCAGGGTCGCGTTCCCGGCTTCTCCATCCACATAAAACGAGGCCACCGCGATCCGGAAATCCCCGGTCATGATCGCGGGTTGGCGGGGGCGCAGGGCAAAATAAAGCCCCAACCCGACTCCGACAATTGCCAGGAAGATGAGCGGGAACCAAAACCACTGCAATTTCAGGCTGCTGCGGCTGGTCTTCTGGACAGCTTCGAGCTGCTTTTCCATCTTCTCACGCCAGAGCGCACCGGTTTGCAGGCGCGAAAAAAGCACCGGCATCCACAGGTCGTTGGCCTCATCTGCCAGTAAAACGCAGCGGGCCGAAGCCAGGGCGCGATCCACCAGCCCGTCTTCGAGTAGTTCGTTGAAGAAAACCGGCATCATGCGCGAGATGCTGGCCATCGATATCTTACCTTGCATGGCGATCACCGCCGGGACGCCCGCTCCGGCCAGCAGCGGACCAAGCGCCTGAAGCGCCTGGCTGTCATTCGTATCCTCGCTGGCCTTGCCGGCGCTCTCACAAGAAGCCAGCACCACCAGCCGCGGCTGAACGTCGAGACTGCTGATCTGCTCGGCAAATTCCTTGCCGGTTACTCGTTTGACTTTGCCCTCGTCATCTTCCAGCCAGATATATGGGATGCCGTTGACCATGCTGCCGTGTGCCACCAGGTACAGAATGTCACAACCCTGGCGCAGCTCATCGGCCAGATTGGTCAGGGTGCAATGGCGGCCTTCGATGGGCAGGAAGGCTGCCTCCATACCATGCAGGCTGGCCCGAACCAGGTCTGTTTCGCGCACCGCATCGACCGGGGTCAACTTGTAATCGGCCAAGTTTTGCGGGCCGGCCACGGCTACCAGCGCACGCACCTGCTTGCGCGAGGACAGTTCGACCGCCGTCCAATTTTCGCCGGTCAGGTAACGCGAAAACAGGATGTTCTGGTTGGCAGCCAACAGGGTACCATCTGATGGGTGCGCCAGGGTCTCCCAGTGCAGGTTATGCAACTCAGGCGCCGTTGGCCCAACCAACAGGCGAAAACGCAGCGGCTCGGCTTCGACAACGGCCTGGGCATATAAAAATATCTTTTTGACTTCGGGGACAAAAAACGCTTCGCTCAAAAATTTGCCATAAACCTGCATGTCAGGCAGGCAATCCTGCAACTGGATCAGGTCGAGCGCCATCCGCACCTGTTCTTTCGAGCCCAGGCTAATCTCGGCAGCATCTCCTGAAGATGTGAAACGCCCTTCGATGGTATAAATATCATCGGCGCGCTTGTGAAGGCTAAGTTCAAGATCTGCGTAAGTCTGCATAGAAATCCCACATGTTATTGAGGTTTGAAAAATCCGTTACATCCCGACAAGAATAGTATACACCCGTGTAAATAATTTAAAAGACCCTGGCGCAAAACTTTTTTACCGCATCGGTGCGGGGCATCTGTCACACATTCTCAATGTTAGATTACACGACAAACAGCTAAAATGAGGCAAGAAAAACTCTCACCCACGGGCCGCCATGACTCAAAACCAAAAAAACATCCTGTTGGTCATCCATTCCGACCCACAAACCCGCCGCTATGTTGAAGAACTCTTGCTCACGCGGCGGGAGTTCAGTCTGGAGTTTTGCGAGGAACCCGAAAACGCCATCCGGATTGCCCACGAGCTACTGCCAGACGTCATCCTGCTAGATACCGAGCTTGACGGGGTTGACAGCTCTGAAACCTGCCGCCGATTGCGAGCCGATTCACACCTGGGCGGCGTGCCGATACTGGTACTGCTCGACCCCGGCGATCGCAAAGCCAAAGCCCAGGCCTTCGAGAGCGGGGCGGATGATTTCATCAGCAAACCTTTTGACGCCCTCGAATTGCTGGCGCGCTTGCGCACCCTGACGCGCCTGCGCTACTACGACAAGATGTTTGCTGACCTGGAACGTTTCAAGTGGATGGCCGCCCACGCCACAGAGGGCTACCTGCTGCTCGACAGTCTGGCCATCATCCAGTATGCCAACGAACGCGCCATCAACATGCTAAACCTGCCCGAAAACCCGGCCGGGATGGATTTCATTGCAGCAGTACAGGCCCAATACGTAGCCCGACCTGTCGAAGCGTGGCAATCCTGGTATAACGATCCATCGCCCTGCTTCCTGATGCGGCCCGAAAACATCCACGCGCGCGCATTTTGGATGATGCTCGAGGCCCTGGATTCCGACATTGGCGCGGAGAGCCAGCGCATCGTCCGCTTGCGCGATGTGACCGAAAAAATGTCCATCTACCAGGATATTCGCCGCTTTCACGATACCATCACCCACAAACTTCGCACCCCGGTCTCTTTACTGGCAACCAGCGTCTCGCTGATCAATTCACAGTTGGAGCGCCTAACCGCCGAAGAAATCCGCGAATTGATGCAGACCGCTGCAAAAGGAGCCGAACGGTTGGTCTGGCAGGTACGCGATGTTTTGACCTATATCGACGCGCCGCTGTCCATCCATCTTGGCAAGCCAGTCACTATTGGTGAAATCCCCGCGATGGTCGAAGAACTGGCCAAAAAATTTAGCATCCAGAATATCAACGTGTTCCTGCAGAAAGGCCTGGCCGAAACACGCATTACCCTGACCCCCGATGCGCTGGAACTGACCCTCAGCGAAGCGCTTGAAAACACCAAGAAATTCCACCCGCAGCATTCGCCCACAGTAGATGTTTCGATAAACCAGCCCGAACCGGGCACAATCTTGATTCGCATCAATGATGATGGCGTAACCCTTTCCGCCGAACAACTCTCGTGGGCATGGCTGCCCTACTTTCAAGGGGAGAAAGCCTTTACCGGTGAATTACCCGGCATGGGGCTGGGCTTTCCGCTCATGGCGACCCTGGTCTGGAGTGCAGGAGGCTCCCTGCGCCTCAGCAACCGCCCCGATAGACCCGGAGTAGTGGTCGAGATAAAAATTCCCTGCGCGTAAAGAGAGAAAATTTAATTTCAGGGCTTTATCTTGGCGTCCCATGGACGCCAACTTTGCTGTTACTGCCCAGGTCGGCCTGTACTGTTTCCAGATCGATTTCTATGACAGATAAGACTAGCGCAAACTGGCTTGGCAGGTTTTCCGCAGGCAGCGTCAACATTGGCCAGAGCAAGATGGGTAGCGCGGCAAAAAACTTTTCCTCAGAGAAGCAGACTCTGCCTTCATTGGGCAATCGCAAGGTCGCAATTTGAGGCATCATCTATAAATTACATCCGCTCAAAACCGAGTTTTATCTATTTTCTTTGCTATGGTTGCCCCTATTCATTTTTTCCTTTATACTTGTTTTAGTTGATAAATTCCGGCAAGACAGAGAACCAAGGGGCGCTTCGTTATAAATAAAATTTGCCGGTCAAAGAAGGAATGGGCATGGAAATTAAAACAGACGATACAAATACTCCTCCGCAAAATAACCGCTGGCTAATTTTTATCTCAGTTTTTTTGACCATTCTCGGTCAAATTTTGCTCTACACAACACCCGTCAACCATGATATTGTCCTGCCACCGGCAATGCTATTGACCATTACAGGGGTCTTCTTATTTCTGGTCAGCCTGGTGTTCCCAAATTTATCCCACAAAATTAAAATAAAGGCGCGCTGGACGCCCAACAAGGCACTGGCATGGAGCCTTACCGGGCTTTGTTTTTCGATCCTGGCAACAATTGCCATGATTTATTTTGATAAAACGGGGCTTAGCAACTATACAGCAGTGGTTACTTTATGGCTTTTTAGCGGCCTTTGCTATGTCGGAGGGCTTTTCAACGGCAATATAACAAGAGATACCCTTTTCTCCTGGCTCGAAGAACACAAAACTGCAATCATACAAGTAGGCCTGGTAATACTGCTTGGTTTCGTTCTGCGATTTTCTCAATTGGGCGATACTCCGCGAGTGGTCAATGGCGATGAAGCTCGCATCGGCATCGTTGCGATGAACAGCTTCTCACTTGAAGGGGCCAATCCTTTCAGGCTTTGGGAAAACATCGGCAATCTTTACCTGCATACGATTAACGCGGGAATATCCATATTCGGCGTAAACCCGCTTGGGCTACGTTTGATGGCTGCCATTGGCGGCCTGCTTGCCATCCCCGCCACGTATTTATTGGCCCGCCAGATCGCAGGTCATCGTATCGCATTGGTTGCCGCCATGCTGATGGCCTTCACTCATACCCACTTGCATTTCAGCCGAACCATCGCCGTCAGTTACATTCAGGGAACCTGGCTGACACCCCTGGCCCTATACTTCCTGTTGAGCGGCCTGAAAAAACATAGCAACTGGCGAACGGCCCTGGCTGGCTGCCTGGTGGCAATTCACACGGCCGTCTACCTGGATGCCCAAATCATCGCTGGCGTTATCTTCGCCTATATGCTGATTGCCCTTGTTTTTCTGCGTCCGTGGTTCAAGACCGTCTTCAGGCAAGCCCTGGCATTCTGGGGCGGATTGGGAATAATGATCTTGCCCGCAATAACCTACTTCTGGAACCATCCAGAGGAATTCATGAACCGGCTAAACGCCGAGGGTACCTTCCAGTCTGGCTGGCTGGCCAGGGAAGTTGTTATTACGGGGAATAGCGAAATTCAGATTTTGCTGGGACGCGTCGTACATGCCTTTCTATCTCTCATTTATTATCCCGCGTTCGATTTTTACGGTTCACCTGTGCCGATCTTGAGCCTGATTTCATCCAGCCTCTTCCTGCTCGGTTTGGGCATCGCCTTGTTGAAAACAAAACAAGAGGAGATATTGTTATTAAACGGTTATTTCTGGGGCACGACGGTTGCCATTGCGATCTTCTCCATTCCACCTACGGCAGATTCGTACCGCATGTTGATCGCCGTTCCACCCGCGTTGATCATGCTGGTCATTGGGCTGGATTATTTACTCGAAAGTTTCGGCGCAGGCTGGCATCAATCCAGGAAGACATATATTTTTATAACCACAGCGGTTCTCACCAGCCTACTGGTTTTCAACATCTGGGCCTACTTTTTTGAATTTGCCGGGCGCTGCCTCTATGGAGGTGATACCCCAACCCGCTTTGCCTCTTACCTGGGCAACTACGCCAGAACAGTTGATCGCGAATCTGATATCTATCTGCTTTCTGATGACAATTATGCCTACGGCACGCACGCCAGCGTCGATTTTCTAGGCGGCAGGAGAAAAATCATCAATATTCCTGACCCAGCCAGCACAATCGACCCAATCTCCGGTGAAACGATCATCGCCAACCCCGATCGAATTCAAGAACTGGAAGCCTGGATACGCACACGCCCCGGCGGAGAGATTCACTACCTTTACGATTGCGAAAGAATTATTCTCCTCGCATATCAGCTACCATAAGGCGTTCGTTTTGAAACCCGAAGAATACGCCTTGATGTATCAGGTTGAAGAAAAACATTGGTGGTATGCTGGCATGCAAGTCCTTACCCGTCGAATGCTTGCGAGCACAGGACTGGAAGAGCGAAAAACAAAAATACTGGATGCAGGCTGCGGAACCGGGGGCGCGATCAGTGGATACCTTGCAGAATACGGAAACGTCACCGGCTGCGACCTTTCGGCAATCGCCCTGGGTTTCTGCAAACAGAGAAACATCTCAGAGATTGCTCAAGCTTCGGTTACCGACTTGCCTTTTGCGCAAGAACAATTTGAGCTTGTCACCAGTTTCGATGTGCTTTACGAGCACGGCGTTGGCAGCGACCAGCTTGCCATCGCAGAATTCTGGCGTGTTCTGCAACACGGCGGATACTTACTCTTGCGCTTGCCAGCTTACGACTGGCTGCGCGGTGGGCACGATGAGCGCATCCAAACTGCCCGCCGTTATACACAGGCGCAAGTCCGCGAAATGCTTGTGCAAAATGGCTTTGAAATTGTTCACCTGACTTATGCAAACACATTTCTTTTTCCAATAGCACTGGCAAAGCGGTTATTGGAGAAAATCTGGCCTGCGCGCGCAGAAAAATCAGACCTGGAAGCAACCCATCCGTGGCTGGACCCTTTCCTGGCAAAGATACTTGCCAGCGAAGCACTCCTTATCACCCGAACAGGACTCCCCTTCGGACTAAGCATCCTGGCTCTGGCAAGAAAACGCCGATGAAACAAACCGCAACAAAAAAAATACTCAACAGCATCAGTGTAGTTTTCCCCGCTTACAACGACGGCGGCACCATTCCGAGTATGGTACTGACGGCCCTGATCGTTGCCCGCCGCTGGACATCTGACTTTGAGATAATTGTCATCAACGACGGCAGCAAGGACTATACCGCCGAGGTGCTCGACGAACTCGCCCTGCACATCATCGAACTGAAAGTTGTTCATCATCCAGTCAACCAGGGCTATGGCGCAACGCTCAGGCACGGATTTAGCCTGGCAAGCAAAGAATGGATCTTCTACACAGACGGTGATGCCCAATACAACCCGCTCGAACTGGAAAACCTGATCGAAGCGCTGCATCCCGGCATCGACATCGTCAACGGCTACAAAATTGCGCGCAACGATCCCTTGCACCGAAAAATCATCGGAAAAATTTATCACTACGTCAGCCGCCTGGCCTTCGGCTTTCGCCTGCGCGATGTAGATTGCGACTTTCGCCTGATCCGGCGTGAAATCTTCGACCAGATAAAACTCGAAAGCCTGGATGGGGCCATCTGCGTCGAAATGGTCAAGAAATTTCAGGATATGGGCTTTAAGTTTGCAGAAGTCCCTGTCAATCACTATCACCGCCAATACGGCAAATCACAATTCTTCAACTGGCTGCCGATATTGCGTTCATTATGGCATTTGGCGCAATTATGGTGGAAACTGGTGGTCCAAAAAGAACACATCGCATGACAGAAAATTTTCGGGCTGATTTTCAAGGCAAAAATGTTCTGGTCACTGGCGGAATGGGGTTTATCGGCAGCAACCTGGCTGCGCGTCTGCTCGAACTTGGATCCACCATCACGCTCGTCGACACCTTGCACCCCAAATACGGCGGCAGTCCATTTAATGTCGAGCCGATCAAAAAACAGGTTAAAATCATCATCGCCGATATGGGCGACGAAAAACGCATCGCGCCGATTATCCCACACCAGGACTACATTTTTAACCTGGCCGGGCAGGTCAGCCATACAGACAGCATGAGCGACCCGCAGCACGACCTGGCAATCAACGCCGCCAGCCACCTGGCAATCGTCGAAATGTGCCGCAAACTCAACCCGCAGGTAAAAATCATCTATGGCGGCACACGCCAGGTTTACGGAATTCCGCAATACCTGCCTGTCGATGAAAAACACCCGGTCGCACCCATTGACTATAACGGGGTCAGTAAAATGGCCGGGGAGTGGTATCATCTGATCGCCCACCGCACCTATGGGCTGCGCGCCGCCAGTCTGCGTATGACCAATGTCTACGGGCCGCGCATGCGGGTGCGCGACGCGCGCAAAACCTTCATCGGCGCCTGGTTCCGACTACTCCTGGAAGGACGCGAACTGCAAGTGTTCGGCAACGGCAGGCAGCTACGCGACCTGAACTACATCGATGATGTGGTCACGGCTCTTTTGCTTGTCGCCGCACACCCATCCAGCGATGGAAAAATCTACAACCTGGGCGGAGACGAACACACCAGTCTGCTCGACCTGGCCAGGCTGATGGTCGAAATCAACGGCAGCGGCAGCTACCGTCTGACACCCTTCCCGGCAGCCCGGAAGCGTATCGACATCGGCGATTACTACGGAGATTACACCAAAATCCACCGTGAAACCGGCTGGAACCCGCAAATCAAACTGCGCGAGGGCCTCCGCCGCACGTTGGATTACTACATCGAACACAGAAAACACTACTGGTAGCATGGAAATCATCCCACCCATCAACCTGAAAGCCCAATACGAAACCATCCGCGCCGAGATCGAAGCAGCCGTCGCGGCAGTCTTTGCGCGCGGCGTTTTCATTCTGGATCAGGAGACCGAGGCCTTCGAGCGGGAATTTGCCGCATTCTGCGGTGTTTCTCACGCAATTGGCGTGGACTCGGGCACATCTGCCCTGCATCTTGCCCTGCGCGCCTGCGGCATCGGCCCCGGCGACGAGGTCATCAGCGTGGCGCACACGGCTGTCGCCACCATTGCCGCAATCGAAATGAGCGCAGCCCGCCCGGTGCTGGTGGATATAGATCCGCAGCGCATGACCCTCGATCCATCCCGTCTCGAACAAGCCCTCACATCCCGCACCCGCGCCATCCTGCCTGTTCATCTCTACGGCTGTCCCGCTGATCTGGATGCCATCCTGGCTTTTGCCCGCGCCCACAACCTTTTCGTCATCGAAGACTGCGCCCAGGCCCACGGCGCAACCTGGCGCGGACAACCCGTCGGCGGCTGGGGCGATATTGCCGCATTCAGCTTTTACCCCACTAAAAACCTCGGCGCATACGGCGACGGCGGAGCGATCGTCACCAACAACACAGCCCTGGCCGAAAAAGTCCGTCAGTTGCGCCAGTACGGCTGGAAAGAGCGCTACATTAGCGAAAGCAAGGGCTTCAACTGTCGTCTGGATGAACTCCAGGCCGCCATCCTGCGCATCAAACTGCGCCACCTGCCCGCCTGGAACACGCAGCGGCAAGAACTGGCAGCCTTATACGATCAACTCCTGGCCGGGAGTGGGCTTATTCTGCCAACAATACCAATCGATACCACACACGTTTATCATCAGTACGTTATCAAGCTGGAAAAACGCGACCATCTACGTGAGTTTTTATCGAAGAATGGCATCCACAGTCTGGTGCATTATCCGGTTCCGGTACATCTGCAACCTGCCTATCAAGATCTTGGTTACGCCACAGGCAGCCTGCCAAACACTGAACAGGCAGCGCTTCAGGTACTCAGCCTGCCGCTCTACCCTGAATTGAGCCACGAGAACGCCGCAAGAATCTGCGAAAAAATCCTTGAGTTTGCAAAACTGAATACTAATTTTTAGAGTCGGTGACAACTATCCATGACGTTTGATACGTCACAGGCGCAAGCTCCCGTGCTAAACTGGGCATATATCCCAATTCAAAGGAGAAAACATGCCCCAATATTCACCCGAACCGTTTCGCATCAAAGTTGTCGAACCGATTCGCCTGCCCTCGTCCAAAGAAAGAAAAGCCGCCATCGAGGCTGCCGGATATAACCCGTTTTCACTCAAAGCCCAGGATATCTTCGTCGATCTGCTGACCGACTCGGGCACCGGCGCGATGAGCCACCATCAATGGGCTGCCATGATGCAAGGCGACGAATCGTACGCCGGAGCGCGCTCTTACTACCGTTTAGCGGAAGCCATAACAGACATTGTGGGCTTCCGCTTTTTTGTGCCCACTCACCAGGGCCGCGCCGCCGAGAATATTCTCAGCGCGGTGCTGGTCAAACCGGGCAATTATGTGCCATCCAACATGCACTTCGATACGACCGACGCCAACATCCGCGCCCGCGGCGGCAAACCGGCCAACCTGGTCATCGACGAGGCGTTCGATCCGCAAGACCAGCACCCCTTCAAAGGCAACATGGATATTGTCAAGCTGAAGGCCTTCATCGAGCGGGTTGGCGTGGAGAATATCCCATTCGGCATGGTGACAGTCACCAACAACGCCGGGGGCGGCCAGCCGCTTTCAATGGAAAATATCCGCGCGATCGCCGAGACCTATCACGGCTACGGACTTCCCTTTTACATCGATGCGGCGCGTTATGCCGAAAATGCCTACTTTATCAAGCTGCGCGAACCAGGCTACGCGCACAAATCACCAAAAGAGATCGCCCGCGAGATGTTCTCATATGCCGATGGCATGACCATGAGCGCCAAGAAAGATGCCATCGTCAACATTGGCGGCCTGCTGTGCCTGAACGACGAGAGCGTCTTCCAGCGTGTTAAAAATGAGCTGATCCTGCGCGAGGGATTCCCGACCTACGGCGGGCTGGCCGGGCGCGACCTGGACGCTATGGCGGTTGGACTGTACGAAGCCCTCGAAGAAGATTACCTGGCTTACCGGCTGGGGCAAACTTCCTACCTTTCAGCGCGCCTGAAAGAATTTGGCGTGCAAATGATCGAACCGCCCGGCGGACATGCCATCTATATCGACGCTGGCCACATGCTGCCGCATATTCCACAGGCAGAGTTCCCCGGCCAGGCGCTGTCGGTGGAAATGTATCTAGGCGGCGCGATCCGCGGCTGCGAGATTGGCTCGGTCATGTTCGCCCACCCCGACCCGGATAGCGGTCAAATGGTTTACCCCAAGCTGGAACTGGTGCGCCTAGCCCTGCCGCGCCGCACTTACACCCAGAGTCATCTCGATTATGTAGCCGATACGATTGGCGAAATTTCCCAGCGCGCCAAGCAGTTACGCGGATTCAAATTCAACTACGCGCCCGAGCTGCTGCGGCACTTCACAGCCAGGTTTGAACCACTGTAAAAAACTAAAGGCAGCAGCAAAAGCTGGAGCGGCTTGCAAGTCGCTCCAGCTTTTTTTGACTCCCAGCCAGGCTTCGACTATACTTATGCTCGGATAAGGTAAAATTTGTCCGATTTATATCACCCACTCATTTCCCAACCCACAGGAGGTTTTTGTATGACCGATTTCAAACTGACCTATGCAACCATGTTCAACCCACCGGAAGAACTGCATACCCAATACGATGCAGCGTTGCACAAGGTCAAGGCCAGGCTTGGCGCGGAATATGCCATGCTGATCGACGGCAAAGATGTGTTTGCGGACGAGAAATTCGAAGACCGCTCTCCGATCAATACCGACTGGACCCTGGCAGTCATGCAAAAAGGCAACCAAAAACATGCCCAGGCCGCCATGCAGGCCGCCCGCGCCGCCTTCCCCACCTGGAGCCGCATGCCCTGGCAAAAACGCGTCGAGTTGCTGCGCAAAGCCGCCAGCCTGATCGAAGAACGCATCTTCGAACTGGGCGCAGCCATGAGCCTCGAAGTCGGCAAAAACCGCATGGAAGCCCTGGGCGACGTGCAGGAAACCGCCGACCTGATCCGCTATTCCTGTCATCAAATGGAAAAGAACGACGGATTCATCGTGCCAATGGGCAAAGACCCGCTGGTCGGCTACGACTCGACCAACATCTCAGTCCTGCGGCCCTACGGAGTTTGGCTGGTCATCAGTCCCTTCAACTTCCCCTTCGCCCTGAGCGGTGGCCCAATGGGCGCAGCCCTGGCTGCCGGCAACACCGTCGTGCTCAAACCCGCCACCGACACCCCCTGGATCGTGCGCCTGCTGGCCGATTGCTTCCGCGATGCCGGCCTGCCCGACGGCGTGCTCAACTTCGTCACCGGCCCCGGCCGCACTCTCGGCCAGGCCCTGGTCGACAGCCCCGAAGTGGACGGCGTCACCTTCACCGGCTCCTTTGATGTCGGCATGAAGATGTACCGTGATTTCGCCAATGGCAGCTATGTGCGCCCGACCATCCTTGAACTGGGCGGCAAAAACCCGGTCATCGTCTCGCGCCACGCCGACCTGGAACGAGCCGCGATCGGCATCGTGCGATCGGCTTTTGGCCTGCAAGGACAAAAGTGCTCCGCCGCCAGCCGTGTGCTGGTCGAAGGGCCGGTCTACAACGACCTGCTTGTCCGCCTGAAAGAACTGACCGAAAAACTGGTCCTCGGCGATCCGACCGAGCGAACGGCCACCACCGGCCCGGTCATCAACGCCTCCGCTTATACGGAATTCAAGGAATTCAACGAAGAGCTTTCGCAGGCCGGAACCTTCCTGACCGGCGGCAAAGTTCGCAGCGGCGGCCTGTACGATAAGGGCTACTTCTGCGAACCAACCTTTGCGGTCGATGTGCCATTCAGCCACCGTCTGTGGAAGCAGGAGATGTTCCTGCCGATCGCCACCATCGGCAAAGTGGACAGCCTTGAGCAGGCCATGGGCATCGCCAACGATGTCAACTACGGCCTGACGGCTGGTTTCTACGG
>JAKLPV010000239.1 GCA_022013685.1 Anaerolineae bacterium
CAACGAACAGGATGCATCAAACCTAAAACTGACCGTAGGAAATGAAAAGCTAATCAGCCAATGGGTTTATGTTGCAGTTACCCCTTTTCCTACAGTTGTACAGGAAAAATCCATAAATGATTTGCAGTCAAACTGGCAAGCGCAATCTAGCGGCCCATTTGCAGGTCAGCCTGTCTTAATGGATGAAAATACGTATGGCATGCTGAGTGCGCTATGGGGGCCAGCAAATTTATCTAATGTAACAGTAATCAATGGAAATGAATTGACTGATTATGCGTGGGCGCATCAACCATCTTGGGCAATTATTCCATTCGAAGCGCTTAATCCACGTTGGAAAGTTCTCTCCATTGACGGCATATCACCTTTACACAAAAATTTCGATTTGAATGCCTATCCGTTAAAAATCCCCATCTCAATCAGCGGAGACCCCGATCTAATCGAACTCGTAAATAAGAACTTTCCAATCCCATTCAGCAATCGTGACCCAAACAAATTCACTATCGTCGCCATGACTGGCGTAACAGCGTTGGTGCGCGCCACTGCATACACAATGGAGTTGCAAGGCAACACCTATCCCAGTCAGGATATTCGTGAATGGCTGCAGAATGCTGATATTACCCATATCAGCAACGAAGTGCCCTTTGCCGAAAACTGCCCTGCGCCAAATCCGGTTCAGGCTTCTGTGCAATTTTGCAGCCGGGATTCATATATCGAACTGTTGGAAGATGTCGGAACCGATGTTGTAGAACTCAGCGGTGACCATTTTCACGATTGGGGTCAAGAAGCCGTATTTCATACCCTGGATTTGTACCGCCAACGCGGCTGGCAATACTATGGAGGCGGCACAAACCTTGCCGAAGGGCGCAATGCCTTATTAATAGAGCATAACAGGAATAAAATCGCCTTCATTGGCTGCAATGCCAAAGGAGCTTCATTTGCCCGAGCAAGCGAAACGAACCCCGGCGCTGCGGCTTGCGATATGGAATGGATGGCAAGCGAAATAACCCGCCTGGAAAAAACTGGCTATTTGGTTATTGCCACGTTCCAACATCAGGAATATTACACATATCTTGCTCACGCTGACCAAAAAAGTGATTTTGGCATGATGGCACAGGCAGGCGCAGTTATCGTTAGTGGAAGTCAGGCACATCAGCCCCAAGGGATGGAATTCTTCAATAATTCCTTTGTTCATTATGGCTTGGGAAATCTGTTTTTTGACCAATACGATTTGTGCGCAGCTTGTCGCCAGGCTACGATTGATTTACATACATTTTACGATGGGCGTTACATTAGTACGGAGTTATTCCCGATTCAATTTGTTGACTATGCTCGATCTCGACCAATGACAGAGCAAGAAGCAAATAGTTTATTTCAATCTCTATTCTTGGCGAGTGGCTGGTAAAGTGCTTATTGTGATGCTGCAGACATTCAGTTTGAACTCAAGAAAACTTGAAACAACTTGCCGATGCCGTTGCTGTCATGACAAAGGAATTCCCGGCAGAGTAGGCCGCCGAAATCGAAGATAATCTGGGCGAACTGGTCGAACAAGTCACCCACCCTGCTCCGCGCCAAAAATGGTACTCCGTCAGCATCGAAGGCCTGATCAAAACCGCCGAAAACCTGGACAAACTTGGCACGCCGGTAATCAGCCTGTCGAAGAAGGTTTTGTCCCTGCTGACGGGCGGGGATATTAAGTAAGCCGTTCTAATTTAGGAGGCCCTACCATGTCCAACAAACCCATTCCTACCCTGCCACCCGGGCAGGATGAAAACCGACTGCGCGAGAAGTTCCAGGACGCAGTTGCCGCCCAGAGCGACCTGATGGATAAACTCGCCGAGCGCCTGATTACCCTCGAGCTGGCGATTCCCGGCCTGTACGCCACCGTGCTCAAGCTGGTCGCGGGAGATGATGCCACCATCCCGGCCAACTGGGCCTTTTACGCCACTTTCGCGCTCTGGCTGCTGGCCCTGGGTCTGACCCTGGCCGCCCTGACGCCCAAAAAGTGGGATGTCATCCCGAACCTGATGCGCCAGGACCCAGCCAGGATGTCTGAGGGGTTGGGTGTCGAGGACTTCTTCGAGAAGTCTGCCGTTTACAAACGCAGGCTGCTAATTTCATCCAGCCTGGTCTTCTTTGCCGGGATTTTCCTGGCCTTTTTCAATGTGGGGTAAAACCATGAAAAACAAGAAACGCTACACCTTCAAGTGCTGGAACTGCCAAAAGACCTATACCCTGCAACGCGAAATCACCGCCGAGCAAAAGTGGATTGTGGCCTGCCCATACTGCCTGAAAGAAGCAGTTGTGCTATTGTCATTCTTACCAAAAAAGAAAACCGTCTTTCGCGGCGGACAGGCCGAAGCGGAGAACGAAGAACTCGATCTGCCCGAAATTATCCCCACCGAAGCTGGGGAGTAGCCGATGCCGCGCCACATCCACCCGCAGCCGTTTGTTATCCATCCCCAGATCGAAGCCGACCTGCCGACCTTGCTGCGCCTGGGCAGTCAGCTCTCTGGACTGTACGCCGACCGCAAACTGGTCGATGAGCAGCACCTGAAAGCCGTCGGCGGCGCGCTCTGGCAAGCCCTGGGCGTGGATTCCGATTTCGCCGCTGCCCGCCAGGCTGCTGTGGCCGACATCCTGCCGATCATCATCGAGAGCGACTCGGCGGCCGTCCAAGCCTTGCCCTGGGAGACCATCCATCATCCCGAACTCGGCTTCCTCGGCCTGCACCAGGCTTTCACCCTGGCGCGCCGCACCGGCCCCGCCCGGGCAGCAAGCGCGCCCGCCGACAAAGGCCCGCTGCGGGTGTTGCTTTTCACGTCCCTGCCCGATGACCTTGACCCCAAACACAGCCGCCTGAACGTTGAAGAAGAGCAGGCCAGCGTGCAGGAATCCCTGGCGCTCTGGGTGGCGGGCGGCACAGTGCGGCTCGAAATGCCAGACGATGGCCGCTTCGCTACCTTCCAAACCCTGCTCAAAGATTTCGCCCCGCACCTGGTTTTCCTGAGCGGGCACGGGCGTTTCCATCACGAACCGCACAGCGGCGAGCCGCCCTACGGCGAGTTCCTGTTCGAGGGCGAACACGGCCAATCCAGCTCTGTTCGCGAAACCGAATTGGCCGGGGCTTTTGTCGGCTCCGGAGTGCAGGCGGTCGTGCTTTCGGCCTGTGAGAGCGGTAAGGCCGCCTCGGATGCGCTCAACAACGGCCTGACCCGCGCCCTGGCCGCGCTCGGCATCCCGCATGTGGTCGGAATGCGCGAATCGATCCTCGACCGGGCCGGAATCCAGTTTACCCGCGCCCTGTGCGACGAACTCGGATGCCAGGGACGACTCGATTACGCCTTGCAAGCCGCCCGGGCCGCCATCCAGAAACCGCTGGCGGGAATTTCGCGCCGCGAGAGCGACTTCTCAGCTCTGGCCGAACTCAGCCTGGGACAGTGGTGCCTGCCGATGCTGCTGACCAGCGACCCGGCCCGCCCGCTGGTCGATTGGGATTTCGCTCCTGCTAAAGTTGATGCACTCCAAATCACCAATACCAGCCTGGATACCGTCAGCCTGCCTGCCCGTTTCATCGGACGCCGGGCTGAACTGCGCGATACCAAGAACCGCCTGCTCAAGGGCGAGCTGCGCCAGCTGCTGGTCACTGGCGCGGGCGGACAGGGCAAGACCTCCCTGGCTGGCAAACTGGCCCTCGACTTGCGCGCGCGCGGTTGGCGGGTCTTGGCCTGGAGTGCGCGCGCGCAAAACTCGTGGGGCGATTTTGAGTTTGACATCCAACTGGCGCTGAACAAAGACAACGCCGAGACCTACACCCGCCTGTACCCCCAGGTGCAGGCCGATGAAAGCAAACGGGCCGCCCTGCTTCTGCGCCTGCTGGCCGGGCAGTTGGATGGCAAACTGCTGCTCTTTTTTGATAATCTCGAAAGCCTGCAAGACCCCGACAGCCTGCAACTGACTGACCCGCAGGTGGCGGCCTGGATACAGGCTGCCCTGCGCCAGCCCCGGCTGTGCCTGCTGGCAACCTCGCGCTGGCAGATTCCCGCCTGGCCCGGCGAAGAACTGCCCCTGCGCCGCGCCAGTTACGGCGACTTTTTGCAAATGGCCCAGATGCAGGGGCTGCCCGGCCTGCTGCCGGATCGCGACAGCCTGCGGCGGATCTATGATGTGCTGGGCGGCAACGGGCGCGGGCTGGATTTCTTCACCGCCGCGCTCAAATCCGCCGAGGAGCGCCTGGACAAGGCCGCCCTGCTCGATAAATTGGCCACAACCCGCCAGGAGTTGCAGGTCAACCTGGCGATTGCCGAAATCCATGCCCACCTGCCTGAAGAAGCCCGCGCCTTGCTGGCGCGCCTGCCGGTTTATCCACAGCCCGCACCGCTCGAAGGTATTCTCAAACTGGGCGAAGGCCTGCAGGCCGAAGCTGCCATAGCGCGCCTGGCAGCGGTTTCGCTGGTGGAAGTGCATCCCAACCCGGCCTACGACTGCCGCGAGTACGTTTGCGCCCCGCTAGCGGCGGACTGGCTGGAAACCAACAGCCGGCTCGACCGCGACCCACGCTGGCTTGCCCTGGCCGCCGAATATCAGGTGTACCTGCACAGCTACGAGCGCCGCAGCCTGCCCCAGGCCCTGATTGCTCACGCCGCCCTGCTGCGCGCCGGGCAAAAAGACCAGGCCGACCGCCTGGCCCTTGATCAAATTTTCGGCCCGCTCACGCGAGCAGGGCTGTATGCCACCTTGCTCAACAAGTGGGCTCCTGCAATTTGCGAATCCAAAGACTTGCAAACCCGTGCTGAGGGTCTCGGGCAAACCGGCAAACTCCTCCTTCACATCGGTCAGTACGAGACTGCCCTGTTGTACCTCAAACAATCCCTACTCATCATGCAGCAAATCGGCGACAAACAAGGCGAAGGAATCGCCCTCAACAATGTTTCCCAAGTTTTCCAAGCCCAGGGCGATTACCAGACCGCACTCAACTACCTCAAACAATCCCTACTCATCACACAGCAAATCGGCGATAAACAAGGCGAAGGAACCGCCCTCAACAATATTTCCAAAATCTTCAAAGCCCAGGGCGATTACCAGACCGCACTCGAATACCTCAAACAATCCCTGCTCATCACACAGCAAATCGGCGACAAGCAAAGCGAAGGAACCACCCTTAACAATATTTCCCAAGTTTTCCAAGCCCAGGGCGATTACCAGACCGCACTCAACTACCTCAAACAATCCCTACTCATCAAGCAACAAATCGGCGACAAACAAGGCGAAGCAGCGACACTCGGCAACATTGGCACAAGTTATCACGCCCAGAGCGATTATCAGACCGCGCTCGACTACCTCAAACAATCCCTAGTCATCATGCAGCAAATCGGCGATAAACAAGGCGAAGGAACCGCCCTCAACAATATTTCCAACATCTTCCAAGCCCAGGGCGATTACCAGACCACACTCGACTACCTCAAACAATCCCTACTCATCATGCAGCAAATCGGCGATAAACAAGGCGAAGCAGCGACACTCGGCAATATTGGCACAAGTTATCACGCCCAGAGCGATTACCAGACCGCGCTCAACTACCTCAAACAATCCCTACTCATCAGGCAGCAAATCGGCGACAAACAAGGCGAAGGAAACATTCTCAACAATATTTCCCAAATCTTCCAAGCCCAGGCCGATTACCAGACCGCGCTCAACTACCTCAAACAATCCCTACTCATCAGGCAGCAAATCGGCGACAAACAAGGCGAAGGAACCACCCTCAACAATATTTCCCAAATCTTCCAAGCCCAGGGCGATTACCAGACCGCACTCGACTACCTCAAACAATCCCTACTCATCATGCAGCAAATCGGCGACAAACAAGGCGAAGGAACCACCCTCAACAATATTTCCCAAATTTATGACGCCCAGGGCGATTACCAGGCCGCACTCGATTACCTCAAACAATCCCTACTCATCAGGCAACAAATCGGCGACAAACAAGGCGAAGGAATCGCTCTCAACAATATTTCCCAGATTTATAACGCCCAGGGCGATTACCAGACCGCACTCGACTACCTCAAACAATCCCTACTCATCTTGCAGCAAATCGGCGACAAAGCCGGGTTGTGCGTCACCCTGTTCAATATGGGGCATATCTACGCCCAGAATGAACAGATCCAGGAAGCAGCGGGCGCCTGGGTTACTTCGTATCAAATTGCCAAAACCATTGGCTATGCCCAGATCTTGCAGGCCTTGGCAAACCTGGCTCCAAAACTCGGCTTGCCGCTGGGGTTGGATGGCTGGGAGATGCTGGCGAAGCGAATGCAGAATGACGAAGGCGGAATACAGAATGAAGGCCCTACTGCGCCAGCGCAAGATGAGCTTGGGCAGGTGCGCCAGTTGGTCGGGATGGTGGTTGGGGCGGTACGCGAAAAAAGCCCGGAAGCGGGTAAACTCTTTGAGAACGTTTCCAAACTATCTGGTGATCCGCAGGCTCCACCCCACTACCGCGCCTTGGGCAAAGTTCTGCGCGCCTACATGAGCGGCATCCGCCAACCGGATTTGTCCGAACTGCCGGAGAAGTTTGCCAAGGTGGTGCGGGAAGCGATAGGGGAGTGATAAATGAAGAATGCAGAATGATGAATGAAGAATAAAAAGAGGCGCGGCCTGGGATGGTTCTCCGCAGGCCGCGCGTTTTGTTTACCCTAAAAGGGCTGCTTCCGTTTTCTTCGGGATGTAGGAATACGTCACGCCGATCCGCCGGTGGCCCAGTTCGCGGGAAACCTGTAAACGCGCCTCCTTGTCGGTTTTTCCTTCGGCGATCATCTCTTTGTGACGGGCCTGGGCATAGTTTGAGCGGAAGCGGTGAATGCCGCTGGCGCTGATCCCCAGGTCTTCTGTCACCTTGAACACTTCGTAGCCGAAAGCATCTTTCCAGGATTGGTTCGGGGTGAACAGGTATTCCAGAGATGGGTTGAGCTGCTCGGCCAGTTCTGGCGACAATGGCACATCGCGCAACAAACCGCCTTTCCCCTTGATGTGCAGGATGCCTGCCGCCTTGTCCACCTGGTTGCCGCGTAGCCCGGCTATCTCGTGCACCCGCAGCCCGGCCCGCAGAGCCAGCTCTGTCGCCAGCGCAAACGGCGAATTGCGCTCTTTTAGTACTTGCAGAATGAGTTCGGCATCCTCGGGGTTATACCCGAACCTGGGTTTGCGCACGTTAAAATCAGCGGCATAAGACCTGATGTGCTGGCGCAGTTCCTGGGTGATCGGTAACTCGTCCGGATTATTGGGGTCGCCGTCGATGTAACCCTGCGCAATGCAGCAAAGATACAACTTATTAATCGCGGACATGGTTTTGCGCAGGGTTGCCGGGGAAAGATGCCGGTAGAACTCATCAAACGTGAGTTCCAGCATCCTGGGGGTGAGCAAATCCCGCAGCAGTTTGAGACCCGTCAAGGCGCGCGCATTTTCGAAGAATGGCACGCATACATCGAAATATGTTTCGTAGGTGCCGGAACTCAGGATTTTCGGCAACTGGGCAGTCGGGTTGCCTTTGGGCCGCAAATGCTTCTTGACCGATTCAACCTTGTGTTCGATTTTGTACGCCTGGATTTCATCAGGACTCATTTTCAGGCTGTTGAGTGCCTGGGTTACCTGATACTTGATGGAACCCCTGAGCATTTTGCATTTCTTGGACATTTTGACAAACTCCATTCTCGGGCATTTTCCCGTTTCGGTACGTTTCCATTTAATTTACTTGCTTTGAACAGCCATCGTTGAGCCAGTCGTCCCTGATGAAAGGAACGGAAAAAGGGGAGTGTGCGCCCGCGATGGCCCCCTCGGGCCAATCCGATCGCCAGCGAAGTGGCAGCCTCCCAGGATATGGGATTACAGGCTGCCGGGTCGGGCGCAACGGACTTAAAGCAAAACGTCACATGATGCGCCGGGGCTCCTTGTGTTGTGCAGCAATCGGGAAATGTGTGTCAAACGGGGATCGTGCGTTGCAAACGTGTGTGTGGGTTTGGCGTTTTCTTTCGCCAGGTTACGTCTGCATTCTAATATGAAGAAGATAACCCTGTCAAACGATTTTGAATCGACTTTTCAAAAACCGGACTGAATGGATTCCAGCCCGGTTTTTGCATGCCTTAGCCCACCAACCCGGCCACTGCCTCTTCCAGATCGCGCTCTCCAGGGGTGACATACAGCCGCGTGGTATCGAGACTCTCGTGGCCGAGCAGGGCCGCCACCTTCTCCAGGGTCACACCATTATCGAGCAGCGACTTGGCGAAGGTATGCCGGCAGATGTGCGGGGTGACATCTTTTAACCCAGCCAGGTCTGCCAGCCTGGCAACCGCCAACTGCACCGAACGGACCTGCATCTTCTCGCCGCGCTGGCCGAGGAAGAGCATCTCGCTGCCGCTGTCCGGGCGGATCGAGATCCACTCATCCAGCAGACGCCGGGCTTCGGAGTTGATCGGCACGCTTCTTTGCTTGCCACCCTTCCCTGCCCGGACGGTCAAAGATGCCTTGCGCTCGGTCATCAAAATATCTAAAACGCGCAAATTGGCAACTTCGGAAACCCGTAAACCGGTATTCAACAGCAGGGTTACCACAACCGCGTCCCTCAGACGCAGCAGCCACAAACGCGGATAGCGGATGCGCGCTTTTTGCAGATCATCCTTCATGGCCTGGACAAGCGCATTGCGCTGCTTCTTATCGAGCCACTTTGGCGCAAGGGAAACGGTTTCCACGCTCTTGATGTTCAGAGCCGGGTTGCCAGGCAGGATTTTGTTGTGAGCAGCCCAGTTGCCAAAAGCGGCGATTGCGGCCAGTTTGCGGTTGACGGTCTGGGCGGCGGCGCCCGCTTTCAGCAGGGACGAGCGATACTCGCGCACATCCGCAGGCCCGAGGGTGGTCAGGTCGCGAGCCAACCAGCGGGAGAAAACGGATAAATCAGTCAGATAGCCGCGCACGGTGGCGGGCGAACGATCCAGGGAAATCAGGTATTCTGAGAATTGGGTCAGCAGGGTCATGGTTCCTCCGATGTGGGTTCTGCAAAAGAAAAAGAGTTTTAAGTAGACTAGCGCCCTCCCCCGCCAAAACGGGGAATTAAGTGTTTGCGCGGGCTGATTGCACGCGTTTTTACCGTGCAATCCTTTTTTCCCCATTTTCCGGGTTTCCTACCGGCTTTCTGCAAGCGGCAGCCAAATGATTTTGTTATGCCTGCGGCAGTCTTCGAGGCAGGTGACATTGAGCTGATATTTCAGGTTGTGCTCCTCGAGGATGGCCTCGGCTTCGTTGGTAATTTCCTGCGCCAGCCGCCAGGACTGGCAGAAAACGTAGATTTGGCCGCTGGTCAGCTCGCACAGGTTGATCCATTTTTCGGCGCGCTCGGATTTGCGACCATTGCGCTCGACCTCGATGTAGCTGATCTGGTCGTCTCTGCGAACGGTGATATCGGGAACGGCCTGGCGGACGCCATCCAGGTAATGGCGGTGACCGTGCGCCAGGATTTCGTAGCCATCCTGGGTCAAGAATTGCTCAACCTCGAGATTGAGCAGCATGTGTCCATCGGTCATGTGACTGGCGAGCGTGTTCAGTTCACTGGAACGCGGTTTTTTGTTGGTGAGCATGACGTAGGCAGCCTGGCCCAGGTCGGTCAGGTAAATCAGGTGCGGGGGCCGTCCGTTGAGGCCCTCGGTGGCTTTGCGTATTTCGATCAGACCACGCTTTTCGCAGGTATTGATGGCTTTGGTGATGTTGCTGGTGCTGGGATCTTTATAGCCAAGAAGTTGGGCCATTTCCCAGCGGATGCGCGGCTGGCGGCCAATGCCGGTATCGCCGAGCAAGGTGATCAAGGTGGCCTGGGTCTTGAAGCCGTGTGCAGCGCGCCAGTGCTCCATCCAATCGGTTTGGGCGCAGGTGAGGGTCGGGTCGAATTTGGGCTGCAAGATGATCGGATGCTTGCGGCACATTGCGATTTCGGCTTGCATTTTCTCGAGGCGTTCCTCCATCTCAAAAAGTCTCTTGTACAGACTGTCTTTTCTGCCTTCGGCCATTTCCCGGCCTATGCGCTCGTTGAAAAGCTGATCTTCGTGCTGACCGATCTGTTGCTCCTGCCGGGCGATGGTTTGTTCGAGTTCGGGGATGCGCTGCGCGTCGCGCTGGCAGGCCAGCAGGGTCTCGATTGCCTGGAGCAGGTCGGTCAGCAGGGCTTCTTCCCCGTCCGGCCCGAAGCTGGCCCAGCGGATTTCCTGTTTGATGTCGGGGTCGGAGATCAGGCGTTCGATCAGCGGCTTGATCTGTTTGCGCAGCGCAGACGGGGCGGGCAGGTCTGCTTCGCGCAGAAAGTTGGTGGGATTGTAGTGCGGGTCAAACATGGTTAATTCAACTCCACAGTGCGGGTCACCGCGCTTTCAAAGCGGGTGGTTGTTTTGCGGAACAGACAGGGAATGTTGCCGGTTGGGCCGTTGCGATGCTTGGCGATGGAAAGCTCCATCGGCTGCAGGCCGTTCATGGCGGTCTCATCCGGCTTGTGCAGGAACATGACCACGTCCGCATCGGCCTCGATATCGCCGCTCTC
>JAKLPV010000023.1 GCA_022013685.1 Anaerolineae bacterium
GAGTTTACTTCAAACCCCGCTCCTTCTTTGGCTTGCCAACTGCCGCCACCACCCACAGGCCCAATTAAGTCAATGCCATGCACTTGTCGCGCATTAAGCAGATTATCCACGGAGATGTAGGCTCTATCAGCCAAATGCTCTTCTGGTAGCAAATCTTTGTCCGCAAGAGCTTGACTGTCAACGACAATTAGAAAGTCACATGGCGACAATTAGAAATGCCCATAGGGATGGATGGGTTGGGTGCGGGCGGGGGTGGTGCGGCAGGGGCTAGCCCCTGCCGCACCACCCCCGCCAAAAATTTTTATCCGGGGGGCTGTTGCTGGCTACGTTGAGCCGCTTGTTGGGCACGGTGGCTGGGGATCTCCTTTCCGAATTCCACGATGATGCTGTGGTGAACAACACGGTCAATGGCGGCAGCGGTAGTCATGGGGTCCTTGAAAATTTGTTCCCATTGTGAGAAGACAAGGTTGGACGTAATGATGACACTGCGCCGTTCATAGCGTTCGGCCAGCAGGGTGAAGAGCACTTCCATCTCGTCGCGGGATTGTTGGACGTAGCCGATATCGTCGAGGATGAGAACTTCGTAGCGGTCGAGACGGCGCAGTTCGTGCTCAGTAGCAGGTCGCGTTTTGCTCGCAGAAGTTCGTCCACCAGGCGGTAGGTAGGGGTGAACAGGATGCTGTACCCGGCCTGGATGAGTGCGTGTCCCACCGCCGAGGCAAAATGGGTCTTCCCACGCCCGGGCAAGCCGGAGACTGATCGAGCCGGTCACGGTAGCCGCGGCATGAAAATATTGTAGATGCACCAAACCGTCCATGATGGCCCGGCATTTTCTTCAATATTATTCTTGGAACATCCATGTGGGACTATAATGTCGCCATTGACACCATGCTTTCAGGAGAATCCCCATGTCCGAAAACAAATCCTTGCCTGCTCGTAGCGAGATCCCCGTCCAGGAAACCTGGGCGCTTGAATCCATCTTCCCGATCCCCGCTGATTGGGAAGCCGCCTGCACAACGCTGGAAAACCTGCTCCCCTTATTGACTGTTTATCAGGGCAGGTTGAACGAAAGTCCGCAGGTATTGTTGGAAGCCATTCAAAAGCTTGAAGAAGTGGGTGCTTTACTCGGCAAAATCGTGACGTATGCCAATAATGCCAGCTCAGTGGACACTTTCGACCAGGCCGCCACCGCCCGCGCCGGGCAGTCGCGCAGTCTGGGAGCCAAGGCGGGGGCAGCGATGGCCTTCTTTGACCCCGAACTGATGTCCATTGGATTCGATACCATCAAAGAGTGGATGAAGACGACGCCCGAACTGGCCTTTTTTAACCAGTATATTGACCGGCTCAAAAAACGCAGCGCCCACGTTCGCTCCGGGGAAGTGGAACAAATCCTGGCCCTGGCGGGCGACCCGTTTTCAGGCGCTTTCAGCATCTTCAATATGCTCAATAATGCCGATCTTAAATTCCAGCCCGCCAGCGCTTCTGACGGGACCCAGCTCGAAATCGGACAATCCAGTATCGGTTCGCTCATCACCCATCCCGACCGGCAGGTGCGCCGCAGCGCCTGGCAAAACTATGCCGATGGCTACCTGGCCTTCAAAAACACATCTGCCGCCACCCTGACCACTGCCATCAAGCAGGATGTATTCACGGCGCAGGTGCGCGGCTATTCATCGTCACTACACGCATCTCTTGAGCCGAACAACGTTCCAGTCGAAGTTTTCCACAACCTGATCGAGGTTTTTAAACAAAACCTGCCCACATGGCATAAATATTGGCGGGTACGGCGCAAAGCGCTCAAACTGGAGACCTTCGGCGTTTACGACATCAAAGCCCCGCTGACCGAATCAAAACCGGTTGTCCCCTACGAGCAAGCTGTGGATTGGATCTGTGCGGGCATGGCCCCGCTCGGTGAGGAATACGTCAGCATCATGCGCCGCGGTTGTCTCGAAGACCGCTGGGTGGATCGTGCGCTCAATCGCGGCAAACGCGAGGGTGCCTTCTCCAGCGGCTCCTTCGGCACGCGGCCATTTATTATGATGTCCTACGCCGACGACTTGTTCAGCCTGTCCACCTTGGCGCATGAACTGGGCCATTCGATGCACTCTTACTACTCCCGCGCCAACCAACGCTTTATCTATAGCCGCTACGGACTGTTCGTTGCCGAAGTGGCTTCCAACTTTAACCAGGCCACCGTCCGCGATTACCTGATGCGCACCCAGACTGCGCCTGATTTCCAGATCGCGCTGATCGAAGAAGCCATGTCAAATTACCACCGCTACTTCTTCATCATGCCCACCCTGGCGCGTTTTGAACTTGAAATGCACACCCGCGCTGAGAAAGGCGCGCCGTTGAACGCCGACATCCTGATCGGCATCCTTGCCAACCTGTTCAAGGAAGGTTACGGCAACGAAGTCGAATTTGACCGCGACCGCATTGGCATTACCTGGGCTCAATTCCTGCACATGTACATGAATTTCTACGTTTACCAATATGCTACCGGCATTTCGGGTGCGCACGCCCTCTCGCACGGTGTGACCGCCGGCCAGGCCGGGGCCGCTGAGGGTTACCTGGAATTTCTCAAGTCAGGCGGTTCCCGCTACCCGCTTGAAGCGCTGAAACTGGCCGGGGTGGATATGACCAACCCGGAACCTGTCTCAGCCTCTTTTGGTGTGCTGGCCGATTTGGTTGACCGGCTGGAAGCGCTGGTGGGATAGGATACTCACATGCCAGACACCCCAACACCCAGCAAGTCCCCCATTCCTGTCAGCGACATACTGATCATCACCCACGCCATCCTGTCGGGTGCGGCGGTGCTTGTGCCAATCGCCTTTGTGGATGATTTCCTGATTTCGGCAATTAGGCAGAATCAAGTTAAGGTGTTGGCAAAATACCACCAGGTGACGCTATCGGCAGATGAAATGAGATTGCTGGCCAGCGCCGACTCGGAAGGCTGCTGGCAGGGGCTGCTTGGAGTTTTGAAATATCCGTTCAAAATTGTCCGCCAATTTATCAAGGTGCTCGAAGTCAAGAAAAGCGTTGAGACGGCCACCCACACCTATTATGGCGGTATCCTGCTCAACGAAGTTTTGCGCAAGGGCTGGTATAAACGCGAGAATTTCAACAAAATTCATCAGGCTATCCAGGATACCACACGGGACGTCAACAAAGACCTGGTGCGCGAAATTTTCCGCTCATATTTGGTTATAAACAAGGAAAATTATGCACTCCTGGCGGCCTGGGGTAAACAATTGCTGGAATACCTGTTTTCGACCAGCCGTGTGCATGTCAGGGGTTGGTTTCAGAGAATACGATTAATTCGCAAGGCAGTGCAAGAAAATCCCGAAACGCTCTTTGAGCGCCAGCCGCCGCAGTTGGCGGAACTGGCGCGCCAGATCTACGAAAACCTGAATTCGAACCTGCTGGGCATACCGCAGGCACAGAGGCAGGAAATGCTCGAACGCCTGGCAGTCGCAGTGCATGCGGACGACAACCAGGCGTTCACTGAATAGATGAATTTTTGCCCTGTCGACAGTTTTGCGCAACCTACCGTTGAATCCTGGCCGAGCCGCCCTTGGCAAAGGCTCTGACCTGGTCAACGCCCGCCATGGTCGTATCGCCAGGGAAGGTCGTCAGCAGCGCGCCGTGCGCCCAGCCCAAATTGACGGCTTCCTGTTCGGATTCGCCGCTCAGCAGGCCGTAGAAAAAGCCCGAGGCGAAGCCATCTCCGCCACCGACGCGGTCGAAAATGTTCAGCTCGCAGGTTGGGGAAACGAAGGTTTTGCCATCGATCCAGGCGACCGCACCCCAACTGTGATGGTTGGTCGAGTGGACTTCGCGCAGGGTGGTGGCGACGATTTTGACATTCGGGAATTTCTCGACAACCTTGCCAATCATGCCAAAGAAGGTGCTTGGGTCGAGCTTGCTCTTGGCAGCGACTTCCGGGCCGGGAACGCCTAAACCAAGCTGCAAGTCTTCCTCGTTGCCGACCAGCACATCCACATTCTCGACGATGCGGCGCACCACCGAAACTGCTTTTTCCTGTCCACCCCAGATGTTCCACAGCTTGGCGCGGTAGTTCAGATCGAAAGAGGTCACCGCTCCGGCGGCTTTTGCGGCCTTCATCGCTTCAATGATGACTTCGCCGGTGGTTTCAGAGAGCGCCGAGAAAATGCCGCCGCTGTGGAACCAGCGCACGCCTGTGCCGAAAATGGCGTCCCAGCCGAAATCACCGGGTTTGAGCTGGGCAGCGGCTTCATTGGAGCGGTTGTAAAACACAACCGGCGCGCGCACGCCGAAACCGCGGTCACTGTAGACAGTTGCCATGTTTGGGCCGTTGACGCCGTTGTGTTTGAAATGCTTGTAGAAGGACTTGACGCCCATCGCTCTGACGCGTTCAGCGATCAGATCCCCGATCGGGTAGTCGACCATGGCGCTGGCGACGCCGGTTTTCAGGCCGAAGCAATCCGCCAGGTTGGCAGCGCAGTTGAATTCGCCGCCGCTGACGTGGATGGCGCATTCGGTCGCTTTGCGAAAGGGGATAATGCCAGGGTCGAGACGATGTACCAGCGCGCCGAGCGAGAGAAAATCCAGCGCGCCTTCAGATTTAAGATTAAGTCCGTATTTCATGGGTTTGCTCCTTATGGTTTTATGTCATTGCGAGGAAGGCGTAGCCCCACGACCCGTACCTGCGGTCTGCGCAGGTGAGCAATCTCCCGATAAACAGGTTTTCTCTATCGAGAAAATTACTCCGTTTAAGCAGAGATTGCTTCGATGCTTCAACTTCAGCGCACACCGTCCTGCGTTCGGTGCAGGGAAGAACACGCTTTCGCTCAGTCCCTCGCACATCGTCCCGATGTCCTTTGGGAATGACATGCTTGATTATTGCCATTCCGTGTGAAAACTTCCTTCGCGGTCGATGCGGCGGTAGGTGTGGGCGCCGAAATAGTCGCGCTGGGCCTGGGTCAGGTTGGCTGGCAGGCGGGCGCTGCGGTAGGCATCGTAATAAGCCAGGGCGGAACTGAAAGCCAGGGCCGGGATGCCGCTCTCAGCCGCCAGCGCCACCACTTTGCGCAGGGAGGCCTGGCGGGCGTTCATCATTTTTGCGAATTCAGCGTCAACCATTAAATTGGCCAGGTCGGGGGTGCGGGCGAAGGCAGCGCGGATGTCGTTCAGGAAGCGGGCGCGGATGATACAGCCACCGCGCCAGATCTTGGCGATCTCGCCATAGTTCAGGTTGTAATCGTATTCCTTGCTGGCCATGCGCAGCAGGCCAAAGCCCTGGGCATAGGAGCAAATCTTGGCAGCGAAAAGCGCATCGCGCACCGCGTTGATGATGGCCTGCGGGTCACCGGCGATTCGCGGCTCAGGGCCGGTCAACACCTGCGAGGCAGCGACGCGCTCCTCTTTGTAGGCAGAGATAATCCGGCTTTCGACGGCGGCGTTGATGGTCGGGATGGGCGCGCCCAGGTCGAGAGCGTTCTGGCTGGTCCATTTGCCAGTGCCTTTTTGGGCCGCCTCATCCAGGATCAGGTCGACGACCGCTGCGCCAGTCTCGGGGTCGTTTTTGGTAAAAATATCGGCGGTGATCTCGATCAGGTACGATTCCAACTCGCCGCGGTTCCACTCGCCAAAAACCTCGCCCAGTTGGGCGTTGCTCAGGCCCAGGCCGCGATGCAGGATGTCATAGGCCTCGGCGATCAACTGCATGTCGCCGTATTCGATGCCGTTATGCACCATCTTGACATAGTGACCCGCGCCGCGCGGTCCCATGTAGGCCACGCACGGTTCGCCAGGGCTGACACCAGGTACAGCCCCTACTTTGGAGGCGATGGCCTCGAAAATGGGTTTGACCAATTCCCAGGCTTCAGGCTGTCCGCCGGGCATGATGGACGGGCCCCAGAGGGCGCCCTGCTCACCGCCGCTGACTCCCGTTCCGATATAGATGATACCGGCTGCCTCGAGTTCCTTCGAGCGGCGTTCGGTGTCGGGGAAGTAGGTGTTGCCGCCATCGATCAGCAGGTCGCCCTTGGAAAGGTGCGGTTTGATCGAGGCGATCGCCCCGTCGACGGGCTTCCCGGCGGGGACCATCATCAGGATGCGGCGAGGCAGCTCAAGGGTGGAAAGAAACGCCTCGAGCGTCTGACAGGCGATCAGATTCTTCGTAGCGGATTCCGCGCTAAAGGCTTGCACCTTTTCCAAATCCAGATCATATCCTGCTACACGAAAACCATTGCGCTCCATGTTGAGGGCCAGCATTTTGCCCATAACCCCCAGACCCATTACTCCAAAATTTGCTTTTTCCATAAATTCTCCTTGCTGCGTTTCTCGAAAGGATAAGGTTGATGCACATCGTTCCACTGATGACCGCGAATTTTTGCAACGATTTCATTTAGTGAAAGTTTGACATCGATTACCAACGCATTTTGCGGTTCTTCAAGAATGTCGAACTGACTTTTGAGCATGTGAGATTGCATGTAATGCCCGGCGCGGGCTTGCATGCGCGCGCGAATCAGCTCATAACTGCCTTTCAGGTAAATAAGCTGGACGCCGGGGTTGCCATCCATCAAGATGTGACGATAACGTTCTTTGAGCGCGGAACAGGTTAAAATACCGGGTCGACCTTCCTGTAGACAAGTATGGATCAGGTCGTGAAGCGTGGTCAGCCAGGGGCTGCGTTCATGATCCGTGAGCGGAATTCCGTTTGCCATTTTGGCGATGTTTTCAGGCGGGTGAAAGTCATCGGCATCGTAAAAGTCCCAGCCCAACGAGGCAGCCAGGGCCTGCCCAACCGAGGATTTTCCACACCCTGAAACACCCATAATGATGTAAAAGTTTGTTTTCATGCTTGATTTTTCTGTTCAAAGTGATAAATTTGCCAGGAGTTATAAAGATTGTGATAGATGATATAGAAGGTAGGTCCCATAGCAGCCATCGGATTAATAAAGGTCAGGGCGATCCAGATGACGAAGGTGATGTTTTTTTGCCCGAGCGCCTGGCTGGATTCCTGGCGAAAACCGGCTTTGGCGATCAGCGCTCCAAGGGCAAAATTAAGGATGCACAGGAGCAGGGAAACCAGGGCGATCTGGACCAGGGGCAGGAGCGAGCCAGCGTTCTGACTGCGGACAAAGTCGGAGGCGTTGGCGCTGATGATGAGCAAGTTTAAGAGCCAGACCAGAAAGTTATAGCGTTTGGCGCGACGAAAGACGGCCTGGGCTGGGGCCGGGAGTCGATCGACCAGGCGGGCCAAAATCAGCGGGATAAACATGACCAGCAGCACCGGCTGGAGCACCTGCCAGGTGGAAATCTGCAAATCGGCGCCAACCAGACCCGGTAAAACGAGCGGGACGACCAATGCGACAGCGATGTTGGTCAACAAGACCGAGGCGACCATGAAGGGAACCTGCCCGCCGACCAAGCTGACCAGCACCGGCGAGGCAGTGGCGGTCGGAGCAATGCCGGTCAGAAAGGCTGTCAGGGCCAGGTTATGGTCAAAAAACCACAGGACTGCGTAACTGGCGAAGGCAACCACCAGGTTTGCCAGTAAAACGCGCCAGACGCCTTGCCGAAAGGTACTGAACTGAATCTGCAAATCCAGGAATGAGAGGAAGAGCATGATCATCAACAAGTAGCGGACAAGGAACGAGAGTACGTGCAACTGCGGCAGCAAAACTCCCAGAATCATGGTGACAATCAGCGCCAGGACTTTACCATAAGCGCCCAGAAAATGCCGAAAAATGGTCATGAAGCAGCTAAACCTTCCAGGGCCAGTAAACACACTCGGCAATTTCAGGGAAAATGACAATATCGGCGCGGCCCTTGAAGGCCAGCGTGGTAACGGGATGTCCAACCAGCAGGCTTCTGGCCAAGTCGAGGGTTTTTCCCGTTACCGAGACATCGTCCACTAGCAAGATTCGGGCTTCCTGCGGGATGGGTGGAAGTTCCTGTAACAGTTCGGGAGCCGGATGCTGAGGGCTGTTATCTGGCGCGCGGAAATTGATCGCGAGCAGGTAGAGCGGTACTCGCAATTGGTGCGCAAGCAGGCTGGCAGGCACAATTCCGCCGCTGGCAACGCCGACCACGCAATCAACGCTGGGCAGGGGAATTTGCCAAAGAACTTTGCTAATGGTTTCAAAATCGAGTGGGCGCATGGCTATTCACGCGGAAGGCGCACCAAGGCCAGGTGCAGGACAAGCAAAATCAACAGACCGGGCAGGGCATTCTGGACTGAGGAAACCAGGTAGGCCCAGGGCGAGACAGGCACAACCGCCACAAAAACCAGCAGAATGGCTGAAATCACTTTCCCGGCGACAAAGGCCAGGGGTGCCAGCGGCAGTCGCGGCCAATATTTTTTGTTGAGCAGCAATCCAAAGCTGAAAACGATCAATTCCAGACTGAGTAAAACAGTCATCGGCAGGGTCGGCATCCCGGTAAAGGCGTGGTTGATGAAAGGCATCAACAGGCTGGCGAACAACCCAACTGCCGGGTGAAAAATCCAGGCGGCCAGCAAGGGCGCGTAAAAAATCGGCAGCAGGCGCGCGCCGACCGGCACCGGGCCGGTCAGCGGGACGATGTGAACGAGCAAAGGCAGCAGCCACATCAAACCAAACGTAATCAGGGCGGCAGGGACTTGCACAATAGCATTCTGGCGCAAAAACGAAATTCGAAACATAGTCAACAAACTCCTTCTTAAATATAGCGATTCATCCTGTCCACAGACAGGAAATACCTTCAAAACATTTCCAGCAAGCCACTCTGAACTACCCGGTAGGCCGGGCGATACAGCTTCTGGTATTCGGACGAGTGATGGACGGCAGGGAATCCCTGCGCAGCAAGCGGGACAATAAACGAGCGCATTTCATCCGACGAAAAGGGGATTTGTGCGCCTTCGGCGAGACTCACCGCAGCCTGCCAATATGTTTCGAACAGCCCGATCTGACCCTTATGCTGGTTCGCCGTGCTGATGAAGGCACCCAACAGTTGAACCGGGTCGCCACCGGAGGCGATGTACGGGCGCAGGTGAACACGGATGATACCAGTCTCGTCGGAGAGTAGGTCGAGCAGCGGTTCTACTGGCCCCTCGCCCATTTCGGCCAGTTCGCGGGTCATCCAGCTGCGGGCAGATTGTTCGTCACGAATGGCGTGTTCGCTGCCCATGGCCGCCTGGTGGATGAGTTTGTAAACATCCGCGAGTTGCATGGCCGGGTAGCGGGTGAAGTGGGCGAGGAGGGTGGATTCGACAGGCATAGTTCACTCCGAGAGCAACCACCAGACATCAATTCCCTTGAAGCCGCAACTTCTGTACAGCGCTTCGGGTCTGGTTGCGTTATCGACTTCGCCGGAAACAGTGGTGAACTTTGCCTGTTTCCCCAATCGCGATAGCAATTTTTGGACAATGCTCTTTCCAAGACCCAGGCCATGGTAGGCTGGAAGCACTTGTATCCATTCCAGTGAACCTTCTTGGATGGTTTTATCCAGTTCGGCAATGCCCAACCCGACCGGGATTCCTTTCGCGACATCCATCACCCAAATCCACAGAGATGAATCAAAAGTTGGATGTTCGAACCAACCTTTGACCGTTTCAGCATCAGGTTGCAAATCAGGATAACACTGCCCAATCAGGGATGCAATTGCATCAACTTCCTGAAAAACATTCACATCAACAAAAGCAAATCCCTGCGGGAGGTGCACCAGTTTTTCAAGTTCATCTGCCTTGTGAATCAGGCGAAAATAGGGTATCTGAACTGCAAACTTTGAAACTGGAAACGAGGGCAGATAATCCTGATGGACAAGCGCAAAATCCAGGTTTTGGCTTAGACTTGGCAACCGCTCCCGCGAACGAGACCAGTACAGCATCAGCCTGTTTTCGTTCCAGGATTCAAGATGTGTCACCACGTCATTTTTGATGTTGAATGATGAACGCCAGCCATCCAGCCACGCTAATGTTTTCCAGAGCGCGTTCGGCAAAACCTGGCATGGATTTTCGCAATAGGTTGCAATCAGGGCCTCACGGAAGTTCATCATGTTTGCTGTAACCTGTACAAAATCTCCCCGGCCTTCGGCACATACAAAATGCCTTCCGCTTCGCGGTTTTGCCATTCTTCGAGATTAATGCTGGCCGGGTCGAGATAGCCCAGGTTGAGCCGGGCGCAGTCTTCGGGCGAAATCTGGCTGGCGAGGGTGACCCGCACATTGGGCTTTTCGATGCCATATTCCATAACCCCGGAGCCACGGACATGCGTCGAATGGGCCAGCACGCCGAGCGGGATGTGTTTGAAATGATCCCAATCCTGCAGGAAATACGGCAGGATGTGATAACCAATCTCGTAGATGTATTTGCCATGCACATGGCTGACCACATCCAGATGCGGGGCGTAGATGATGACCTCGCCGCCGATGGCCATTGCCGGTTCGAGCTTGTACATGGCTTTGGCGCCCGTCCAGAGTTCATCGTACATTTTGGGCGCGCAGGACAAAACCCGTTGGTAAGGCTTCTCGCACCAGCGGATGTGACGCTGCGCCGACAGGTCCGCGGCGGCACTCCAGGCCGAAACGTGGTCGCCGATAAAGATGCCGGATAGATCTTTTCCCTCGACCGTCAGGGCTATCAGCGTGACGGGCGTGGAGAGTTTTTCAGCGGCGGCGTGGATCATGGCGCGAACGGGGGTGTCCTTGACGCCAATCGTCCCGACCACGCCGGCCAGCGCGCCCAGCCAGTGGGTGGCGTTGATCATGTCCGGACCGGAAATGCCGGGGAACAGGTATTTGGCTCCGCCTGAGAAACCGACCACTTCGTGCGGAAAGGTCGGGCCGAGGATCAGGATATGGTCATAAGCCAGGGCGGCTTTGTTGAGACGCACATCCACGCTGTCTGGCAGGGACGCGTGCCAGCGCTCTCCGGCAATCGCCTTGATCTGATCCTGGTCAATCACGCCCAGAGTAGTCAGGGCATCAGGATCATCCCAGGCATGGTTCAACAGGCCTATGTGTGCATATTGCGTTTTGCGTTCATCGGCAGTAATACCAACCAGTTGATTGAGACTGTCATCCGTCAACGCAGGGTGCGTGCCGAGGGCAACCATGAAATCGAGTTGGCGGGCATCACGCAAGATTTCAACCAGCGCGCGGAACAAAAACGGCAGCGGCAAGGAGCGGGTGTGATCGGGGATCAGCAGCAGCACACTTTGATTTTTAAACTGCCCAGCCAGACCCTTGTTTAGGGTTTCGATGATTTCCTGTTCTGTCAGTAGTTTGTTTTGCGGGGAAATTGCCTGGGAAATAATCATTTTTAATATCCATGTAGATGCGAAGCGATGTTTCACATCTACAAAAATTCGTCAGACGCCGCTGAATGCCGAGAAACCGCCATCGACCGGCACAACAATCCCGGTGACGAAGGAGGAGGCGGGCGAGACCAACCACATCAGCGCACCGAGCAAATCGTCAGGATTGCCAAAGCGCGCCATCGGGGTGTGCGACATGATCTGCTGCCCGCGTGCGGTCAACGAGCCATCTTCGCTCATCAACAAAGCCCGGTTCTGGTCGCCGACAAAAAAGCCCGGGGCAATGGCATTGACGCGAATCTCCGGGCTGTATTCCTGCGCCATGTGGACGGCCAGCCACTGGGTGAAGTTGCTCACACCAGCCTTGGCCGCCGAATAAGCCGGGATGCGCGTCAGCGGGCGGAAGGAATTCATCGATGAGATATTAATGATCACGCCGCTTTTTTGCTCTGCCATGATTTTCCCAAAAACCTGGCTGGGCAAAATCGCGCCCATCAAGTTTAGGTCAAAAACCCAGCGAATGGCGTCGGCAGGCAGATCGAAGAAGGATTGTTCCGGGTTGGTGGTGGCCTGCGGCTTGTTGCCGCCCGCGCCGTTGACCAGGATATCCACCCGGCCAAAAGCTCTCAGCACCTGGGCGGCAGCGGCTTCGACGCTGGCTTTATCGAGCACATTGCAGGCCACACCCATTGCCCCGTTGCCGATTTCGGCAGCCAGTGCTTCGGCAGGCTCCAGGCGCAAATCGAGCACGGCCACTTTTGCGCCCGCCTCGGCCAAAACACGACACATCGAGGCGCACAGAACACCCGCGCCACCCGTTACCACAGCCACTTTTCCCTGTACATCAAATGAAATACTCATCATGACTCGCTTTCTCTTAACCACGAAAGGACACAAAGTATCACGAAGGAAAACCTAAGTTCTTAACCTTTGTGTCGCTTGGTTTCCTTTGTGGTTAATGGTTTTATTTCAACAAATCCAAATGCTTGCCAAAATGCTTCTGCAAGTTGGCGTTATACACATCGGCATGCCTGACCAGCGCGGACTTGATTTCAGCGCCAAACTCGGTCAATGCCGAGCCAAAAGTAACATGCAGAATCTCGCGGGCGTGGAAATCGTCAAGAAGGGCCGGCAGCGGCAGGCCAACCGCCACCAGCGCCGGGTCGGCAGACACGTGATAGGTGGCGCGGTCAGTATCGTAACGCTCCAGCCCCAGGGCCCAGATGCGCTCAAAGAGGGCCGGTTCGGTCATCGCCAGGGCGCGCAGCGCCTCCAGGTAACTTGTCCCCGCCGTTTTGACGTGCAGGCGACTGCCCCAGTGCTTCACAATCAGCGGGTAGACGCTGAATTTATCGGAACCGGAGTGCAGGCTCAGTTTGTAGGTTCCAAACTGCGCCGTCACCGCCGCGTGCTTCGCCATCTCAGCATCCAGCGCGGCGATAACCCCGATGTAATCGACACCTTTCTCAAAGCGCCCGATAAAACGCGGGGCCAGCGAAGTAAACTTCACCCCGGCCCGCGTCAGCTCATTGACAATGAAAAAATGTTCCAGAGGCGTGGTCGGCGCGTCGGTTTCGTCCACCGAAACTTCAAAGTCAAAAGCATCTTTTAATTCGGAAAGGCGGCGGTACATCGCAATCGTGTGACTGATTGCCCTACCATACTTGACCAACGCCCGCAGCAGACTCTCGGATTCGAACGACCCGTAGCCTGTTTCGCCGTTTTCAGAGAGATATAACGCTGAAAGCTCATCCCAAGCCTGCCCTGCGGCCTTTCCCTGCAATACGGAGACAGGATCGGCGTCTGCGGCGTTGTCCACATGTGCGCCAGGGTCAACCGTGAAAAAGGTATACCCGGCAGCGACGAAGGGCAGCAAATCATCGACTGTTTTCAAGTGGTCAGCGTCCGCGCCCCAGGGTTTGTCCCAACCGGCGGCTTCGACAGCACGTTTGGCATCATCCATCACCTTTTGAGGGGTGCGGCCCGTGCGGGCGTTCTCGCGGACAGATTGTTGGGCAAAAATGGGGGCCAGGCCGGTGTCTTTGACAGCGGCGATGTGGCCGGGGGTGGCAAGACCGAGGCGGTCGCCAAAACCAAAGGAGGGGGTAAGACCAAGAGGAGAGAGCATTTTCATATCCTTTGTAGAGGCGACCCGGTGGGTCGCCCCTACCATTTCATAATTTGTAGGCCCGTTTGGCCAACCCAACGGCCAATTCTTTCATCATTTCCTGGGCATCCTCCAGATCGACGATATGCCGTGCGACCAATCCCGCCACCCAGTTGGCAGAGGCCCTTCTCCACACATCGTGCCGGGCCGGGATGGAGCAGAAGGCGCGCGTATCGTCATTGAAACCGGCAGTGTTGTAAAGCCCCGCTGTTTCCATAACCTGATCGAAGTAGCGCGCCATGCCGTTCAAGCTGTCGTGGAACCACCAGGGCGGACCCAGCTTCAGTGCCGGATAATGCCCGGCCAGGGTTGCCAACTCGCGAGAGTAGGAGGTCTCGTCGAGAGTGAAAAGCAGCAGGCTGAGATTGGGGTTGTTGCCAAATTTGTTCAAGAGCGGGCGCAGGTTGCGGGTATATTCGGTCTGAAGCGGGATGTCGGAGCCTTTATCCAGCCCGAATTTCTGGAAAATGATGTCGTTGTGGTTGCGCAGCGAGCCGGGATGCAACTGCATCACCAAACCGTCCTCCACGCTCATGCGGGCCATTTCCATCAGCATGTGGGCGGTGAAGCGGGCCGGGTCATCGGGTTCGGATTGGCCCTTGAGCGCGCGCTGGAAAATGGCATCCGCTTCGGCAGGAGTCAGTTCAACGGTGGCAGGCGTCAAGGCGGCATGGTCCGTGGCGCTGGCTCCCATCAGCTTGAAAAATTCCCGGCGCTGCTCCAACGCGCGGATGAAGGATGAATAATCCGTCACATTCACGCCGCTGACAACGCTCAGCATATCGATGTTCTGCCGCCAGCCGGGCGCATCCAGATTGACGACCCCATCCGGGCGAAAACAAGGGATAATTTTACCGTTCCAGCCGCTCTGGCGAATCATCTGGTGATGTTCCAGCATGTCAGTAGCGGCATCAGTGGTGGAGAGTATATCGATATTAAAGCGCTCAAACAAGGCACGAGGCGAAAACTCAGGAGATGGCAGTTTCTCGCTGATCAGGTCATAGAGCCAGTTAGCGTTGGCAGCGGAGGGCTTTTCTTCGATCCCAAAAACTTGACTCAGCTCATGCGCCAGCCAGACACCACTCGGTGTTCCGCGGAAAAGGTGGAAATTGGCACAAAAGAGTTTCCAGATTTCACGATGGTTAGGAATTAGAGATTGCGGATTAGGGGTTTCTGCAATTCCTAATTCCCTAATTCCTAATTTCTCCAACGGAATGCCTTGCGAGTACAACATGCGTGTGACGTAGTGGTCAGGAATGATGAACAGCTCAGCAGGAGTGCCAAAGCGGGCGTTTGGGTCAGCGAACAGGCGCGGGTCAACGTGCCCATGCGGGGAAATGATCGGCAGCGTGGCAACCGGCTCGTAGAGTTCACGAGCCAGGCTACGGAGGGTTGGATCGGGAGAGAAAAAACGGTCAGGGTTCATGTTACCTTGTCAGCCAACCGCCATCAACGGGAACGATTGCGCCATTCACATAATCAGAGGCAGCCGAGGCCAGGAACACGACGGCACCCATCAGATCAGACGGCTCACCCCAGCGCCCGGCGGGAATCCGGTCGAGGATGGCCGGCGCGCGATCGGTATCGGCGCGCAAGGGAGCGGTGTTATCGGTTGCCATGTAGCCGGGGGCGATGGCGTTAATGTTGAGGCCTTTGGCGGCCAGTTCGTTGGCGAACAGACGCGTCAGACCGGCCACGCCGCTTTTCGAGGCGGTATAGGATGGGACGCGAATCCCACCCTGGAAGGAGAGCATTGATGCGATATTGATAATTTTACCGCTGCCCTGGGCCACCATGGCCTTTCCGGCAGCCTGCGAGAGCAGGAAAACCGCCTTCAAGTTGATTGCCATAACATCGTCCCAATCTTTTTCGCTGAATTCGAGCACCGGGGCGCGGCGAATAATACCGGCGTTGTTGACCAGGATGTCGAGGCGGCCCAAACCGTTGACCACTTCGTCAATGACCTTGGTCATGTCATCTGCGTGGGCAGCGAGCAGGTTGGCGCTGACGGGCAGGAAGCGCCGTCCGAGCGCCTGGACCTGGGCGGCGGTCTCATCCTGTGAGATGACATCCAGCCCGGCCACGTTGGCTCCGGCTTCGGCCAGGGCAATCGCCATCGCCTGACCCAGTCCACGTCCTGCGCCAGTAACGAGAGCCACTTTTCCATCGAGTTTGAATAAGTCGAGAATCATGATAAATCCTTTGGTATGTGCAGGAGCACGGCGGATTTTCGCAGGCAAGCCAATCTGCAAGAACTCTGCCGTGCCCCTACAGGTTGAAATTAATGCCCGAGTTCCTTCAGCATCGCCACGGTCTTGGTTACCCAGCCCAGGTTGGGGTCATCAACGGTGGCCTGGATGCGCTGGGTGCCAGCCAGGAACCACAGGTAATAGGTGGTGTAGCCGGGCGCAGATGCGACAGTATGGTAACCACGCGGCATCATATGGATGCTATTATCACGCACGGTGAAGTTTTCTTCTTCACCTTCTTCGTTATAGTAGTGGCAGAGGCCAAAACCTTCAGCAGGGCTGACCTTGAAATAGTACATTTCCTCGTGGTAGGCCTGGCGCGGCAAGTCATCGACCTGGTGCTTGTGGGGCGGGTAGGTACTCCAATTGCCGCTGGGGGTCAGGGTCTCGCCGACAATCAGGCGGCGGGCGGGCAGGTCGGGCTGGGCGGCGGACGTCAAAATCCGCTTGAAGTAGCGCTTGAAGTTGGCCGCGCCCCAGATGCCCTCGGCAACTCGTTCCGGGCCAATCACATACGGCTGGAGGCTGGTCTGGTCGCTGGGAGCGCTGGGCAGCGCAATTTCGACATTGCCCTCGGCCTGGATGCTGTATTTGGCCCCCGCGGGAATATAGACCGAGTGCGGTTTGCCGGAAAAGACGTTCGGTCGTCCACCGACCTTCTCGAAGCGCTGGCCGTTGATTTCAAAAGTGGCCTTGCCGCCCAAAATCACGGCCAGGATTTCGCGCTCGCCGCTTTCGGCGCTGTGGGTTTCACCCGCTGACAGTTTGAGCAGAGCAAAATCGAGCAGTTGGCAGGGGTTGATGGGCGGAGTGTTCAAGCCCGGATTGGCAGTCAGAATGGCATGGTATTTCATAATTTTCTCCTTTGGATGTCACCGCGAGCCGCTGCTTTTGCGGCGTGGCGGTCTCCCGCAAACAGGAGATTGCTTCGTCGCAAAAAACGCTCCTCGCAATGACAGAATATGATCTATTTTTTATCCGCGCGGGCTTTCTTGACCCAGCCGACACATTGGGCGGCTTTGCTGGCGATGCGGTCAAAGTCCTTGTCTTTGACCGCCTGCCCGGAAATCAGTTTGCTGCCCAGGCCAACTGCGGCAGCCCCGGCTTTGATCCACTCGCCGATGCTGGCTTCGGTCGCATCCACACCGCCGGTGGGAAGCAGGCGGTGCCAGGGGCAGGGAGCCATGACAGCGCTGATAAAAGCCGGGCCGCCGGCCGATTCACCGGGGAAAATCTTGCAGATTTCCGCGCCCCACTCCTCAGCCGTGCTGATTTCATTCTCAGTGGAGCAGCCCGGCAGATAGAGAATCTTGCGACGGTTGCACAGGCGGGAAATCTCCGGGTTGAAACTCGGGCCAACGATAAAGTTTGCACCCGAAGCCATGAAAAGCGCCGCAGTCGGGGCATCGATGATCGAGCCGACGCCCAAAATCACGGACGGGTCGGCTTTGGCAAAGTGCCGCACCAACTCGGTAAAGACCGGATAGGCCATCTCGCCGCGATTGGTGAATTCAATCGTCCGCGCGCCGCCGCGCACACAGGCATTGACCAGTTCGATGGCGGTTTCGATGTCCCCGTTGTAGAACAGCGGCAGGAGACCGGTATCGAGCAGGGTGTTGGTTACATCTAAACGCATGAAGCGGGCCATGGGAAATCCTTTGGAATTCAGAAGTCAGAATAAAGAATGATGAATTCAGAACAACAGCTACTGGATCAGATTGATCAGTGTGCCAAGTTTTTCGATGGTGATGCTGACGATGTCACCCGGCTTAAGGAAACGCTGCGGGTTGGATGCTTCAGCAAGTTTGGCGGGGGTGCCAGTGGCGATGATGTCGCCGGGGTCGAGGGTCATCACCTGGCTCAAGTACGAGACCAGGAACAGGATACTAAAAATCAGGTCGCTGGTGTTGGTGCGTTGTTTCGGCGCACCGTTGACGGTCAATTCCAGATCGAGACAGTGCGGATCAGGAACTTCATCTTTGGTAACCAGCGCCGGGCCGAGCGGGCCAAACGTGTCGAAGGATTTGCCCAAGAACCACTGGCTGGTGCGTTTCTGGATATCGCGGGCGCTGACATCGTTGAAAATGCTGTACCCGGCAATGTAGTCCATGGCTTCGGCTTCGGGAATGTCATGTCCGCGTTTGCCGATGATGACGGCCAGTTCGGCTTCATAATCCACCTGCGAGGTGACACGCGGAACAAGGATGGGCTGCTGGTGGCCGATAATGGTATTGGCGGTCTTGCAGAAAAAATTCGGATATTCAGGGATTTCGGTTTTGCCAATCCCGATGTGGCCTTTGTAGTTGTGCCCGATGCAGAGTATCTTGCCAGGATGCGGTACCGGCGCGAGCAGGATCGCCTCCGAAAGCGAGATGAACGCATGGGGCTTCGCCTCGGCCAGGGCCTCACGCGCCAGCTCCAGCGCAGAAGCCCCGGCACTCAGGAGAAGAAAAATATCGGCAGGCAGGGCAGGATTGGCCTTGTTCAGGTCGAGGATGGATTCTCCGATCTGTGCGCCAAGGCGAATCTGACCGTGATGTTGGAAGGTGATAAGACGCATAATTATTCCGGAGTCGAAAGTCTCCAGACTTTCGATGTCCAACGTCAGGAGACGTTGGACTCCACGCTACCGCGAAACCCGCCCGGAGGCGTCGCCACCCATCAGGGTTTCGACTTCAGCAACGGTGACGGTGTTGAAGTCGCCGGGGATGCTGTGTTTAAGGCAGGCTGCCGCCGCAGCGAAGTTGAGCGCCTTTTGCGGGTCGTCGGCGTATTTGCGCAGGCCGTAGATCAGACCACCCATGAACGAGTCGCCGCCCCCGACACGGTCGATGATCGGGAGGATGTTGTAGGTCGGGGCAATATAGAAACCTGCCCTTCGACTTTGCTCCCCTTCGACAGGCTCAGGGTCACTCCGCTCAGGGCGTGTCCAAAGCACCCCAGACCAGGTGTTGTGACTGGCTGAAATGGAGCCGCGCAGGGTGATGGAGACAGTTTTTAGCGAGGCGAAGCGCTCGGCCAGTTTTTCGCAGACGAAGCGATAGTGATCGGCGTCCACTTTGCCGGCGGTGATGTCGCTTTCGGGAGCTTTGATGCCGAAGACTTTTTCAGCGTCCTCCTCGTTGCCAAGGGCCACGTCGCACAGGCCAACCAGGTCACTCATCACCTCTCCGGCGGTTTTGCCCCACTTCCACAGTTTGGCGCGATAATTCAGATCGGTCGAGACGGTTACTCCCAACTCGCGGGCAGCCAGGATGGCTTCGCGGCAGACTTCCGCCGCGCCCTGTGAAACAGCCGGGGTGATGCCAGTCCAGTGGAACCAATCGGCGCCGGCAAAGGCGGTTTTCCAGTCGATGCTGCCGGGCTGGATGCTGGCGAAACTGGAGCCAGCCCGATCGTAGATAACCTTGCTGGCGCGTTGGGCGGCCCCGGTTTCGAGGAAGTAGATGCCAATCCGCTCGCCGCCGCGCAGGATATGACCGGTGCCGACGCCGAGTCCGCGCAAACTTGCAATGCAGGCATCGCCCAGATCGTTTTTTGGCAGGCGGGTGACGAAATCGACAGTTTCACCGTAGTTGGCGAGCGAGACGGCAACATTGGCTTCACCGCCGCCGTAGGTGGCTTCAAGAGTCCGCGCCTGGGTGAAGCGTTGAAAACCAGGAGGAGCGAGGCGCAGCATGATTTCACCAAAGGTAACGATTTTTTTCATGGGGAAACTCCGAGAGTAGAGAGTAGAGATTCGAGATTGGTCACGGGTGGATGTCCGCTTCAACAGAGTCATCGGTGTCGAAGGCGGGGCCGAGCTGGTTGTGGACTTGAACGTTATCGAGACGAATGTTGCGGGCGTTGCGGATAAAAAAACCAGCCTGAGTCATGCTCGGGATGTCGTCGGCCATTTCCGGGTAGTCCGGTTCCGCGCCGCCGGTTAGTGAGATGGATATATCGGTCAAGGAAATGTCTTCGAGCGGCATTTCGGCCAGGCCATAGAAAAATCCAGCGGCAATTTTTACATCCACAGCGGTAATATGACTATAGTGGATGTTACGGAAGGCAGGTGTGCCACTCTCCACCGCGCGAGGCTGTTTGTCCGAGACGGTTGTGTCGCCCTTGGCGCCGTTACAGTGGTAGTACAGGTTCATGGTGAAGGGGCAGAGCACACCGTCCATGATCAAATTGCTGACGCGCACATTTTCGACCAAGCCGCCGCGCCCGCGCCGCGATTTGAGGCGGATACCGCGATCGGTGCCGATGAAAACACAGTTCGAGATGACGACATTTTGAACGCCGCCGCTCATTTCGCTGCCGATAACAACGCCGCCATGTCCGCGCTCGAGGGTACAGTTGGTGATGGTAATGTCGCGGCAAGGCTGGAGCAGGTCGGGGCGCTCAAACTGGGTTCCAGATTTGATGGTGATACAGTCGTCACCGACACTGACGTAGCAATCGGAGATGCGCACCAGGCGGCAGGAATCGGGGTTGATGCCGTCGGTATTGGGCGAATCGGGCGGGTTGATGATCGTCACTCCGCGCACATTGACGTTCTCGCAGCGCACCGGGTTGATCGTCCAGGCCGGCGAGTTGGTCAGGGTCACGCCTTCGATGAGTACATTCTGACAATCGGCAAAACCGATCAGGCGCGGGCGAGGGTGGGCGAGGGTTTTCTCTCGGAAACCTTTCCACCAGAAATCGCCCTGACCATCCAGGGTGCCGCGCCCGGTGATGGTAATGTTTTTCAGGCCGTTGCCAGCCATGAAGGGGGTGTAGGTTTGCTGTTCCACACCTTCCCAACGGTTGGCGGTCACCGGATAGTCGGCGGGGTTTTGGCTGGCGAGCAGGGTTGCGCCCGCTTCAAGATGCAGGCTGATATTGTCGCGAAAGAAAATCGCGCCGCTCAGGTAGCGCCCGGCGGGGATGGTCACCGTCCCGCCGCCGCGTGCAGCGCAGGCATCGATTGCCGATTGGATGGCGGCGGTATCGAGGGTCACGCCGTCGGCTTTGGCGCCGAAATCGAGGGGGGAGATCATCATTCGGCCTTAACTTTTTCCATCTCCAGCGCGGCCAAAATGAACGGGCCGACACCTTTAAAGTCATTGGCAACGATGGGTTCGTTGATGTAATAATTGAACGAGCCGTCACGGTAAGGGTCGCCGCCCAGCCCAGCCACGCTGCAGGTGCCTTCGAGGCTGACGAGGCCGCGCGCATCGACACGGATCATGTTTTCAAGCAGCCCACGATAAGCGCGCCGCGCGGCGGAAAGATATTCGGTGGCGAGCCAGCCCTGGCGCACGGCTTTGGCAAAACCATAGGCCAGCATGGCCGAAGCCGACGACTCGCGGTAGTTGCCGGGGCGCTGCGGTTGGTCAATGATCTGGTACCAAAGTCCGCTGGCAGAATCCTGAAAACGAACCAGGGCCGCAGCCAGGCGGCTGAGAATATCCAGCAAAGTGGGGCGTTGGGGATGTTCCGTTGGAAGAAAATCAAGCACATCGACGAGGGCCATCACGTACCAGCCGATCGCCCGGCCCCAGAAGTGGGGCGAACAACCCGTGGCCGGGTTTGCCCATTTCTGGGCTTTTGACTCGTCCCAGCCGTGGTAGAGCAGGCCGGTCTGCGGATCGCGGGTGTGGTTTTCCATCAAAATGAACTGGCGGGTAATCTCATCGAACAGTTCAGGCTCGTTGAAGGTGAAAGCACATTCGGCCTGGAAAGGTTCGGCCATGTAGACGCCGTCCAGCCACATCTGGTTGGGGTAGATTTGCTTATGCCAGTAGCCGCCGCTCGGGGTGCGAGGCTGCTCGCGCATTTGTTTGCGCAGCAGGCGGATGGCGGCCGCGTAGCGTTCGTCGCCGCTGCGGCGGTAAACGGAAAAGAGCAATTTGCCGGGGTTGATTTGGTCGAGGTTGAATTCGCCCACCCTGTAAGTGCGGATTTCGCCGTCGGCAGTGACAAAGCGATCGACCCGGGCCTGGTCAACATCCTGAAAGCGAGACTCACCAATTGCGGCAATGGCCTGCACAACCAGCCCGTGTTCGTAGTGCCATTTCCATTTTGATTCAGGATAGTTTTGCAGGACCGAATCGGCCATGCGGACTGCCCAGGAATTAGTAGTAACGATTGGCGGAGCAATTGGATGAGACATAGGAACCTACTGGAGTAAAGGATGAGGGCGGAAGGATGAAGGCTGAAAAAAACGAAGGATCAAAGATGCAGGACAAGAACTTTGGTCGTTGGTTTATTGTCCTTCGTCCAAAGAAAGCATTTCAGTGAACATCTCCCAGGCTTTGTCCAGCGTCAGGGAGGTGGTCGGATCGTTGTAAATGGCCTGGAAAGCCAGGTCTTTGTCGCCGGTCAGAGCGGCTTCGATGATCAGTTCCTGATTGGCGCTGTGCTGCTGAATGAGTGGCAGCAAACCGGCGGGGATCGAACCGGCCGAGAGCGGACGGACTTCGTCGCGGCTGAAATGGGCATTGGTTTCGACGACTACATCGAGAGGCAGGTTGGCGATCTGGCCCTGGTTTTTCAGGTTGACGTTGGTGATGATGTCGCCCAAGCCGAGGATGGCCTTGATCTGCCCGACACCTTCTTCGCCGCTGGATCTGAGCTCGAGCGGGGTTTTGCCAGAGAGCAAGTCACGCGTTTTTTGCGGGGCAGCCTGCCAGCGGGCGATGCGAAAACTGACGGGTGTGCGGATGATTCCATAACGAAATAAAGTTTCCGGGGAGTCAATGAACCCGGGGATAAATTCAACGAGGTGGCGGTCGCCAGCGGCGGCGAGAATGCCGAAGCGCTGGAAAAGTCCAAATTTGATCTGATGAACGCTCTTGAACCAGTCATCCCAGCTTTCGACTTCGGGCTGGCGATATGGGCGCAGTGTTCCGGGCTGGGCAATGTGATGGCGGACGAGTTCAAGCAGGTCGCGCCCGTCCCAGGTGGCTTTGTCGAACCAGGTGAAGTGGTTCAGGCCAATAACGTTGACCTTGATCTCGTTTTTGTGGGGTGTGGGTACGCCCCAATATTGCGCGACGAGGCCGGCGAGCATTTTTTGCACGGCAAAGACTTCGTGGCAGCAGCCAAAAACTTTCAGTTCCGGCACAACGCGGGTCAGCGTGCGGGTACAGATTGCCATCGGGTTGGTGTAGTTGATGACCCAGGCCTTCGGGCAGATTTCAGCGATGGCTTCAGCAAAGCCTTTGTAGATTTTGGCGGAGCGCAATCCGCGCACTAAGCCGGGCGCGCCGCTGGTATCGCCAACCGGGAAGAAGCGGACATATTTTTCAGCGATGGCAATTTCTTTACCCATCAGCTCCAGCGAACCGGGCTGGATCGAAATGATGACGAAGTCTGCGCCGCGCAGGGCTTCGGATAGGGTTTCGACTGCGGTGTAATGCCAGTGTGAGATCACTCCCGGCTGCTGCGGCGCGTGGAGCCAGTTGCCGAGCTGCTCGTTCAGGCGCGCCGAGTCCATATCGATGTCATAGAGGGCGATCTCACCGGAGAGTTCCGGGCAGAGCGCCAGATCGAACATCAACTTGCGCGCCCATTCACGGCTTCCGCCGCCAAGATAGGCAATTTTGAGAGGAATAGGAGTGGTCATTTCAGCGTCGCGAATTTTACGAATTGGTTGAAATTAAAGACCTGATGTGTAGTTGTTTCAGAGTAAGGCGGGCGGTTGTGGCCGCCCGCCTCATGTTTGTGTGCCTGGTTACTTTACAAACCCGGCCTGCAGTAATGTTTCCTTGGCGTCGGCTTCAAGTTCTTTCGCACCCAGGCTGTCGAGGGTGGCAATAAACTCAGCCCAGGCGTCCTCGGTGAGCGGCTTTTGACCGAGCACGAACTGGACGATGTTCTCGCTGTAGAAGCGCACGAAATCGGCGGCATTGGCGGGCGGGTTGATAACGCTCTGGCCGGTGGCTTCGGTGAAAGGTTTCTTCTGGAATTCAGCGTAGTAAGCCTTCGGGTCCATATCGCGGCCATTTACGGTCTTGTAAGCCACATAGCGGGCCTGCATTTCGACATCAGTGAAGATGTAAACCATGTTGGCAAGCTGGGTCAGCGGTTGGGCTTCCTTGGATGTCCACTTGGCGGCATCATCGAGGCCTTCGGTGGTGATGAAGCCTTTGTCATCCAGCTTGTAGTTCACGCCCTCGACGCCGAAGCCGAGCAGGTAGTAACCTTCGTCAGAAGCCATCCACTCGAGTAGGCGGGCAATGGCAGGGCCTTTGCCTTCGTCAATGGCTTTCTGGGAAACGGCGTAGATACGAGCTGTTTTGGCAACAACGCCTATCGAGCTTTTGCCATCCGGGCCGGTGGGGGCATCCATCGCAACCCACTGTCCATCCGGGAAGTTGGTGTCAAAGTCTTTGTAGTTGGATTGGTTGGCCAGGGCGGCAAAGTTTTCGTGCATCATGCCGCATTTGCCCTGTTTCCAACGAGCGCGGAATTCATCCTTCTTGAGGGTCGGCCAGTCTGGGTCGATGACTTTTTCGTCATTGAGAGTCTTGATGTAATCGACAGCTTTCATGAACTCGGGGCTGCGGACATTCAACCCAACCGCGTCGGCGCTGGACAGGTTCCAGACGCCGGCAACGCCGTAAGCGCCGTAGATCCAGTCGAAGCGCGTACCGATACCGGCGTTGGCCAGGCCGGAACCTTCAATGTAAGCACAATAACCGTAGGTGTCATTCTGCCCATTGCCATCAGGATCATCAAAGGTGAAGGCTTTCAGAACGGTCAGGACTTCGTCGAGGGTCTTTGGGGATTCAAGCCCAAGTTTGTCGAGCCAGTCCTGGCGGATAACGAGCGAATCGGTCTGGGGCAGGGCGCCGGGGTCAGGCAGTCCGTACATCGAGCCATCGAGCATGACCAGCTTGTTGCGGGCTTCATCTGAATAATGGCCTGCAACGCGGGTAGGCATCAAGGGAAGCAAATCATCCACTTTGGCCACCAAACCAGCATCGACGAGCTTGTACCAGACATCGCGGCTGACCATGAACACATCGGGCAGTGAGTTACTGGCGCCGGCAGCATTGATCTTGGTATCCTGGTCGGCCTGAGTAGATGGCAGGAGGACAAGATTCAAATTGACTTTGACGTTATCCCTCATGATTTGGTAGGCAACCCAATCTTCAGGCGGAGGGCCGGCTTCAGAAACACGGCCACCGGCCCACAATTCGATGTCCGTCACCGGAATTTCGGTCGGTTCGGGAACAGCGGTGGGTTCTTCAACCGGGGCGGCAGTCGCGGGGACATCCGCAACCGGTTCTGTGGTCGGCGTGACTGCCGGGGCGCAAGCACTGATGAGAATGGCTATCAGCATCATTACCAGCATGGATTTGAGTAACAGTTTGTTCATTTGGGACCTCTCTTCTAATTTGAACGATTGGTAGAACAGGATAAGATGCAATACAAAATCACAGAAATTGGCTTGTGTTAGACCTCCTTCAGATTTATTGCTTGACACCGCCAAGCAGGGTGCCTTTGGTGAAGTATTTCTGAATCCAGGGGTAGAGGATGACCATCGGGAGCATGGTCAGGAATACGCTGGCCGCTTTGAATGCTTCCACTGGAGCGGCGCTAAAGGCGTCGTATTCCACATATTCATTCATGTTTGCGGCCAGCAGAATGTTGCGCAATAAAACCGGCAATGGCTGAAGTTTGGCATCATTGATGTATAAAATGGCGTTAAAAAACTCGTTCCAGTGTGCAACGGTGTAGAAGAGGGCAATGGTCAGTAAAATTGGCTTGGAGAGCGGCAAAATCACATGCCACAGCACTTGCAACTCATTGGCGCCATCAAGGCGGGCGGCTTCCTTTAGCTCTTCCGGCAAACCTTCGAAAAAGCTTTTCATGACCAACAGGTTATAGATGTTGATGCCGCCGGGCAAAATAACCGCCCAGTATGTGTCGATCAGGTCAAGTTTTGAAACCACAAGATAAGCCGGGATAAGACCCGCATTGAACAAAAAGGGGATCATGACGATCGTGATGAAAAATTTTCGCCCCGGCAGTTCGTGGTTTGAGAGAGCATAGGCAAAGGGCACAGTCAGCAGCATATTGATGATTACGCCGCCGATGGTGATAATGGAACTGTTGGTAGTGGCGCGTAAAAAAGATGGGTGGCTGAGCAATTGTTTATAAGCTTCGAAAGACCACTTCCACGGCTCAAGCCAAAGCCCGTATGTTTCGGAGAGATGCCCGAGCGGCGTAACCGACATCATAAAAACTCTCCACATCGGGACAAGTACTGCAAACAAGATCGAGATAAGCAAGCCATTTACAAGGATTTGGAAAACAGCATCATCCCAAGATTTGGTTTTGTAGTTCATATTTGATTCCTCGCCTAGTAAATGCCTGTGCCAGCAAATTTCTTTGCCAGGTGATTGGATACCAACACCAACATTAATCCGATTGTGCCTTTGAATAGGCCAACTGCGGTTGCCAGGCTAAATTGAAACTCCAAAATACCTTGTCGGTAGACCCAGGTGTCAATAATGTCGCCGACACTGTAGACCGGCAGCGAATAGAGCACAAAAATCTGGTGAAACCCGGCGTCGAGAATGTTGCCCAGCCGCAAGAGCGTAACCACCACGATGGTGGCGGCAATACCCGGCAATGAAATATGCCAAATGCGCTGGAGGCGCGATGCGCCATCCACAGCGGCAGCTTCGAACAGGGTCGGATCAATTGCCATTAAAGCCGCCAGATAAATGATGGTACTCCAGCCGGTCTCTTTCCAAATATCCGACAAAATAACAACGATTCGGAACCAGTCAACCGACATCATGAACGGAACGGGAGTGCCTCCGTTGGCTTTAATGATCTCGTTGAACAATCCTTCCCCAGGCGAAAGCATGACCAGCAGGATGCCAAACATGATGACCCAGGACAAGAAGTGAGGCAGGTAAGCGATGGTTTGAACAAAGCGCGCCAAGCGCTTGAACATGGATTCGTAAATGCTCAACGCCAAAATGACTGCCACTGGCAAACCTATGATCAGCTTGGCAATGCTAAAAATCAGGGTATTACCGATAAGCTGGCTGAAATAGTATGAATTGAAAAAATTTATGAAATACTTGAAACCTACAAAGGGGCTGGCTTCAACGCCGAGCAAGGGCTTGAAATCCTTGAAAGCGATTTGGGCATTCCAAAGCGGCATATAGCGGAATGTTGCGAAGTAGATGATTCCGGGTATCATCATGAAATACAACCAGCGATATTTCATGAAGGCCCTTCCAATCCGGGCCATTTGGCGTAGCAAGATTGAGCGGATATCATTCTTTGGAACGGTAGCAGATTGACTCATGGGTTGTTCACCTTTTTTGGCTTGTACAGGCATTGTGTATCTCCGATTATAGATAGAACTCTTTGGACATTACCGCACAGCGGTTGGATAAAAGCGTCTTGTTCTTTCTGACACTGGAATTGTAGTAAACTTTTACCATGCTTCGAGATCGCCCAACCCTAGGATTTTTACTCGCCAGCCTGAATACCGGCGCCAGCCGCGCGCTTTGGCCGGGACTTTTGGATGCAGCCGCGCGGCTGGATATCAACCTGGTCAGCTTTCCGGGCGGACGCTTACGCTCATCGACCGCTTTCGAGAGTCAGCGCAACCAGATTTTCGACCTGGCCAGCACCGAATGCCTGGACGGACTCGTCACCTGGGCCTCCAGCCTGGGAGGGGTGCTCAGCCCAGGCGAGATCAGCGCCTTCCATCAGCGCTACGAAGGGCTGCCAATGGTCAGCCTGGCGCAATTTATGGAAGGGTTGCCCGCGGTCGCGCTCGACAGCTACCAGGGTATGCGCGCGCTACTGACGCATCTCATCAAAGAACATGGATTTACCCGCCTGGCTTTTATTCGCGGTCCTGAAGAGCATTACTATGCGCAAGAACGCTATCGCGCCTATCTGGATACGCTGCAAGCCCATGACCTGCCGCTGATCCCCGAACTGGTCACGCGCCCGCTGCGCTGGGAATCGGGCGCGGAGGCAGTCCAGATTTTGCTCGACGAGCGTGGTCTCAAACCTGGAGTTGACTTCCAGGCGGTGGTGGCGGTCAGTGACATGCTGGCGCTCTGGGCGTTGAAAACGCTCCAGGCGCGTGGTTATGATATTCCCGGTGATGTGGCCGTGACCGGTTTTAATAACTCCATCGAAGAACGGCTGTCCACGCCGCCGTTGACCACGGTCGATTTGCCATTTTATGACCAGGGCGCAAAATCGGTTGAATTGCTGCTGGCCCAATTAAACGGTGAAACCGTTCCGGCGTTGATGACATTGCCCTCCAGCCTGGTGGTGCGCGAATCTTGCGGCTGCGCTTCGGCGGCAGTGGCGCAAGCCTCCTTTCAGCCACAGGAAAAAGCCAGGGATACGGAATCCATCCCGGTGCGCTTGCGGGAAACGCCAGAGCGGGAAAAATGTCTCACTGAAATGGCCCAGGCTGCGGGTGGAACGCTGCCGGATGGACTTCGGGTGGGGTTAAATATCCTTTTGGATGAATTAATCTCCAGCCTGGAAAATTTCCCCGCGTTTACCAAGAAAAAGAACCGTTTTTTACAAATTCTGGATGATTTGCTTAACCAGGCCATGCGCACCCACCTGGATGTGCTGACCTGGAATGATGTGCTCTCGGTTTTACGACGTTGGGCGCTGCCGGGCCTGAACGCTGATGCGCGCGCCGCGCTTGAAGCACTTTTGAGCCAGGCGCGCGTGGTGGTGAGCGAAGCCGAGAGGCGCGCCCAGGCATACTGGCAGTGGCAGGCCGAGCGCCAAACCGAGAACCTGCGCGAGACCAACCGCGCCCTGCTGACCACATTCGACGTTCGCCAACTGGGGGATGTGTTGTACGAGCACCTGCCGGGGCTGGGAATCCCGAGCGCGTACCTGGTATTGTACGACGCCTCCGGTTTTTCGCGCCTGATGATGGCTTACACCGAGCAAGGGCGCGCCGCGCTCGACCCGGCCGGCTGGCGCTTTGCCACACGCCAGCTTTTGCCGCCAGAGTTTCTGCCGCACGAGCGCCGCTACAGCCTGGTGGTTGAGCCGTTATATTTTCAGGAAAAATCGTTGGGATATGCCGTTTTCGAGATTGGTCCGCGCGAGGGAAATATTTACGAACTGCTGCGCGCCAACCTGAGCAGCGCCATTCAGGGGGCGCTGCTGTTCGACGAAATCCAGCAGGCGCGCCTGACTGCCGAAAAGGCCGACCGCATTAAGACTCGTTTGCTGGCCAATGTCAGCCATGAGCTGCGCACCCCGCTCAATATTATTTTGGGGACAACCCAAACCCTGCTGGCCCCCCAGCAACTCGAACCGTCCCTGCATAACGACATCCAGAACATTCAAGACCATGCCGAGCACCAATTGCGCGTGATCAACGACTTGCTCGATCTTTCGCGCGCTGAAATTGACGAACTCGATCTTTCGCTCGAACTGATCGATCCGCGCCCGCTGCTGGAGGATGCCTTTCACGCCATTGCGGGGAACAGCGCCAACCCAAATGTTGAGTGGCGGCTCGACCTGCCTGCGCGCCTGCCACTGATCCGCGCCGACGCCGTGCGGCTGCGCCAGATTCTGCTCAACCTGCTCAGCAACGCGCGCAAATTCACCGAAAAAGGCCAGGTGATGCTCGGCGCTGAAGTTGCTCCGCCCCATGTTCATCTGTGGGTCAGCGACACCGGTTGGGGCATTCCCCCCGAACAGCAGGAACGCATTTTTGAGCCCTTTGTGACTATGGAACACGACCGGCGCATCGCGGGCGGCATCGGGCTGGGACTCTCGATCACCCGCCACCTGGTGGCCTTGCACGGTGGCAGGATGACCCTCGACAGCCAGGCAGGGCGAGGCAGCATTTTCCACATTCAATTACCGCTGCCCGCGTTGGAACGCGATCAAGCCAGCGGTTCAGATGCCCAACCGGTGCTGCTGCTGTTGGCATCATCCGGTCTGCCCGCGGCAGAAATTCAGGCTATGAGCCTGCGTCAGAACCTGAAAATTTGCCTTGTTTCCAATATGGATGAACTGGAAGCGGCGCTAGCCAACACCAAACCGCTGGCTGTTGCCTGGGACTTATCTTCAGCCCGGCCCGGCGACTGGAACCTCGTGCGCCGCTTGCGCAGCCACACGACCCTCAGCCTGGCTCCCGTTATTATTTACGGTCAACTACCCGAAAGCGATTCCCCCAGCCTCGGTCTGACCGGTTTCGTCGCCAAAACTCCCAATCCGCAGACCCTGCTTGAAACCCTTAACGCTCTCTGCCCGGCAGATTCGGCTGGTTCGATTTTGATCGTGGACGATGACCCCGAAGTCCGCGCCGCGCACAAAAAGCTGGTCGAGCAGGGACTCCCCGGCTGCGTTGTCCAACTTGCCAAAAATGGCGAAAACGCCCTGTCCTTGATGGAAAGCCAGGTCCCATCGCTGGTGCTACTCGATCTGGTCATGCCCGGCCTGGGCGGCGCAGATGTGCTCGACCGGATGCGCGCCGATCCGCGGTTGCGCTCGGTGCCGGTGGTGGTGCTGAGTAGCAAACTGCTCAGCCTGGAGGATGTCAAACGGCTGGAGCATCACGCCCGCGTTACCCTGCAAAGCAAAGGAATCTGGTCAGAAACTGAGACCATTTCTGCCCTGAACCGCGCCCTTTTCGGCGTGGATACTCTGCCGCCGCAGACCAGCGCGCTGGTTAAGCGTGCGGTGGCTTATCTGCATCAAAATTACACACGTCCGCTTTCGCGCTGGGAAATCGCCGAGGCCATCGGCGTCAGCGAAGATTACCTGACGCGTGTCTTCAACCGTGAGCTGGAAATCTCCCCCTGGGATTATCTCAACCGCTACCGCGTTTTACAAGCCCAAGCGCTTTTACGCAACACGGCGCGCAGCATCGCCGACATTGCGCGGGCGGTCGGGTTCAAAGACCAGGCCTATTTCAGCCGGGTCTTTAGTAAACAAATGGGGATATCGCCGAATGAATATCGGAATAATGGATGAAAGAATGCAATTTTTACAAAACAGACACCTGCGTTGGCGAGGTGTCTGTTTTGTAAACCACAGATAAGTTTTTTTGTCTGCCTAAAGTTGTCAAGATATGCGCAATTAAAACCCATTTAATGCATCCGGGATGGCGTCGAGGATATCCCCGGCCAGCACAGAAGCAGACGCGCCGACTTTTTCTACAGCCAGCAAGCCCGCCTGGGCGTGGAGCCAGGCCCCTGCCACAGCAGACTCGTAAGCAGCCACTCCCTGGGCGCGCAGACCGAC